>JAVTWI010000263.1:0-6131 GCA_032229845.1 Rhabdaerophilum sp.
CTCCCGCCTTCGGGCGGGAGGCTTTCCTCTTCCGAAAACCGAGCCTTCCTGAAACCATGCCCCGCCCCTCGCTCTTCGGCCTGCTGCTCGTGGCCCCGGCGCTCGCGCTGGTGGCGGCGCTGTTCCTCTGGCCGCTGGGCTATTCGCTGATGGCGGCCTTCACGCTCAACGGCGAGTTTTCGCTCGCGCATTTCCGCAAGGCGTTCGAACTCTATTCGACCGACATCGTCTTCACCCTGCTGATTATCGGGCTTTCGACCCTGCTGATCGCGCTCCTGTCGATCGCGATTGCCGGCATTCTCACGCTCAGCGAGACCGGCTGGCTGGTGGCGGTGCTCAAACAGCTTTACCGCTGGCCGCTGTTCATTCCCTTCATCGTCGCCGGGCAGTGCATGCGCACTTTTCTCGCCAAGAACGGGATGATGAACAACACGCTCGTCAGCCTCGGCGTGCTCGACCCCTCCATGACCACGAGCTTTCTCGACTGGCGCGGCATCGTCATCACCTTCGTCTGGAAGCAGGCGCCGTTCGTGATCCTGATGCTGGCCGGCGCGATGGCTTCCATCGACCGCTCGACCATCGAGGCGGGGCGCAATCTCGGTGCCTCGCGCCTGCGCTGCCTGATCGAGATCGTGCTGCCGCAGGTCGGCCAGACCCTGCTCGTCGCGCTGGTACTGTCATTTGTAACGATGCTCTCGGTGCTTTCCGTGCCGATGATGGTCGCCGGCTCGCAGCCGACGATGCTGACCGTCGACATGGCGTTCCGCATCAATGCCTATGGCGACTACCCGACCGCCAACGCGCTGGGCGTGGTCTCCTACGGCATCACGGCGATCGTCGCGTGGATCTACCTGCGCCACAATCTCCGCCAGCACGAGGCGCAGGCACGATGACCGCCGCACGCGCTCTCCCCGCGACACTGGCGAAGATCGGCGCGCTGGCGCTGTTCGCTTTCGCGATCTTCGGCCCGCTGACCAACCTCGCACTGTGGTCGGTCGCGGAGCGCTGGTACACGCCGTTCAAGCTGCCGGTGACCTACGGCCTGCGTTACTGGGAGGTGGTGTTCCGGCCGACCGGCGACGCCATGGCCTCGCTGTTGACGAGCGTCTGGATCGCGCTGCTCACTGTCGCGGTGTCGCTGGCGCTCGCCATCCCCGCCGGCTACGCCCTCGCCCGGCTCAAGCTGCCGCTGCGCGCTGCGATCATGATCCTGTTCCTGCTGCCGCAGGCGTTTCCCTCGGTCGCGATCTACATCAACGTCGCCAAGCTCTTCTATCAGATCGGGCTCACCGGCACCGTCGCCGGCGTGGTGCTGGTCCATGCCGCGCACGGGCTTGTCTATTCTGTGTGGATCGCGGCGGCGGCTTTCGCGGCGGTCGACCGCGATCTCGAACTCGCCGCCCGCAACATGGGCGCCTCGCCGCTGCGCACCTTCTTCACGATCACGCTGCCGCTGGCGCTTCCGGGCATCATCGCCTCGGCGATTTTCGTGTTCCTGGAATCGCTTGATGAATTTACCGGAACCTTTTTCGTCGGCGTGCCGCAGGTCTCGACCCTGCCGCTGCTGCTCTACAACGCCTCGATGGGCGGCAACTACCAGATCGCCTCGATCACCGCGCTGATCCTGCTGGTGCCCTCGGTGCTGTTCATGCTGTTCGTCGAACGCTTCCTGCGCGCGGATGTGCTGAGCAAGGTCGGTCACTGAGCGGGATCGTTCTTTTGGGCGCGGTGCGCCTGCGCACTGAACTGAGGCCCCCGTGCGCCTAGACGCGTTGCCGCCAAGCTCTTTCGATGCCTCCTGTTCAGTATCGGCATCTTCTTCTAATGTCTCATCGCGCCCTTCGGAGGTTTCGTGATGCCCCACCTCGCCTTCAAGTCTATCGCCGTCGCCACCTTCGTTCTTGCCGTCGGTCTCTCCGGTGCGCGCGCCGAGCAATTCACCGTCTGCACCATCAACAAAACGAGCGACGGTTTCGCCGCGCTGCGTGAAAAGCCTTCCCGCGATGCCAAGATGCTCGTGAAGATGCTACCGGGCGAGATCGTCGACATGCAGAAGAAGGGCGGCGACGTCATCAAGAAGGGCAAATGGTTCTATATCGCGCATTTCCCCGGCGTGGAGATGCCCAACCCCGGCGATCCGGGGTACGAGAAAGTTCGCAAGGGCTGGGCGCATACCTCCGTCTTCGATGAATGCGGCTGAGGAACAGATCTGTGAAAGCGCTGCGGTTTACCCTCCCTGCTCTGTTCGCGCTCATCGGGGCGCCCGCTGCGCAGGCCTTCAACTGTTATATCCCCAAGACGGACCATAGCCCCGCCGCCCTGCATGAAAAGCCGGATGTGAAGTCAAAACTCATCGCGCGCATGCCGCCGGGGGGAATGATCAAACAGGTCGGGCGTTTTGAACCGCGCAATGGCTGGGTTCGTGTCAAATGGTCGCCCGCACCGGAGGACAAGGCCAAACCACGCACAGGTTGGGTGGTGCACGATCACGTCTACGGCGGTGAATGCGAGGATTGAGGCGATCCAATTTTTTCTAAAAAAGCAATAATCTTTGAGATTACATGCGCCTTTGTGGCTGCGTCGAGTTCGGTTAAGACCTTCGGTTGAGCAAACTGGACAGGCAATCGCAAGGGGACGCGAGATGACGAAACGGATCGACAAGGCCGGGCTTCAGGTGGCGGTGGAGCTTGCCACCTTCATCGACAACCGCGTCCTGCCCGCGACCGGCATCACCGCCGACGCCTTCTGGAAGGGCGCCGCCGCCATCTTCGGACGTTTCGCGCCGCGCAATCGCGAGCTGCTGGCGATCCGCGACGACATGCAGGCGAAGATCGATGCCTGGCACAAGGCACGCGCGGGTGTCTCGCCCAATCCGGCCGAATATGCCGCCTTCCTGCGCGAGATCGGCTATCTCGTGCCCGAGCCGGCGCCGTTCGCAGTCGGCACGCAGAATGTGGACGCGGAGATCGCGACCTCGGCCGGCCCGCAGCTCGTGGTGCCGGTGCTCAACGCGCGCTTCGTGCTCAACGCCGCCAACGCCCGTTGGGGCAGCCTCTACGACGCCCTCTACGGCACCGACGCCATCGAACCGCCGGTCGCCGGCGGCTACGATCCCGCGCGCGGCGCCAAGGTGATCGCGTTCGCGAAGGCATTCCTCGACACGGCCCTCCCGCTCGCCTCGGGAAGCTGGACCAACTGGACCGGCGGGCAGCCGAACCTCGCCAACCCGGAGCGCTTCGTCGGCCGCAGCGGCGACAACCTGCTGTTCAAGAACAACGGGCTGCATATCGAACTTGTGATCGACAAATCCAGCCGCATCGGCAAGACCGATCCGGCGGGCCTCGCTGACGTGATCCTCGAATCCGCGCTCACCACGATCGTCGACCTTGAGGATTCGATCGCCGCCGTCGATGCCGAGGACAAGGTCGCCGCCTATTCGAACTGGCTCGGCCTGATGGACGGCACCCTCGAAGACACCTTCGAGAAGGGCGGAAAGATGATGACCCGCAAGCTCAACGCGGACCGGACCTACACCGGACCGGACGGCAAGAGCTTCTCCCTGCCCGGCCGTTCGCTGCTGTTCGTCCGCAATGTCGGCCACCTGATGACCAACCCGGCCGTGCTGCTCGCTGACGGTTCGGAAGCGCCGGAAGGCATTCTCGACGGCATCGTCACCTCGCTGATCGCGCTGCACGACATCAAGGGCAAGCGCGCCAATTCGCGCAACGGCAACGTTTATGTCGTCAAGCCGAAGATGCACGGGCCGGCGGAAGCCGCCTTCACCAACGACCTGTTCGACGCCATCGAGGATATCCTCGGCATGGCGCGCAACACGCTCAAGGTCGGCGTGATGGACGAGGAGCGCCGCACCTCGGCCAACCTCGCGGCCTGCATCCATTCGGTGCGCAACCGCATCGTCTTCATCAACACCGGCTTCCTCGACCGCACCGGCGACGAGATGCACACCTCGATGCAGGCCGGGCCGATGATCCGCAAGGGCGAGATGAAGACCTCGTCGTGGATTTCCTCCTACGAGGACCGCAACGTGCAGATCGGCCTCGCCTGCGGGCTTTCCGGCAAGGCGCAGATCGGCAAGGGCATGTGGGCCGCGCCGGATCGCATGAACGACATGCTGGCGCAGAAGATCGGCCATCCGAAATCTGGCGCGACAACCGCCTGGGTCCCCTCGCCGACCGCCGCCACCCTGCATGCGACGCATTATCATCAGGTCGATGTCTATGCCCGCCAGAAGGAACGCGCCACGGAGAGGGTCGCGCCGCTCGCGGCGCTGCTGACGATCCCGCTCGCGCTCGGCAAGAACTGGTCGGGCGAAGAGATCGCCGCCGAACTCGACAACAACGCGCAAGGCATTCTCGGTTACGTGGTGCGCTGGGTCGATCAGGGCATCGGCTGCTCGAAGGTGCCGGATATCCACGACATCGGCCTGATGGAAGACCGCGCGACGCTGCGCATCTCCTCGCAGCACATGGCCAACTGGCTGCTGCACGGCGTCTGCACCCGCGAGCAGGTCGATGCCGCCTTCGCGCGCATGGCGAAAAAGGTCGACGGCCAGAACGTCGGCGATCCGGCCTACAAGCCGATGTCGGGCAATGAGGCAACCTCGCTCGCCTATCAGGCCGCGCGGGCACTGGTGTTCGAGGGCGTCGCCCAGCCGAACGGCTACACCGAGCCGCTGCTTCATGCCTTCCGCCAGAAGGTGAAGGCGCAGGGGTAAGGCGCGACCTCGCGACTTAGCGGGCGAGGAACATCGCCCGTGCGGGGTCGAGCGTCACGCCGACCCGATCTCCCGGCTGGAACTGCGCCGAGCCGGCGCGGTGCGGCACGTCGATCATGATGTCGCCATCGCCAACCCGCACGACGTAGCGCATCGTCGCGCCGAGGAATTCGCGGGTGGTGACGGCGCCGGCCGGGCCTTCGCCGGCCGGAAGACCGATCGCGGCGTCCTGCGGGCGGAACACGAGGCGCGCGCCATCCTCGACCGGTGCGTCGGCGGGAATGACGAAATGGCCGCCGCCCGCGACCTCGAAACGCCGCGCTTCGCCTGCGCCGGCCGCCTTGCCGTCGAGGATATTCGCGGTGCCGAGAAAGTTCGCGACGAACAGGTTCGCCGGCCGGTCGTAAAGCTCGATCGGGGTGCCGACCTGCTGGATCGCGCCATCGTTGAACACCGCCACCCGGTCACAGATGGAGTTCGCCTCCTCCTGATCGTGGGTGACGAAAATCGTAGTGATCCCCAACCGCGATTGCAGTTCGCGCAATTCGCTGCGCACCTGAACGCGCATCTTGGCGTCGAGATTCGAGAGCGGCTCGTCGAGCAGCAACACCTTGGGGCGGACGGCGATGGTGCGTGCCAGCGCAACGCGCTGCTGCTGTCCACCGGAAAGCTGTGATGGTTTTCGGTCCCTGAGGTGCTTCAGTTCGACCAGCTCAAGCGCCTCGTCGACGCGGCGGGCGATCTCGTCGCGCGGCAGGTGCCGCTCCTCCAGCCCGAAGGCGACGTTCCTCGCCACGCTCATATGCGGCCAGAGCGCGTAGGACTGGAACACCATGCCGACATCGCGCTTCCACGGCGGCAGATCCGCCACCTCCGCGCCGCCAATGCGCACCGAGCCGGTCTGCGCGACGTTGAACCCGGCGATGAGGCGCAGCAGCGTCGTCTTGCCGCAGCCGGACGGGCCGAGAAACGCGAAGAACTCGCCCGGCTCGATCGCAAGCGAGACATCCTTCAGCACATGGGTCTTGCCATAGGAGAGGTTCACGCCCTCGATGCGGATATCGGCGGCTTCGGCGCGGCTCAGGTTGTCGTTGGCGGACATCGTTCCTCCGGCTCAGGTCGCCGCACCGGCCTTGGCCGCGCGGTCACGCTCGGCAAGGACGGTCGAGAGATAGGTTGAAAGACCGACGATCAGCACCGCGATCATGCCAAGGGCGGCACCGGCGCCCCGACCGGCCGGCGACTGCATGAAGACGTAGAGCCCGTAGGCCAAGGGCGCGTCGGAGGTGTTTTGCACAAGCATCATCGTCGCCGAGAGTTCGACTGCCGCCGTCGCGAAGCTGGTCACGAAACCGGCGACGATCCCGCCGGTCATCAAGGGTACGACGATGCGGCG
>JAVTWI010000264.1:0-6066 GCA_032229845.1 Rhabdaerophilum sp.
ACCGGCACGTCGGTCGTGCCGGCGGCGACGACGATCTTGGCCAGCACGCCCTCGTCCACGGCTTCGACTTCCATCGTCGCCTTGTCGGTCTCGATCTCGGCGATCACATCGCCCGCCTTGATCGCATCACCCTCTTTTTTGGTCCATTTGGCCAGATTGCCCTTCTCCATCGTCGGAGAGAGGGCCGGCATCAGAATATTGATCGGCATCCCGGTCTCTCCTTAGCGATAGCAGACGGCTTTGGCCGCGGCGACGACTTCGCCGACAGCCGGCAGCGCCAGTTTCTCGAGGTTGGCGGCATACGGCATCGGCACATCCTTGCCGGTGACGCGGGCGACCGGCGCATCGAGATAATCGAAGGCCTCTTCCATGATCTTCATGCCGATCTCGGCGGTGACGCCGGATTGCGGCCAGCCTTCCTCGATGGCGACGCAGCGGTTGGTCTTCTGGATCGAGCGGACCACGGTGGCGACATCCATCGGGCGGATGGTGCGCAGGTCGATAACCTCGGCCTCGATCCCCTCGCCCGCGAGAGCGTCCGCCGCCTTCATGGCGTAGGTCATGCCGATGCCGAAGGAGACGAGCGTGACGTGGTGGCCCGGCCGGACGACCTTCGCCTTGCCGATGGGGAGGACGAAATCATCCATCTTCGGCACGTCGAAGGACTGGCCGTAGAGGATTTCGTTTTCGAGGAAGATGATCGGGTTCGGATCGCGGATCGCGGCCTTGAGCAGGCCCTTCGCATCCGCCGCCGACCACGGCTGGATCACCTTGAGGCCGGGGATCTGGCTGTACCAGGCCGCGTAATCCTGGCTGTGCTGGGCCGCGACGCGCGCCGCCGCGCCGTTCGGGCCGCGGAACACGATCGGGCAGCCGAGCTGGCCGCCGGACATGTAGAGCGTCTTCGCGGCCGAGTTGATGATGTGGTCGATGGCCTGCATCGCGAAGTTGAAGGTCATGAACTCGACCACGGGCTTGAGGCCCGAGAGCGCCGCGCCGACGCCGATGCCGGCGAAGCCGTGCTCGGTGATCGGCGTATCGATGACGCGCCGCGCGCCGAACTCCTGCAGCAGCCCCTGCGTGATCTTGTAGGCGCCCTGATATTCCGCGACCTCCTCGCCCATGACGAAGACATCGCCGTCACGCCGCATTTCCTCGGCCATGGCGTCACGAAGGGCTTCGCGGACGGTGGTCTTGACCATCTCGGTGCCGGCAGGAACCTCGCCCGAGGCATCGTAGCCGGCGGCTTCGGTGCGGGGAGCGGCCGGAACAGTGGCGGCGGGAGCGGCAGCCGGAGCCGGAGCGGCGGCGGGTGCAGCGGTGGGGGCCGAAGCCGCGCTCGCGGCGTTCACATCCTCGCCCTCGCCGGCGATGATCGCGATCTTGGTGTTGACCGCGACATCCTGCGCGCCCGCCTCGACGAGAATTTTCGCGAGAATGCCTTCGTCAACGGCCTCCACTTCCATGGTGGCCTTGTCGGTCTCGATCTCGGCGATCACATCGCCGGACTTGATGGTGTCGCCTTCCTTCTTGAGCCATTTGGCGAGGTTGCCCTTCTCCATGGTGGGCGACAGGGCGGGCATCAGAACATCGATGGGCATGGGTATGATCCGGTCTCGTTGAAGCAGGGGAATTCAGAGCGTGATGTCGGTCCAGAGCTCGGACGGATCCGGCTCGGCGTCGACGGTCGCGAATTCCGCGCTTTCGTTGACGATGCGGCGCACCTCGGCGTCGATCTTCTTGATCTCGTCCTCGGCGATCCTGTGCTTCTTGATGAGGCGCTCGCGCACCTGATCGATGGGATCGTGCTCGGAGCGCATCTTGTCCACCTCATCCTTCGAGCGATACTTCGCCGGATCGGACATCGAGTGGCCGCGATAGCGGTAGGTCTGCATTTCGAGGATATACGGGCCCTTGCCGGCGCGGGCGAACTCCATCGCCCGCAGCGCGGCCTCGCGAACGGCCTGAACGTCCATGCCGTCCACCTGCTCGCCGGGGATGTTGAAGGACACGCCGCGCTTGGAGAAATCCGTCTGCGCGGAGGCGCGCGTCACGGCGGTGCCCATCGCGTAGCGGTTGTTCTCGATCACGTAGATCGCCGGCAGGCTCCACAGCTCCGCCATGTTGAAGCTCTCGTAAACCTGGCCCTGATTGGCCGCGCCGTCGCCGAAATAGATCATGCTGACGTTGCCGTTCGAGCGATACTTGTCGGCGAAGGCGAGGCCCGTGCCGAGCGCGACCTGCGCGCCGACGATGCCGTGGCCGCCGAAGAACTGCTTCTCGCGGCTGAACATGTGCATCGAGCCGCCCTTGCCCTTGGAATAACCGCCCTTGCGGCCGGTCAACTCGGCCATGACGCCGTTCGCGTCCATGCCGCAGGCGAGCATATGACCGTGATCGCGGTAGCCGGTGATGACCTGATCGCCGGGCTTGGCGGCCATCTGCATGCCGACGACCACCGCCTCCTGCCCGATGTAGAGATGGCAGAAACCGCCGATGAGACCCATGCCGTAAAGCTGGCCGGCCTTCTCCTCGAAGCGGCGGATCAGCAGCATCTCGCGATAGGCGAGCAGGTCTTCATCCTTGGTGAAAGGTTTGGGGCCGGATTTGGGCCCGGACGCTTTAGAGGCGGCAGATTTGGATACGGCACTCGGCTTGGCTGCTTTGGAAGCCATGAGATCCCCTCGTCCTGAACGTTTCAACCCGGTTATTCGCGCCTTTGAGCGTCTTCATTCTCCCTTGCGGGAGCTGCCTGCCCTTAAGGCTTAGCGCTTTTTGCCACAAAGGCCAGACGTGAAAAACTGCCGCCGCGACATTTATGTCCTGCGCGATCCGCATGGCTGGCTGGAAATTGAGCGCGCTTTTGCACCGCACAATGGAATTTCGCGGCCCCAAAAACAAAGCCTTGCGCAATTCGCATGGCTTCTCCGCGCGATGGCCGGGGACTTTGGTCAGCGGTTGAGTTCGATGACGAGGTCGTTCTTGTGCGCGAGGTTGAGCATCAGGCGCTGGCGCTCGTCGAGGAGGTCACGATCGACCTCGGTGCCGGAGAGCTGGTTCACGCGGCGCTCCCAGGTGGCGCGGACGTGCTTGGCCTCGGCGATCCTGTCGAGGGTTTCCTGCGTCTTGGCCTTGGCTTCCTTCTTGGCGATGATGCCGCGATTGCCGGTGTAGGCCGAATGCGCGAAATAGGCCGAAGATCCCCACGCGATCGTGTGGAACACGACAAGGAAGCTGATGTGTCGGCGACGCGTGTGGATGATCATGCGAAGTTCCCCTTGCCGCTTTGCGGCACGTCCCCGCGCATAAGCTCGGGCGCGCAGTTGCGCTTCGGCAGGAAGTATCGCCGGGGCTGGTTAAGGAAGCCCCAATGCCCTACCGCCGCGTCGCGAGCAGTAGCCCGCCGACGATGAGCGCGATGCCGCCCCATTGGTAAGGCCCCGGCCATTCGCCGAGCAGCGGGATCGCGCTCAAGGCGCCGATCACCGGGATCAGCGGTGGATAGCGGCCGGATTCGGCGGCGCCGATCTCGCGCGCGGCCCAGCCCCACAGCCAGAGCCCGACGACGACGTTGAGGATGCCCTGATTGACGCCGTGAAGCAGCACGATCCACAGCGGGATCGAGGGCAGGTTCGAATGCTGCGTCAGGAGATAATACGGGAGGAACACCGCCAGCGAGAGCACCGAGAGGATCGCCGTCGCCTTCAAGGGATCGACGCGCCAGAGCTGGAGCATCAGCGGGTAGCCGCCCCAGATCAACCCGACGCCGAGGAAGCAGAGATCGCCGAGGATGACGTTGCGCGCGCCGGAGGCTGAGGCTGCGAAACCGATCAGCGCCAGCCCGGAGAGGACGACCAGAATACCGATGACGACATTGCGCGGCGGCCGGACGCCGAACAGCACCGCGCCACCGAGCGCGCCGATCACGGTCACGGTGCCGGGGCCGATGGCGGCGCCATGCGCGGCCGGCGACCAGGCGAGCCCTTGCATCATCAGCATGGTCATCGGCAGGCCGGACATCAGCGTCAGCACCAGCCCCCTGCCCCAGCCGACGCCGGCGCAGGTCGTCACGCCCGACTTCAGGAACAGGGGCAGCAGCAGCAGGCCGGAGAACAGAAAGCGCAGCGCCGTCAGGTCATGCGGCGTCATGCCGTTGAGCAGCGCGTGACGCGAGATCGCGAAATTGGTGCCGTAGATCAGAACGGCACCGAGCATCGCGAGAATGGCGAGGCCCCGCCGCGGCGGAGGGGCTGCCGCGGCAGGAGGGTTTGTCATCTCAGGCGAGTGCCTTCAGCGCCGCGCGCCCGGCGTAGATCGCCATGTCGCCGAGTTCGCCCTCGATCCTGAGGAGCTGGTTGTATTTCGCGGTCCGGTCCGAGCGGGCGAGCGAGCCGGTCTTGATCTGGCCGCAGTTGGTGGCGACCGCGAGATCGGCGATCGTCGCGTCCTCGGTCTCGCCCGAGCGGTGCGACATCACGGCGGTATAGCCTGCGCGCTGCGCCATCGAGACGGCGGCGAGCGTCTCGGTGAGCGAGCCGATCTGGTTGACCTTGACGAGGATCGAGTTGCCGGTGCCGGTCCTGATACCCTGTTCGAGGCGCTCGACATTGGTGACGAACAGGTCGTCGCCGACGAGCTGGCACTTGGCGCCGACGCGGTCCGTCAGCAGCTTCCAGCCCTCCCAGTCGTCTTCCGACATGCCGTCTTCGATCGAGACGATGGGGTAATCGTTGACGAGCTTTTCGAGGTATTTCACTTGGGCCTTGATGTCGCGCTTCTTCTTCTCGCCGTGATAATCGTAGACACCATCCTTGAAGAATTCGGTCGAGGCGCAGTCGAGCGCGATGGCGATATCGCCGTCGCGGCCCGGCTTGAAGCCGGCTTTCTCGATCGAGGCCATCACGAAATCGAGCGCGGCCTCGGCGCTCTTGAGGTTCGGCGCGAAGCCGCCCTCGTCGCCGACATTGGTGTTGTGGCCGGCATCCTTGAGCGCCTTCTTGAGGGTGTGGAATACCTCGGCGCCCATCCGCAGACCTTCGCCGAACGAGGCGGCGCCGATCGGCATGATCATGAATTCCTGGAAGTCGATCGGGTTGTCGGCATGCGCGCCGCCGTTGACGATGTTCATCATCGGAACGGGAAGAACGCGGGCCGAGGTGCCGCCGACGTAGCGATAGAGCGGCAGGCCGCGCGCTTCCGCCGCCGCCTTGGCGACCGCGAGCGAGACGCCGAGGATCGCGTTCGCGCCGATACGGCCCTTGTTCTTGGTGCCGTCGAGATCGATCATCACCTGATCGACGCCGACCTGATCCTCCGCGTCCATGCCGGTGATCGCCTCGGAAATCTCGGTGACGACGTGCTCGACCGCCTTGGTCACGCCCTTGCCGAGGTAGCGCTTGCCGCCGTCGCGCAGTTCCACCGCCTCGTGCGCGCCGGTCGAGGCGCCCGAGGGCACCGCCGCGCGGCCGAAGGAGCCATCTTCCAGAACGACATCGACTTCGACGGTCGGGTTGCCGCGGCTGTCGAGGATTTCGCGGGCGAGGACATCGACGATCAGGGTCATGGAAGGCTCCGGAGCAGTTGGGAAATACGGGAAGCTGGTCTATGGGTGCCGCTCATATCGGGATCACGCCAATTAGGAAAGCCGCCTCGCGCGGAAATTCGCTCATGAGCAAAGCCCCCTTCGAAACCTCGCAACTCGGCAAGGCGAGCGCCCTGCCCGCCTCGCCCGAGGAAGCCATCCTCGACCGGGTGCCGAACCCGCACGCGGATGCGGATTACGTCGCGCGCTTCACCTGCCCGGAATTCACCTCGATCTGCCCGGTCACCGGCCAGCCGGATTTCGGCATCCTCGTCATCGATTACGTGCCGGGGAACTGGCTTGTGGAATCGAAGTCGCTCAAGCTTTACCTCGGCTCGTTCCGCAATCACGGCGCGTTCCACGAGGATTGCACGGTGCGCGTGGCCAAGGACCTGGTCGGCCTGCTCGAGCCGCGCTGGCTTCGGATCGGCGGCTACTGGTATCCGCGCGGCGGCATCCCGATCGACGTGTTCTGGCAGACCGGC
>JAVTWI010000265.1:0-6052 GCA_032229845.1 Rhabdaerophilum sp.
TGTTGAACTGGGTCACCGGCATGTCGGATTTCGGATCGCGATAGAGCGGCACCAGCTTGGTCAGCCGGTCCACTTCCGAATAGCGCAGGCCGAGCACGCGCCCGACATCGCGCAACACGCCGCGCGCGAGCAGCGTGCCGAAGGTGATGATCTGTGCGACGCGGCCCTCGCCGTAGCGACCGACGACATAGCGGATCACCTCGTCGCGTCGGTCCTGACAGAAATCGATATCGAAATCCGGCATCGAGATACGCTCAGGATTAAGAAATCGCTCGAAGAACAACCCGTAACGCAATGGATCCAAATCGGTAATCGTCAAGGAATAGGCAACAAGCGAGCCGGCGCCCGATCCGCGCCCCGGCCCGACGGGAATGTCGTGCGCCTTGGCCCATTTGATGAAATCCGCGACGATGAGGAAGTAGCCGGGATATTGCATCCGCTCGATGACCGAGAGTTCGAAAGCCAGACGCTCCTCGTAGTCCTTGACGGCAAGACCGGCCGCCGGACCATGGGCGGCGAGCCGCATCGCCAGCCCCTCTTCCGCTTGTCGCTTCAGCTCGATGGCCTCGGCACCGTCGACCGCCTCCGCGGTGAACCGCGGCAGGATCGGTTTGCGGGTGCGCGGCCGATAATGGCAGCGGCGGGCGATCTCGACCGTGCTCGCCAGCGCCTGCGGAAGATCGGCGAACAGCGCCATCATCTCTTCGCGTGTCTTGAACCGATGCTCGACGGTCAGGCGCGGGCGCTGGGCATCATCCACCGAATGCCCGCCGGCGATGCACAGGAGCGCGTCATGCGCCTCGAAATCGCCTGCCGATCCGAAATGGACGTTATTCGCCGCGACGATCGGCAATTGTGCCTCGACCGCGAGGTCGATCAGCATCGGCTCCAGTCTCTGCGCCTCAAGAAGTCCAAACCGCTCGATCTCGACATAGAGGCAACGCGGAAACAGCGCTCTGAGACTGTCGAGCCGGGCTCGCGCGAGATCGACGCCGCCGAGCGCGAAGGCCCGGTCGACCGGGCCGATGCCGCCACCGGTCATGGCGATGAGGCCTGCGCTCCGCCCCGCCAGGGCCGACAGCGGCAGATGCACGCCCTCAGACGCGGGCGAATCGAGAAAGGCGCGGCTGGAAAGCGCCATCAGGTTGGCATAGCCCTCCTCGCTTGCCGCCAGAAGGACGATCGAGCCTCGGGATTCCAAGGCCGAGGATGGCCGGTTGCGGACCACCGGCCGGTCAGCGAAATCCACCACCATTTCGATGCCGACGATCGGCTGGAGGCCCGAGCCAGACAGCTTCTCGGAAAACTCCAGCGCACCGAACAGGTTGTTGGTGTCGGTGATCGCCAGCGCCGGCATCTGATCCTGTGCGGCCAGCTTGGCGAGCTTGGTAATCGTCAGCGCGCCCTGCAGCAGCGAGAACGAGGAATGCACATGCAGATGAACGAAGCCCGGCCCCTTCATCGGCACGCTCCTCCCGATCGGTCACACAAGAGGCCAGTTGGTTCCAACACCGGCCCAGAACGCCATCATAGCGAAAAAAGCCGCGATCGAAGCGAGTTCAATCATGTCTTCCACAGCCCGCATAACGCCCTCCACAAGAAGAATGTTCTTGTTTTGTTCTAATCTATCCAACCGGATCGGTCAAGACCTAATCCTGTGAAAAATCAGGATCGGATGCGTTCCCGCCACCGCCGGACCGCAATGCCGGCCCAGATGACCTCGACGACGCCGAAGGGCCATGCGCCCTGCAGAAAGCCGTAAGCAGACCCGGCGAGGCACGCGAACGCGAAGGCGAGCACGAAGTGCGGGTGACGCGCCTCCAGCGCGTAAGTCACCAACATTGCGGTGACGGCCAGCAGGCCGAAAAGCGTGAACCCGTCGAAACTCACGGCAGATCGACCACCCGCCCCTCTTTCAGCGTAATGCGGCGGTCCATCCGCTGTGCGAGGTCAAGGTTATGCGTCGCGACCAGCGCAGCGAGGCCGGATTGCTTGACGAGCGCGAGCAGGGTCGAGAACACATGTTCGCCCGTGCCGGGGTCGAGATTGCCGGTCGGTTCGTCCGCCAGCAACAGGCGCGGCGTATTGGCCACGGCGCGCGCGATCGCCACACGCTGCTGTTCGCCGCCGGATAGCTCACCCGGGCGGTGATCCACCCGGTGCGACAGCCCGAGGAAGCCGAGAATTTCCGTCGCGCGCTTTGCAGCCTCCTCCACCGCGAGCCCGGCGATCCGCTGCGGGAGCACTACGTTCTCCAGCGCCGAGAACTCCGGCAGCAGGTGGTGGAACTGATAGACGAAACCGATTTCCTGCCGCCGGAGCCGGGTGCGGGCGAGATCGTCGAGCGCGGCGGTCGCCTTCTCTCCGACGAAAACCTCGCCCTCGTCCGGATGTTCGAGCAGGCCGGCGATATGAAGGAGCGTCGACTTGCCGGCGCCGGAGGGTGCCACGAGCGCCACCATCTCGCCGGGACGGATGGCGAGGTCGGCACCCGCCAGCACCGCGACGGCATTGTCGCCCTGCCGATAGGTGCGGTGAACGTTGGCGATCTGAAGCGCGGGAATGGTCATCTTATCTTGATCCCCCGCATAAGCTCGGGCGCGCCGTTGCGCTGGCGGCGGCAAGGCCGGTTTTATCCTGCCGGGCTGACGCCCGGTTTCCCTCGCACAAGCTCGGGCGCGCGGTCGCGCTGGCGGCGGCAAGGCCGCCGGGAAGATGCTGGATTTTCATGCCCATCATCCGCTCACTCTCCCCGCAGCGCTTCGACGGGATCGAGCTTCGCCGCCCGCCACGCTGGATAGATCGTCGCCAGCAGCGAGAGCGTCAGCGCCATCACGACGATGGCGACGACTTCCGATGTCCGCACCTCGGATGGCAGGCGCGAGAGAAAATAGAGCTCCGGCGGAAAAATCTGCGCGCCCGAGAGCCAGGAGACGGCCTGCCGCAAGGTCTCGACATTCCACGCGATCGTAAGGCCGAGGAAGAGGCCGAAGATCGTACCGCCGACGCCGATCGCCGCGCCGGCGATCACGAAAATAGCGAGCACCGAGCGCCGCGTCGCGCCCATCGTTCTGAGGATGGCGATGCCCTTCGCCTTGTCCTTCACCAGCATGGTGAGCCCGGAAATAATGTTGAGCGCCGCGACGAGCACGATCATGGTGAGGATCAGGAACATCACGTTGCGCTCGACTTCGAGCGCGCCGAAAAAGGTGCGGTTGCGGAACCGCCAGTCGGTCAGCGCGTGGGGTTGCCCCACGGCCTCGCGGATGATCGGCGTCATTTCGTCCATGCGGTCCGGATTGTCGACGAAGATCTCGATCAGCGCCACCTGCCCTTCGCTGTCGAAGTAGAGCTGGGCTTCAGAGAGCGGCATGAAGACGAAGCTGGCGTCGAACTCGCTCATGCCGACCTCGAAGATCGCCGAGATCTCGTAGGATTTCTGCCGCGGCGCTGAACCGAACGGGGTCGAAGGCCCCTTCGGCGAGATCAGCTTGAGCTTGTCGCCGATACCGACGTTGAGATATTGCGCGAGCCGCCGGCCGACGACGATCTTCTCCGAGCCGTCGAAGCCGCTCAGCGTGCCGTCGATGATGTTGTTCGCGACGGAAGCGAAGCGCTTCAGGTCGCCCTCGCGCACGCCGCGCACCAGCGCGCCGCTGGTCGCGGTCGCGGAAGCCGCCAGCACCTGCCCCTCGACGATCGGCGCCACGAGCTTGACGCCCTTGGCTTTCGAAACGCGGTCGGCAATCGCCTCGTAATCCTTCAGCCCCTCGCCATAGGGCTGGATGAAGGCGTGGCCGTTCACCCCGAGGATCTTGTTCATCAGCTCCTGCCGGAAGCCGTTCATCACCGCCATCACGACGATGAGCGTCGCCACCCCGAGCATGATGCCGAGAAAGGAGAACCCGGCGATGACCGAGATGAAGCCGTCGCGGCGGCGGGCGCGAAGATAGCGCCAGGCCACCTGCCATTCGAAGCCTGAGAAGAAGGCACCTACGCCCATGATGCGCAGTCTTTCTGTTTTTCTCGCATGGGCTTCACGCGAACCGGGACCACTTCGCTCGCCCATGCTTCTGCCTGCCATTCAAAGCCTGAGAAGAGCGATGCCATACAGGCGACCTGTCCTGTCTTTGCGGCGCGTTTATGACGCAATCCGCTCGACCGCATCGGCCGGCGAAAGCGTCACCCGCTCGCCGGTGGCACGGCGTTTCAGTTCCACCTTGCCCTCAGCGAGGCCCTTCGGCCCGACGATGATCTGCCACGGCAGGCCGATGAGGTCCGCGCTCGCGAACTTGGCGCCCGGCCGCTCGTCGGTATCGTCGATCAGGCAGGACAGCCCGCGCGCTTCGAGCGCGGCTTCGAGTTCGCCGCAAACGCGGTCAGTCGCGCTGTCACCCGGCTTGAGGTTGAGGATCGCGGCATCGAACGGCGCAATCGCATCCGGCCAGATGATACCGGCCTCGTCGTGGCTCGCCTCGATGATCGCCGGCACGAGCCGCGTCGGGCCGATGCCGTAGGAACCCATGTGCACGGGGACTTCCTTGCCGTCCGGTCCGGCGACCACCGCCTTCATCGGCGCGGAATACTTGGTGCCGAAATAGAAGATGTGCCCGACCTCGATGCCGCGCGCGGCAACGCGGGAAGCTTCCGGCACCGCCGCGAAGGCCTTCTCGTCGTGCATTTCCTCGGTGGCGGCGTAGAGCGAGGTCCACTTCGAGACGATGGTCGAAAGATCCTCGACCGAATCGAAGTTCGTGTCCGGCCCCGGCACCGCGAAATCGAGATAATCCTTGTGGCAGAACACCCCGCTCTCGCCCGTCGAGGCGAGAATGATGAACTCGTGGGAAAGATCGCCGCCGATCGGGCCGGTATCGGCACGCATCGGAATCGACTTCAGCCCCATGCGCTCGAAGGTGCGCAGGTAAGCCACGAACATGCGGTTGTAGGCATGGCGCGCGCCGGCCTGGTCGAGATCGAAGGAATAGGCGTCCTTCATCAGGAACTCGCGGCTGCGCATGGTGCCGAAACGTGGCCGGATCTCGTCGCGGAACTTCCACTGCAGGTGATAGAGATTGATCGGCAGGCTCTTGTAGGAGCGGACATAGGCCCGGAAGATCTCGGTGATCATCTCCTCGTTGGTCGGCCCGAACAGCATCTCGCGCTCATGGCGGTCGGTGATGCGCAGCATCTCCTTGCCATACGCGTCATAACGGCCGGATTCGCGCCAGAGATCGGCCGACTGGATCGTCGGCATCAGCAGTTCGACCGCGCCGGAGCGGTTCTGCTCCTCGCGGATAATGGCGCAGACCTTGTTGAGCACGCGCAGCCCAAGCGGCAACCAGGCGTAAATGCCGGCGCTCTCCTGCCGGATCAGCCCGGCGCGCAAAGCGAGGCGATGCGAGACGATTTCGGCTTCCTTGGGCGTCTCGCGCAGGATCGGCAGGAAAAATCGGGAAAGTCGCATGGTCGCTCCGGAACGCGGCAGAAATCGCAAGCAAGAATCATAAATCGGCGCTGCAGGGCCAAGGCTATACAGAGGCCGGGCTGAAACACCAGTTTCGCGTTGCTTCTGTCACAATTCGCGCGGCTTGCAAATCTCCCCCGAGATCGCGCGGGGAGCACCGGAGCGGCTGAAAGGAGGAACGAAAGTCACATTCCCGGACGTGAATGTTGCACCGCATGAAGACTCACCCGATTCGAAGCACTAGAAACGGCCCGTCAGGCGGAGCACTGGCTGCTTCAGGGCAGCGGGACAAGCAAGAACACAAGCTCCAAGGGTGGCGTCGAAAGACGTTAGGACCAGCCGTCCAAGAATGAAGAAACAAAAATTTTAAGGCAGAGCCGAGGCTCTGCTTTTTCTTTTTGCGGCCTCGGTCCCTTGTCTCCGAACCCGCTTTCCCACCAACCGGCACCCACCTGGCGGGCGGATGCGTCAGAACATCGGCAGGATGAAATAATAGAAAATCCCGAAGGGAATCAGCGAAATGATCGAGGTCGTGAGCACGATTCTCGCGATCCTGACACGCGCCGGCGCGCCCGGATCGGATCCCGG
>JAVTWI010000266.1:0-5905 GCA_032229845.1 Rhabdaerophilum sp.
CGCATATCGCCCGCCTCCCGGCCCGTGCCGGCCGCGTGCTGGCGATCGTGCTCGCCGCTTCGGTGCTCGGCTTCGTCCTCCTCATCGCGAGCCGTGGCGTGACGCCGTTTCACTTCGATCCGGCGACCTTCGCGGCGAGCTTCGCCGCCGGCCTTTTCGCGCAGCTCGTCGATGGCGCGCTTGGCATGGGCTACGGCGTGACGTCTAACGCGCTGCTGCTCGCCTCGGGTCTCCCGCCCGCCGCCGCGACCGCAACCGTCCATGTCGCGAAGAGCTTCACCGGCGCGGCCTCAGGCCTTTCGCACTGGCGGCTCGGCAACGTCGACAAGCGGATCTTCGGTCGGCTGATCGTGCCGGGCATCATCGGCACGCTGATCGGCGTCTATGTCGTCACCAGCGTCGACGGCAGGACGATCCGGCCCTGGATTTCGGCCTATCTCCTCGGGATGGGGGTCTTCATCCTCGTCCGCGCCTTCCACGCGATCCATATCGCGCTGCCCGACCTGCGGAAGCTGTTCCCGGTCGCGCTTGTGGGCGGCTTTGCGGATTCGGTCGGCGGAGGCGGCTGGGGCCCCGTTGTAACGACGACACTGATCGGCTCGGGCCACGAGCCGCGCACGACGATCGGCTCCGTCAATGCCGCCGAGTTCATCGTCAGCCTTGCGAGCGGTCTCTCCTTCACTGTGCTCGTCGGCATCCAGCATTGGGAGAGCGTCGCGGGGCTGGTGCTCGGCGGGGTCGTCATCGCGCCCTTAGCTGCCGGCCTCACCCACCGCTTCCCGCGCCGCGCGATGATGGTCGCGGTCGGCCTGCTCATCTCCGGCCTTTCGATTTTCTCCATTGTCCGGGCTTTCGCCTGAGGGATATGTCCATGTATCGCTACGATGAATTCGACGACACCTTTGTCCGCGAGCGCGTCGCCCAGTTCCGCGACCAAGTCGCACGCCGGCTTTCCGGTGCGATCACCGAGGACGAGTTCAAGCCGCTCAGGCTCAAGAACGGGCTCTATCTCCAGCTTCACGCCTATATGCTGCGGATCGCGATCCCCTACGGCACGTTCTCGTCGCGCCAGATGCGCCAGCTCGCGCATATCGCCGACACTTACGATCGTGGTTACGGCCATTTCACGACCCGCCAGAACATCCAGTTCAACTGGCCGAAGCTGAAGGATGTGCCGGATATTCTCGGCCTGCTCGCCGACGTCGAGATGCACGCGATCCAGACCTCGGGGAACTGCATCCGCAACGTCACCGCCGACCAGTTCGCCGGCGTCGCGGCCGACGAGACCGAGGACCCGCGCCCGGTGGCGGAACTCATCCGGCAATGGTCGAGCGCGCATCCTGAGTTTTCGTATCTCCCCCGCAAGTTCAAGATCGCGGTGACCGGTGCGAAGCATGATCGCGCCGCCGTTCTGGTGCACGATATCGGCCTCAGGGTCGTGAAAAACGCAGCGGGCGAAGCCGGCTACGAAATCATCGTCGGTGGCGGGCTCGGGCGCACGCCCATGATCGGCAAGGTGGTGCGCGACTTCCTGCCGAAGGGCGATCTCCTCGCCTACCTCGAGGCGCTGATGCGCGTCTACAACGCGGAAGGCCGGCGCGACAACAAATACAAGGCGCGCGTGAAAATCCTCGTCCACGAGATCGGCATCGAGGATTTCCGCGCCCGCGTCGAAGCCGAATTCGGTGCCCTCGACCGGGCGACGATCAACGCCGATCCGGCCGAACAGGCGCGCATCGCGGCCTATTTCGCGCCACCGCCCTACGAGGCTTTGCCGGCGCAGGATGGCGAACTGGCAGCCCGGCGAAAGGCAAACCCGGCCTTCGCGGAATGGCTCGACATCAACGCCTTCGCGCACAAGCAGCCGGGCTATGCGGCGGTGACGATCTCGCTCAAACCCATTGGCGGCATTCCCGGCGATATCACCAGCGAACAGATGCGCACCGTGGCGGACCTCGCCGAGCGCTATTCCTTCGGCGAAATCCGGGCGACGCATGCGCAGAATCTGGTGCTGCCGCATGTCCGCGAGCGCGATCTCCCCGCGCTCTGGCAGGCATTGGGCGACGCCGGGCTCGCAACCGCCAATGCCGGCCTCGTCACCGATATCATCGCCTGCCCCGGTCTCGACTACTGCGCGCTCGCGACCGCCCGGTCGATCCCGATCGCGCAGGCGATCTCGCTGCGGTTCGCCGATCCGGCCCGCCAGCGCGAGATCGGCGAACTCGGCATCAAGATTTCCGGCTGCATCAATGCCTGCGGCCATCACCATGTCGGGCATATCGGCATTCTCGGCCTCGAGAAGCGCGGCGAGGAGAGCTACCAGATCACCCTCGGCGGCGACGCCACGGAGAATGCCGCGATCGGCGAGATTCTGGGGCCCGGCCTGAGCGCCGACGAGGTGCCGGATGCAATCGAACGCCTCGTCGAGGCCTATCTCGCCAGCCGCCAGCCCGGCGAAAGCTTCATCGAGGCGGTGCGCCGCCTCGGCCCGGCGCCGTTCAAGGCCGCCTTCCTCAAGGAGACGCGCGATGCCGCTGCTTGACCGCGACGGGCGTTATCTACCCGACGACTATTCACGCGAACCGGGCGCGAACAGGCGCCTGGCGCCGCTGGCGGACACCTCGCCGGGCATCGCCGGCGTCGAGATCGCCAACACGACCGATCCCGAGAGCCTCGTCCCGCTGTTCGATACGGTCTCGCTGATCGCGATTGCCTTCCCGGCCTATGGCGACGGGCGAGGCTTTTCGCTGGCGCGCCGCCTGCGGCGGCTCGGCTATGCCGGCACTCTGCGCGCAGTGGGGCCGCTGATCGCGGATCAGTTCGCCTATGCCCTCGCCTGTGGGTTCGACGAGATCGAACTGCCCGAGGCGAGCGCTGCCCGCCAGCCGGCCGAGCACTGGGCCAAGGCCGCGGCGGCCTATTCGGCCACCTACCAGCGCGGCTATCCGCGTGGGCTCAATATCCTCGATCAGCGCCGGGTCGCCCGCGCGGGAGGCGCGCATGATTGAAACGCTTGACCATGACCTCCAGCCGCTCGAAGCGCTCGCGCGGCTGCGGCATCTGCGCGACACCGTCAGCGGGCGGATCGTCTTCACGACCTCGCTCGGCATCGAGGATCAGGTGCTGACCCACCTCATCTTCGAGAGCGGCCTTAACATCGAGGTCGCGACCCTCGACACCGGACGGCTGTTTCCGGAAGCCTACGCGCTCTGGGCAGAAACCGAGATGCGTTACGGCAAGCGCATCCGCGGCATCTTTCCCGAGCGCGAGGAGGTCGAGGCCCTGCTCGCCGATCAGGGGATCAACGGCTTCATGCTCTCGCCGGACGCGCGCAAGGCCTGCTGCCATATCCGCAAGGTCGCGCCGCTGAAACGCGTGCTTGCGGGTGCCTCCGCCTGGGTCACGGGCCTGCGCGCCGGCCAGTCGCATAACCGCGCCGGCATGAAGCTTGCTGAGATCGACACCGGGTTCGGCGTCCTCAAGGTCAATCCGCTGCTCGACTGGTCGCGCGAGGCCATCGATACCTTCGTCGCCGCGCACGATGTGCCCGTCAATCCACTGCACGCGCAAGGGTTTCCCTCGATCGGCTGCCAGCCTTGCACACGCGCGATCCGGCCGGGCGAGGACGAGCGCGCAGGGCGCTGGTGGTGGGAGAGCGACAAGGCGCGCGAATGCGGCCTGCACGTCGGCAAGAGCACCGGCAACAGCGACGGCGAGATCCAGCGCGCGGGAGCGAGCGCTTGAAACCGATGACCCATCTCCAGAAGCTCGAGGCGGAAGCGATCTTCATCCTCCGCGAGGTCGCCGCGACCTGCGAGAAGCCGGTGCTGCTCTACTCGATCGGCAAGGACTCGGCGGTTCTGCTGCATCTCGCGCTCAAGGCCTTCGCGCCGGGACGGCTGCCGTTTCCGCTGCTCCATGTCGATACCGGCTGGAAATTCCGCGAAATGATCGAGTTCCGCGACGCGACCGCGAAGCGCCTCGGGCTGGATCTGATCGTCCATATGAACCCCGAGGGTGTCGCGCAGGGCATCGGGCCACTGACCCATGGCTCCGCCGTGCACACCGATGTGATGAAGACGCAGGGGCTGAAGCAGGCGCTCGACAAATACGGGTTCGACGCCGCTTTCGGCGGCGCACGGCGCGACGAGGAGAAAAGCCGCGCCAAGGAGCGCGTGTTCTCGCTGCGCACGGCTGACCATCGCTGGGACCCCAAGTCGCAGCGTCCGGAACCCTGGGCCCTGTTCAACACCCGCAAGGCGCAGGGCGAGAGCTTCCGCGTGTTCCCGCTCTCGAACTGGACCGAGAACGACGTGTGGGACTACATCGCGCTCGAAAACATCCCCGTCGTCCCGCTCTATTTCGCGAAGCCGCGCCCGGTGGTGCGACGCAACGGCGCGCTGATCATGCGCGACGACGACCGCCTGTCCCTCCTCCCCGGCGAGACGCTCGAAATGCGTTCCGTCCGCTTCCGCACGCTCGGCTGTTATCCGTTGACAGGCGCGGTCGAGAGCGCGGCGGCGACCCTCCCCGAAATCCTCGCCGAGATGCGCGAAAGCCGCGTCTCCGAACGGCAGGGCCGCGTCATCGACCATGACGGCGCCAGCTCGATGGAAAAGAAGAAACAGGAAGGCTATTTCTGATGCGCGCCGCGCTCGCCCTCACCGATTCCCGCCTGCCGGAGGCCGCGGCCGCCGCGCCGGTGCCCACCGCCCAGCCGGCACAGAAATCCCTTCTGCGCTTCATCACCTGCGGTTCGGTGGATGACGGCAAATCCACCCTGCTCGGCCGCCTCCTCTGGGAGACGAATGCCGTCTTCGAGGATCAGGCCGAGGCGCTCGCGCGCGACAGCGAGAAGTTCGGCACCACCGGCAAGGCGATCGACTATGCGCTGCTTGTCGACGGCCTTTCGGCCGAGCGCGAGCAGGGCATCACCATCGACGTCGCCTATCGCTATTTCTCGACGCCGCGCCGCTCGTTCATCGCTGCCGATACGCCGGGCCACGAGCAATATACCCGCAACATGGCGACCGGCGCCTCGACCGCCGATTGTGCGATCATCCTGATCGACGCGCGCAAGGGGCTGCTGCCGCAGACGCGGCGCCATTCCTACATCGTCTCGATGCTCGGCGTGCGCTCGGTGATCGTCGCCGTCAACAAGATGGACCTCGTCGGTTATTCCGAGGAAACGTTCCGCCGGATCGAGGCGGACTATCGCGCGCTGGTGCCGGCGCTCGGCTTCACCGAGGTGCACGTGGTTCCGCTTGCCGCGCGCGAGGGTGACAATCTCTCCTCGCTCTCGCCGAGAATGCGGTGGTATCGGGGGACGACCCTGCTCGATCTCCTCGAAACCATCGAGGCACCCTTGCGGCAGGACGCGCGTTTCCGTCTTCCCGTGCAGTGGGTCAACCGCCCGGACGCCGAGTTCCGCGGCTATTCCGGCACCATCGCCGGCGGAGAGATTCGTGTCGGCGATCCGGTCACGGTGCTGCCGCGCGGGCAGGAGAGCCGCATCGCCCGCATCCTGACCCCGCAGGGCGAAGCGCAGGCAGCCGGCGCGGGCGAAGCCGTGACGGTGACGCTCGGACATGAGATCGACGTTTCGCGCGGCGACGTCATCGTCTCCACCGGCAGCGGCCTCAAGCCAACGCGCCGCATGACCGCGCGGCTGCTGGGACTGGCGGACGCCGGCATCGAGCCGGGCAGGACCTACCTTCTCAAACTCGGCACGGGCCTCGTGCGCACGCGGGTTTCGATGATCCATTACGGTGTCAACATCGAGGACTATGTCGAAACGCCGTCGGCACGGATCGCGCTCAACGGCATCGGCCTCGCTTCCCTGGAGGTCGAGACCGAGATCCACGCAACGCGTTATTCCGAGTGCGCGGCCCTCGGCAGCCTGCTG
>JAVTWI010000267.1:0-5893 GCA_032229845.1 Rhabdaerophilum sp.
GAGCGCGTCCACGCCAATATCCAGAAGGACGGCACCTATTCGGTGGTGCCGCGGATGTGGGGCGGTGTGACCAGCGCCAGCGAACTGCGCGCCATCGCCGATGTCGTCGACAAGTTCGCGATCCCGACCGTGAAGGTCACGGGTGGCCAGCGCATAGACCTGCTCGGCGTCAGGAAGGAAGACCTGCTCGGCGTCTGGGCCGACCTCAACAAGGCGGGGATGATCTCCGGCGCGGCCTATTCCAAGGGCCTGCGCACGGTGAAGACCTGCGTCGGAACGGATTGGTGCCGGTTCGGCACGCAGGATTCGACCGGCCTCGGCGTCAAGCTCGAGAAGTTCCTCTGGGGCTCTTGGTCGCCGGCGAAGCTCAAGCTTGCCGTCTCCGGTTGCCCGCGCAACTGCGCCGAGGCAACCTGCAAGGATATCGGCGTCATCTGCGTCGATTCCGGCTACGACATCCACTTTGCCGGCGCCGCGGGCCTCGATATCCACGGCACCCAGCTTCTCGGCCATGCCGCGACCGAGGAGGAGACGATCGAGATCGTCGGCGCGCTGACCCAGCTCTACCGCGAGCAGGGCCGCTATCTCGAACGCATCTACAAATGGGCGCGTCGCGTCGGCACCGATAGCATCCGCGCTGCGGTGATCGAGGACACGGAAAAGCGCCGCGCGCTCTGCGAGCGCTTCGTCTACAGCCAGAAATTCGCGCAGATCGACCCCTGGGCCGAGCGTGTGGCCGGCAAGGACGCGCACGAATTCGCGCCGATGGCCGAGCTTGGGTTCCAGCATGCCGCCGAGTGAGATGCGGGAGAGGTTAAAGTGATGAACGCATCCGTGAAGGATTGGGTGGATATCGGCGCGGCGGACGCGATTCCGTTGCGCGGCGCGCGGGTCGTGAAATCCCCGCGCGGGGATATCGCGGTGTTCAGGGCGGCCGACGACAGCCTGTTCGCGCTGCGCGACCGCTGCCCGCACAAGGGCGGGCCGCTGAGCCAGGGCATCGTGCACGGCCATGGGGTCACCTGCCCGCTGCACAACTGGGTCATCAGCCTCGAAACCGGCGAAGCGCAGGGAGCGGACAAGGGCTGCACGCCCAAAATCCCGGTGCGGGTCGAAAACGGCCGCGTCCTGCTGCTGGCGACCGCGCTCGCCGAGGTCGGGGAATAGGCCATGAGCGAAGGGAGCGTCACCACCCGCACCACCTGCCCGTACTGCGGCGTCGGCTGCGGTGTTCTGGCGACGCGCGCGCCGGACGGCGCGGTTTCCGTGAAGGGCGATCCCGATCACCCGGCGAACTTCGGGCTGCTGTGTTCGAAGGGCACCGCGCTGGCGGATACGCTCTCGCTCGATGACCGGCTGCTGTTCCCCGAGATCGGCGGGCAGCGGGCGAGCTGGGAGGCTGCGCTCGATCTCGTCGCGGAGAAGTTCGTGGCGACGATCCGCGAGTACGGGCCGGACGCGGTGGCGTTCTATGTTTCCGGGCAGATCCTCACCGAGGACTACTACGTCGCCAACAAGCTGATGAAGGGCTTCATCGGCTCGGCGAATATCGACACCAATTCGCGCCTCTGCATGTCATCCGCCGTGGCGGCGCACCGGCGCGCCTTCGGTACAGATACCGTCCCGGCGACCTATGCCGATCTCGAAGAGGCCGATCTCGTCGTGCTGATGGGCTCGAACTTCGCCTGGTGCCATCCGGTGCTGTTCCAGCGCCTGCTTCAGGCCAGGAAAACGCGCGGCACGAAGATCGTCGTGATCGATCCGCGCCGGACGATCACCGCCGACGCCGCCGATCTCCATCTCGCGCTCGAACCGGACAGCGACGCCGCGCTCTATCTCGGCCTGCTGCGTCATCTCGACGGGCAAGGTCTGCGGGACCGCGCCTTCACCGACGCCCATGTCGATGGCCTGGAGGCCGCGCTGGCCGAGGCGCAGGGCCTGGATGTCGCCGCCGTCGCCGCGCTGACCGGGCTGGCGAAGGGCGAAATCGAGGCGTTCTACGATCTTTTCGCGCGGCACGAACGGGTCGTCACCGTGTTCAGCCAAGGCGCGAACCAGTCCGTCACCGGCACGGACAAGGGCAACGCCATCATCAACTGCCATCTCCTCACGGGCCGGATCGGCAAGCCGGGCGCCTCGCCGTTCTCGATCACCGGCCAGCCCAATGCGATGGGTGGCCGCGAGGTCGGCGGACTTGCCAACATGCTGGCCGCGCACATGAACATCGAGGACGCGGCCGCGCGTGAGCGCGTGCAGCACTTCTGGAATGCGCCGGCGATGGCGGACAGGCCGGGCCTCAAGGCAGTCGATCTTTTCCGCGCTGTCGGCGAGGGCAAGATCAAGGCGCTCTGGATCATGTCCACCAATCCGGTCGACAGCCTGCCGGAGGCCGATCTGGTGCGCCGGGCGCTCGAGACCTGTCCTTTCGTCGTGGTCTCGGATGCGAGCCGCGAAACCGATACCAATCGTTACGCCCACGTGCTGCTGCCGGCGCTGAGCTGGGGCGAGAAGTCGGGCACGGTGACGAATTCCGAGCGCCGGATATCCCGTCAGCGCCCCTTCCTGCCGCCGCCGGGCGAGGCCCGCGCCGATTGGTGGCATATGGCGCAGGTCGCGCGCCGGATGGGCTATTCCGGTTTCGACTATGATGGCCCCGCGGCGATCTTCCGCGAGCACGCTGCGCTGTCCGCCTTCGAGAACAACGGTGCGCGCGATTTCGATATCGGGGCTTGGGCGGACGTTTCGGACGAGGTTTTCGACACGCTCGCGCCCTTTCAATGGCCGCAGCCCGCCGGTGCCAAACGGCAGGAGACGCGCTTTTTCGCCGACGGCCGGTTCTATCATCCGGGCGGCAAGGCGCACATGGTTGCGGTGAAACTGCCGACCCCATCGAAACCCCGCGACGCCGAGCATCCGCTCTGGCTCAACACCGGGCGCATCCGCGACCAGTGGCACACCATGACGCGCACCGCCAAGGCTGCACGCCTGATGGGGCATTTCGGCGAACCGTTCTGCGAAATCCATCCGGATGACGCGGCCGCGTGGGGCATTGCCCCGGCGAGCCTGGTCGAGGTCGAAAGCCGCCACGGTGCGGTGATCGTCCGTGCCCTCGTGACCGACCGGCAACGCAAGGGATCGGTCTTCGTGCCGATCCACTGGACCGATCAGTTGGCCTCGAAAGGCCGCGTCGATGCGCTCGTCGATGCGATGACCGACCCGATCTCCGGTCAGCCCGGTTCGAAACGCACGCCGGTCGCCGTCCGGCCCTACGCCGCAGTCTGGTATGGCTTCGCGGTCTCGGCCGGCAAGCCGGTCTGCGCCGGTCTTCCCTACTGGGCTTTGTCCATTGCCGAGGGCGGCTACCGGCTCGAACTCGCCGGCACGGAGGTTCCGGCCGACTGGCAGGAGTTCGCGCAGGGTCTTTTCGGCCTCAGGGCAGGCGAGGGCGAATGGATCGCTTACTACGACCGCGAGGCCGGGCTTGTGCGCCTCGCGGCCTTTGTCGGCGACCGGCTCGTCGGCGCGCTGTTCGCTGCGCCGCAGCCGGTGGCGCTCTCGCGCCGCTTCATCACGGAAGCCCTGCCGCAGGGGCACGCCGGCAGCGCGCGCTATCGTCTGCTTGCGGGGCAGGGCGGCGCGGACCGGCCCGATCCCGGCGCGATCCTCTGCGCGTGCTTCCAGGTCGGCGTCAACCAGATCGCGGCCGCGATCCGGGATGGCCTTGGCGATGTCGAGGCCATTGGCGAAGCCCTCAAGGCGGGAACCAATTGCGGCTCCTGCCGCAGCGAAATCCGGAGAATGCTCGATGAAAATCGCCTCGAGAAAGCCGGCTGAGGCCGGGCTCACCCGGCTCGGCGCGCTCGCCAAGCTGCCGGTGTTCTTCGATCTGCGCGGGAAGCGTGCGATCGTCGCCGGCGGCAGCGCGGGCGCGGCCTGGAAGGCCGAACTGCTGGCGGCGGCCGGCGCGGATGTCGTGGTTTTCGCCGCCGCTCCGGGTGAGGATATGCGCGCCATCGTCGCGCGCGGCGCGGCGGACGGCTCTCTCGCGCTTCACGAGCACGACTGGACGGCAGACGTGTTCGCGGGTGCCGCCATCGCGGTCGGCGATTTCGAGGACGAAACCGAGGCTGAAGCCTTCCGCGATGCGGCGAAGGCAGCGGGTGTGCCCGTCAACACCATCGACAAGCCCGAGACCTGCGATTTCCAGTTCGGCTCCATCGTCAACCGCTCGCCGGTTGTCATCGGCATCTCGACGGATGGTGCCGCGCCGATCCTCGGGCAGGCGATCCGCCGCAGGATCGAGATGCTGCTGCCGCCGGTGCTGGCGGAATGGGCCGGCGCGGCCCGGGACATCCGCGTAAGGGTGATGGAAAGGCTTCGTCCGGGCGCGCAGCGCCGGCAGTTCTGGGAGACCTTTTCCGAGCGCGCTTTTCGTAATGTAAAGGCGCCCGATCCTTCGCTGCTCGACGCGATGATCGCCGACAGCCGGGCGGGAACGGCGTGTTCGAACGGCCGCGTCACCCTGGTCGGGGCCGGACCGGGGGATGCGGAACTGCTGACGATCCGTGCGGTGCGCGCGCTTCAGGGCGCTGATGTCATCCTGTTCGACGATCTCGTCTCCGACGACATTCTCGAACTCGCCCGGCGCGAGGCCAAGCGGATGATGGTCGGCAAGCGCGGCCGGCGCGAGAGCTGCGCACAGGAGGACATCAACGCGCTGATGTTGACGCTCGCCCGGCAGGGCAAGCATGTCGTGCGGCTGAAAGCCGGCGATCCGATGGTGTTCGGCCGCGCCGGCGAGGAGATCGCGGCGCTCGAAGCTGCCGGCATTCCGGTGAAGGTCGTGCCGGGGATCACCTCGGCGCAGGCGATGGCGGCGAGCCTCAACCGCTCGCTCACCCATCGCGATCACGCCCAGAGCCTCACGCTGATGACCGGGCATTCGCGCAAGGGCGAACTCCCCGAGACGGTCGACTGGTCGCGCGCCGCCGCGCCCAACGCGACGCTTGTCGTCTACATGGGCGCGAAGCAGGCCTGCGCCCTCGTCGAGCGGCTCGTTGCCGGGGGATTGGCCGAAACGACCCCGGCTGTCGCCATGGCCTCCCTGTCCCGCGAGGAGGAGCGGCGCTGGATGGGTGCGCTGCGCGATCTTCCCGCGGGCGTCACGACGTTGCCGGCGCGCGCGCCGATCCTGATCGGCATCGGCGGCGTCTTCGCAGGGCTGGAGGCGGAGGAGCAGGCGGCGTGCCTGGAGGCGATGTCCGCCTGAACGATTGTGTTTCGGGCGATTGCCTTGGGGCTAATCCCTGTCATGCTGGACGAATCCCGTCCACCCGGCAGAGGCTTTCATGCTCACCATCTACGGCGTCTATCGCTCGCGCGCCTCGCGCAATATCTGGCTCGCGAACGAGCTTGGCATCCCGTTCCGGCATGTGCCGGTCATCCAGCACTATCGCCTGAAGGGTGAGCCGCCGGCCGGCACCCTTCATACCAAGTCGCCGGAATTTCTGGCGGTCAATCCGAACGGGCATATTCCGTCGATCGATGACGACGGTCTGGTTCTGCATGAATCGCTGGCGATCAACCTCTATCTCGCCCGCAAGCACGGCGGTCCGCTCGCCCCGAAGGATATTCGCGAGGAAGGCCTCGCCGCGATGTGGACGCTCTGGGCGGCGACGGAGGCCGAGCCGCATACCATTCAGATACTTTACCACATGGCGGCCCGCCCGCCCGAGGAGCGCGATCCCGCGATCGCCGCCGCAGCGCTCGAGGCAATGAAGGCACCGATGGCCGTGCTCGACCGGCACCTCTCCAAGGATGGCTTCATGATGGGCGGACGTTTCACGGTCGTCGATGTCAATGTCGCGGAGGTGATGCGCTATTCCCTGCCGGC
>JAVTWI010000268.1:0-5856 GCA_032229845.1 Rhabdaerophilum sp.
GCCTTGTCCTCGCCCATCAGCTGCACCAGCGTCGCCAGCATGGTGTAGGAGGTGCCCGAGGAATTCGGGTCCGCGACCTGAACCTCGTCCTTCAGCTTGGGATTGATGAGGTCCGACCAGCATTTCGGCTCCGGCACGCCGCGCGAGGCGATCTGCTTCGTATTGAAGCCGAAACCGAGCGCGCCGGCGTAGATGCCGACCGTGCGGCCCTTCGATTGCGACCACTGCTTGATCGCCCAATCGTGAAGTTCGGGCTTCTTCGGGCTGTCGTAAGCTTCGGTCAGGCCTTCCTCGGCGGCCTGGAGATGCGGATCGCCGGTACCACCCCACCAGACGTCACCGCGCGGGTTCGAGGCCTCGGCCTTGATCTGCGCATAGGTCTCGCCCGAGCTCTTGCGGGTCATGGCGACCTTGATGCCGGTCGCCTTCTCGAACTCGTTCGCCATAGGCCGGCACCAATCCTCCTGCACGGAACAGTAGAGCACGAGCGTACCGTCGGCCTTGGCGATATTGACGCCGATGAGGGCGGTGCCGGCGAGAGCGGCGAGAAGGGCCTTGCGACCAGCAATGAACGTCATGATGTCCTCCCAGAATTTCTTGTTGTTGGCGTTACTCTGCCGTCTTTCCTCAAAAGATCAATCGGCTTTATCGCCGGCTAACGATTCCGGTGATCGCCTCCAGTTCCGCGGCAAGGCCGGGCGTGCAGCACAGGATCGGGTTGCCTTTGGTCATGCCGCTCCCGGCGAAGAAGTCGTTCATCACCGCCCCGGCCTCGCCCGCGATCACCATGCCGGCGGCGACATCCCAGGCGTTGATGTGGAGTTCGGCGTAGCCATCGGTACGGCCGGTCGCGACATGACACAGGCCGAGCGCGCCGGAAGCGGAGCGCTTGACCGAGGCACCGGCCTCGAACGCCTTGCGCACCATCGCGAGATAGGCATCGAGCGGCACGCGCGTCGACCAGCCCATCTCGAAATAGGCGCGACGGACATCGCCACCGCCGGAAACGCCGATCGGCACGCCGTTGAGTGTCACGCCGCGTCCGCGCCGGCCGACGTAGACTTCCTCCAGCGACGGCGCGGAAATGATGCCGATTTCCGGCACGCCCTTCACCACGAGACCCACGGAGATGCACCAGTTGCGCTCGCCGCGCGCGAAATTCGCGGTGCCGTCTATCGGGTCGATGATCCAGGTGACGTCGGAAGCGGCGCCGCCGCCCTCCTCGCCGACGACCGCATCGCGCGGGAAGAGAACGCCGATCTTCTCGCGCAAGACGGCTTCGACCGCGCCATCCGCGACCGTCAACCAGTCCTGCGCGCCCTTCATCGAGACGCCGAGGCTCTCCTTGCGGTGAAAGTAATCGAGCGCCATCACCGCGACCTCGGCGACAAGGCCTTGCATGGCATATTGGCGGAGATCGAGTTCGGCCGGCGTCATCGCCCTACTCCAGATTGACGGTGACGGGCTTGCCGGAATGGCGCGATTCGGTCGCGGCATCGGCGAGAATCTGCGCCTTGAGACCATCGAGGCCCGAGGGCGAGGGCGCCGTTTTGCCCTTCACCGCCTCGACGAAGGCGTTGAGCTCGGTGCGATAGGCCGCCGCGTAGCGTTCGAGGAAGAAGTTCTGCACCGGATCGGCGCGGAATCCGGCGCCGGTCGCAGATTCGACGCTGGTTTCGTGGATGTTTCCGGCCCTGAGCATCCCGCCCGAGCCATGCACCTCAATGCGTTGGTCGTAGCCATAGGTCGCGCGGCGGGAGTTCGAGATCTGCGCGATCCTGCCCGAGCGGGTCTTCATCAGCACAGCGGCGGTATCGACATCGCCGGCCTTGCCGATCGCCGGATCGACGAGAGAGGAACCCACGGCATAGACCTCCGCCGGCTCCTCGCCGAGCAGGAAGCGCGCCATGTCGAAATCGTGGATCATCATGTCGCGGAACAGCCCGCCCGAACGGCTGACATACTCCGCCGGCGGCGGCGAAGGATCGCGCGAGATCACGCTCACGATCTCGATCGCCCCGACCTCGCCCGCATGAAGACGCCGGCGCAGCGCCGCGAAATTCGGGTCGAACCGGCGGTTGAAGCCGATCATCAGCGGCTTGCCCGCCTTGGCGACCACATCGAGGCAGCGGCGAATGCGCGCGGCATCGAGATCGACCGGCTTTTCGCAGAACACCGCCTTGCCGGCCAAAACCGCCTTCTCGATGAGATCGGCGTGGGTGTCGGTCGGCGTGCAGATAAGAACCGCGTCGATCTCCCTGTCGGCGAGAATCGCGTCTGCTGTCGCGACTTTCGTCCCGGTCGCGCCGGCGAGCGAAGCCGCCGCTTCCGCCGAGGCATCGGCGAGCGCGACCAGCCGCGCATCAGCGCGCGCAGCAACGTTCAACCCGTGAATGCGCCCGATCCTCCCGGCGCCGAGAAGGCCGATGCGCATCATGAAAGCCGTGCTCCACGCAAGATTGCTGCCGGGTTGGTCATCAGTTGTGCGCTCCGAGAATGGTCTGGTCGAAATCGATATTGCTGCCGGTCATCAGGCCGGATTCGTCCGAGGCGAGATAGGCGACCGCCTTGGCGACCTCGCGCGGATCAATGAGGCGCCCGAACGGCTGGCCCTTGATCGCCTCGTCGAGCCAGCCGTCCTCCGCACCGTGGTGGCGGCGCATGATCGCGTCCTCGCCCGGCGTCGACATCCAGCCGATGTTGAGCCCGTTGACGCGGATGCGGTCCTTCAGCAGCGCGAAGGCGACGTTGCGCGTCAGCATCGCCAGCGCGCCCTTGGAGACGGAATAGGGCGTCAGGAACGGCTGGCCGCCATGCGCCGACATCGACTGGATATTGACGATCGAGCCGGCGATGCCCTGCCGCTTCATCAGGTTGACGGCATCCTGAATGAGGAAGAACGGCGCGCGGAGGTTGACCGCCATCAGCCGCTCGTAAAGTTCGGGCGTCGTGTCGCTGATCGTGCCGCGATCGGTGTCGCCCGCGGCATTGACGAGGATATGGACGCGGCCGAACGCCGCCTCGGCCGCCGGAACGATGGCGCGGACGGCAGCGAGATCGGCGAGATCCGCGGGCTGAAAGCGCACATCGCATCCCGGCTTTCGCAGGGACGCGGCCACTGCCTCGCCGCGCGCGGAATTCCGGCCGATCAACAGCATTCCTGATATGCCAAGCGCGCCGAATTCCCGCGCGATCGCTTCGCCGAGGCCTTGCGTCGCGCCGGTAACGACGGCAACCTTGCCGCCAAGGTCGCGATGGAACACATCGGTCGACAAACGGAACTCCTCCCAAGGCGTTTCAGTCTGTTTGTTTCGTTTTCCTTGACTGATAGAACAAACATTCCATAATCCGCTCGCGTCCGTCAAGTGATCCGTCCGAGAAGGGATCATCAGGGCGCGGGAGGACACTTCATGGCGCAGCCGCCCGATCCGCCCGGTGATTTCGGGAACCTCGTCACGCTCCTGCAGACGAAGGGACCAACCCTGCCGAAACGGCTTCGGCAGGTGGCCGAGCACATGCTCGCGCATCCCGACGATATGGCCTTCCAGACCACGGCGCAGATCGCGGAGAGCGCGGGCGTCCAGCCTTCAACGCTGGTGCGCTTTGCGCAGGCGCTGGATTACTCCGGGTTCAGCGACCTCCAGCAGGTCTTCCGCGCCCGGCTCCGGCAGCAAAATTCGGATCACCGCGCGCGCCTCGCCGCCCTGCGCTCCGGCCGGCAGGGCGAGGACGGCATGGCGCAATCGCTGCTCGACGGCTTCGTCCGGGCTAGCCAGGCCTCGCTCGACGCCCTCCAGCACCGTATCCGGCCGGAGGAGATCGAGGCCGCGGCCGATCTGCTCGCCCGCGCCGAGACAATCTTTCTGGTCGGCGCGCGGCGCATGTTCCCGGTCGTGTCCTATTTCGCCTATGCGTTCGGCAAGCTCGGTATCCGCGCGATCCTCGTCGATAATATCGGCGGTCTCGGCGCCGAGCAGGCGGCCATCGCGACGCCGGCCGATGCCGTGATCGCGGTGAGCTGCGCGCCCTATACGCCGCAGACGATCGACATCGCCGCCCGCGCGCACCGGAACGGCATTCCGGTGATCGCGCTGACCGACGGCCCCCTCAGCCCGCTGGCGATGCAGTGCCGCCGCTGGCTGGAGGTCTCCGAGGCCGATTTCGGCGCGTTCCGCTCGATGGCGGCGACCTTCGCGCTGGCGATGACGCTGGCGGTCGCCACCGCAGAGAAGATCCGCGCCGATGCCTGAACCGCGCCTCGACCTCATCACGATCGGCCGCTCCTCGGTCGATCTCTACGGCCAGCAGATCGGCGGCCGGCTCGAAGACATGGGCACCTTCGTCAAGGCCGTCGGCGGCTGCCCGACCAATATCGCCATCGGCACCGCGCGGCTCGGGTTGCGTTCCGCGCTGATCAGCCGCGTCGGCGACGAGCCGATGGGGCGCTTCATTCTCGAACAGCTCGCACGCGAGGGCGTCGAAACCGCCGGGGTGAAGGTCGATCCGAAGCGGCTCACGGCGCTCGTCATTCTCGGCGTGCGCGACGAGACGACCTTCCCGCTGATCTTCTATCGCACGGATTGCGCCGATGCCGCACTCTCCGAAGACGATATCGACGAGGCTTTCATCGCCTCGGCGCGCGCCATCGTCGTCACCGGCACGCATTTCGCGCAAGCCGGCCCCGCGAGCGCGCAGAAAAAGGCGATCGGCTTCGCGCGGAAGCATGGCCGCAAGGTCGTGTTCGATATCGACTACCGGCCCAATCTCTGGGGTCTTGCCGGCCATGCTGCCGGGGAATCGCGCTACATCCGCTCGGATCGCGTGACGGAACATCTCCAGGAGATCCTCCCGGATTGCGACCTCATCGTCGGCACCGAGGAGGAATTGCATGTCGCCGGCGGCTCGGAAGACACGCTCACGGCCATCCGCGCGGTTCGCACACTCAGCGCGGCCACCATCGTCTGCAAGCGCGGGCCGATGGGCTGCGTCGTCTTCCCCGGCGCGATCCCCGACCACCTCGACGACGGCATCCGCGGGCCGGGTTTCCCGGTCGAGGTCTTCAACGTGCTCGGCGCGGGCGACGCCTTCCTGTCCGGCTTCCTGCGCGGCTGGCTCGCGGGTGAACCGATCGAAACCGCCTGCGCCTGGGCCAATGCCTGCGGCGCTTTCGCGGTCTCGCGCCTTCTGTGCTCGCCGGAAAGCCCGACCTTCGCCGAGTTGGAGTTCTTCCTCAAGAACGGTTCGCCCCATCGCGCCCTGCGTTTCGACACCGCGATCAATCATGTCCATTGGGCGACGACTCGCCGGAAGGTCGACACACCGCTGTTCGCGCTTGCCATCGACCATCGCGCGCAGATGGAAGAGATCGCCGATACCGTCGGCGCGCCGCGCGGCCGCATTCCGGCTTTCAAGGCGCTGGCGGTCAAAGCCGCGGCGAAGGTCGCCGCCGGACGCCCGAACTTCGGCATGCTGCTCGATGGCGGCTACGGGCGTGAGGCGCTGTTCCGTGCACGGGACCATGGCTTCTGGATCGCGCGACCGCTGGAGCTTCCGGGATCGCGCCCGCTCGCGCTCGAAAGCGATGCGCAAGGCTCGCTCGGCGCGATGCTGGCGGAATGGCCGGTCGACCACGTCGCCAAGTGCCTGTGCTTCTATCATCCGGACGATCCGGAGAACTTGCGCCTCGAACAGGAGAAGGTGCTCGGGCGCGTCGCGCTCGCCTGCCGGCAGGTGGGACGGGAACTGCTTGTCGAGATCATCGCCTCGAAGCACGGGCCGCTCGGCGACGATACGACCGCGCGGGTGATGGAGCGCCTCTACGATCTCGGCATCCGGCCCGATTGGTGGAAGCTCGAA
>JAVTWI010000269.1:0-5824 GCA_032229845.1 Rhabdaerophilum sp.
ACGGTGTTGGAAACATCCGTCGGCAACCCCTCGGCCTTGAGGATCGCGATCACCTCGTCCGGCGCGACACCCCGGGCCACAGCCGCCAGCGGCATCTGGAAGCCACCGTCTGAGATCACGTGAATGCTGCGTTCGCCGAGCTTGGCAACCTCGACCGCCCGCGCGGGCGCACCGGCGCCGAACGCCGCCACACCGGCCATGCCCTGAATAAAAAGCCGCCGCGAGACGCCGGGCGCCCCTGTCTTGCCGTCATCCATCCCCTTCGCCTTTCGCTTATGATTTCAGAACATCATATAGCAAAAGACGAATGTTTGCATAGGGGGTGGTGCGACCTCAGGCTCACGCGCCGCGCGTCTGCTCCAGAATGCGGCGGGAAATCCAGATGCTGAACGGGATCGCGATCACGAACCCGACGGCAGCGGCGATCGGGATCAGTTTCATGCCCTGATCGTAGAGCGAGGGAACACTGACGATCACGATGACAAGCACACCCATCAGCACCGTCATCAGCATCAGGTGAACCAGCGCGGCAACCTTGGCCATCAAAGCCTCCATTCGGTCGATTCCGATAACGGGGCGCACCTTGCGCCGATGACCCGAAATTGCCTTGATATTCCTCAACCCCGCCGACAACAAAAAAGGCCGCCCGGAGGCGACCTTTGTATTCATTTGCCTGCTTCCCTCGAACAAGGCTCCAAACGTAGGCTGAAGGCTGATCGATCCCGATACCTCGGGATCGACAGGTGCTTCTTGGCTTCTGCGAAGGAACTTCCTGAATTAGAAAATCAAATTCAGGAGCGGAAACTCAACGCGAATAGAATTCGATGACGAGGTTCGGTTCCATCTGCACCGGATAGGGAACATCCGTCAGGCCCGGAATGCGCGCGAACTTCGCGACCATCTTGCCGTGATCGACTTCGAGGAAGTCCGGCACGTCGCGCTCGGCGAGGCCGGCCGCTTCGAGAACGACCGTCAGCTGCTTGGAAGCATCCTTGACTTCGATCACGTCACCGACCTTCACGAGGTAGGACGGCACGTTGACGCGCTTGCCGTTGACCTTGATGTGGCCATGGGAAACGAACTGGCGCGCCGCGAACACAGTCGGCACGAACTTCGCGCGGTAGATCACCGCATCGAGGCGGCGCTCGAGCAGGCCGATCAGGTTCTCGCCCGAGTCACCCTTGAGGCGGACGGCCTCGGCGTAGTAGCGGCGGAACTGCTTTTCGGAGATCGAGCCGTAATAGCCCTTGAGCTTCTGCTTGGCGCGGAGCTGAGTACCGAAGTCCGACATCTTGCCCTTGCGGCGCTGGCCGTGCTGGCCGGGGCCGTATTCGCGCTTGTTTACCGGGGACTTCGGGCGGCCCCAGATGTTCTCGCCCATGCGGCGGTCGATCTTGTACTTGGCTTCGTGACGCTTGGTCATTGTCGTTCCTTGGCTATCGGCGGGCCGAAGGAACAGCGGCCACGCGCCTGCCATCAAAGGCAGGCGGCGACAATCGCGTTCCAGCCGACCCGCAATCGGGTTAGGGAGCTAGAGCTCCGGGCTGATAACGCCCCTCCTCTCGCCTTCCGGCGCGACAGACGCTGTTGCGGGAACAAACCCTTTAATGCAACGCGTCACGGGTGCGCATCCGCTCCGCGAGGCGGAACGGAAGCGGCGCGTATAGACGAAGCGAGCGGCAGCGTCAACGCGGCGATTGTCAGGTCGCCTTGATGGACTTGGATGGCGATTGGAATAGCATGGCGGCGGGCCGAGCAAACCCTGGAGGCGTCATCATGCTGGACAAGCCGTTCCACGGCGTCTTTCCCTATCTCGTCTCACCCGTGAACGCTTCCGGCGAGATCATGACCGGCGTGCTCGAACGGCTCTGCCACGATCTCATCGCCGCCGGCGTCCACGGGCTCACGCCGCTGGGTTCGACCGGCGAATTTGCCTACCTCACCTGGCCGCAGCGTCGCCGCGTTGTCGAAACCGTGGTGGCGGCGGCGGGCGGAAGGGTCCCGGTTGTTGCCGGCGTCGCCGCGACGACGATCGCGGATGCCGTGTTTCAGGCGAAAGAGATGCAGGCGCTCGGCTGCGACGGCATTCTCGCCATCCTCGAATCCTACTTCCCAGTCAATGACGAAGGCGTCTATGCCTATTTCAAGGCGATCGCGGAGGCCGTGGACCTGCCGGTCGTGCTCTACACCAACCCGAATTTCCAGCGGTCCGACCTCACGATCCCGGTGATCGAACGCCTGAGCCGCATTCCCAACATCGGCTACATCAAGGATGCCTCGGCGAACACCGGCCGGCTGCTCTCGATCATCCGCCGCGTCGAGGGGCGCATGGCGGTGTTTTCCGCCTCCGCCCATATTCCCGCCTGCGTGATGATGATCGGCGGCAAGGGCTGGATGGCGGGGCCGGCCTGCGTCGCGCCGAGACAGAGCGTCGAACTCTACGAAACCTGCCAGCATGGCGACTGGCAGGCTGCTCTCGACCTCCAGAAGCGGCTCTGGGGCCTCAACGAAGTGTTCGCGAAATACAATCTCGCGGCCTGCATCAAGGGCGCGCTGGAATTGCAGGGCTACGCGGTCGGCCAGCCGCTGCCGCCGCAGCAGCCGCTGTCGCCGGAGGCGACTGCTGACGTGCGACGTGTCCTGACGGAGCTTGGGGCGCTCTGACACCAGTCAGAGATTGAATGCACTCAGGTCCGGGCGGTCTCCCGCCGTGAAGCGAACGGCGGTGCACCCTTCCCCATCGCTCCGCCGTTCACCGCTCACCTGCGCCACCCGCCGCGCGATCGCCGGGGCTGGATCAATCCATTCGACCGGCCAAGGCGCGAGATCGCGAAGCCTGTCGATCAGCAGCGGATAATGCGTGCAGGCGAGCACGATGACATCCGTGCGCCGGGGGTCGGCATCGGAAGCCTTTGCTTCACGCGAACCGGGAACCCCTTGGCTTGCAAAGGCTTTGCCTTCCACAAAGCACGGCGCGATTTCCGACGCGATTGCAGCCGGGTCGATCCCCTCGCCACGCAGTGCCCGCTCGGCAAGCCCGGCGAGCGCTTTCGAGCCGACAAGGGTAACCTCCACCCCGGCCGCAAAATCGCGGATCAGGTCCTGCGTGTAATCGCGGCTGACGGTGCCTGGTGTCGCGAGAACGGAAATGAGGCCGCTGCGCGTCATCGCCGCCGCCGGCTTGATCGCCGGCACTGTGCCGACGACAGGAACGGAATAGCGCGCCCGCAAGCTCGGCAGCACCAGAGTCGAGGCCGTATGGCAGGCGATCACGATGCAGTCGGCGGGAAAATCCGCCATCGCCTCGCCAATTACCTGATCGACGCGCGCGATCAGCACGTCCGGCGCGAGCGCGCCGTAAGGGAACAGCGCATCGTCGCCGAGGTAGAGGTAGTCGGCGTCCGGCCTTAGCGCACGGATCGCGCGGTAGACGGTCAGCCCGCCAAGCCCGGAATCGAACACGAGGATTTTCTGCCGCCCGCTCATGGTCCTGAATTCGCCGGGAATCGCTTAACGTGCAAGCTTGGCGGCGATGTCGTCCACCGCCCGCGTCGCCGACAGCGCCGCGCCGCCGGCCGTCATCGAGGCGACACCGGCGTTCGCTTCACCCGCGAGATAGACAAAGCCGTTGAACGGCGCTTCGAGCGCCTTGCGGGCACCGGCATGGCCCGGCTTCGCGATCGAGTAGCCGCCAAGCGAATACGGATCGGCCGACCATCCTGCGAGCCGCCCGCCGGTGATGGCCTTTTCCGCCTCCTTGCCGAGGATCGCGACGAGCCGCTCGCGCACCGTCGCCACCGCGATCGCCTCGCCGGCCTTGGAAAGATCGCGCGCGAAATTGCCGCCGAGGAACGCGATCACGAGGTCGCGCTCGAACGGCCAGAATTCGAAATTGAGCAGGTCCGCCCCGAGCGCGCCGGAGCCCTGATCGAAGAACTGCGTCCAGGGCGAAAGCCCGAACCGATTGCCTTCTACCTTGAGCGCGACCTTGGTGAGCGCGCCCATCCGCAAGCCGTCGAGCGCGGCGCGCGTCGGCTGCGGCATCTCCGGCAGGAAGCGGATCGCTCCCGCCTGCAGCAGGCTCACCGGCACCGTGACGATGACCGCACGCGCCGTGACGCTGCCGCGCGGTCCCGTGATCTTGACGCCCGGCCCACGACTGTCGATTTCCGTGACCGGCGAGGCCAGAGCGATATCGAGCCCCTTCGCATAGCCTTCGAGCAGGCGGCCGTAACCGCCCGGCATGACGAAATCCTCGCCCGAATCCAGCATCTGGTAGTCGCGGATCGAGACGTGTTCGGCCTCCTCGCCGAGCGAGAGCAGCGTCATGCCCTCGGCCGCGGCCTCCAGTTCCGGCGCGTGGCGGCGCGCGGCCTCGGCAAAGGAGAGGTCCGCGCCCGGCGTATCGGCCTCGACGGCAGCGGTGAGGCGGCCGAACGCACCACGACGCCGCATCCGCTCCTCGGGCGGGATGGCGACGCCGTTGCGAAACACGTTGAACCCACCCCAGAGGGTGTCGTCGTCGATCAGTTCGACCTTCATCTCCCGGGCGATCGCCATCCACGGGTTGCGTTCCGCGAAGTGGATGTAGAACGCACCCGCATCGAACGACGCGCCGAGGCTGTCGTCGGTATGGATGCGTCCGCCGACGCGGTTGCGCGCCTCGAAAATCCGGGCCTTCAGCCCCTTTTCGCGCGCCCGGTGCGCGGCGACGAGCCCTGCCGCGCCAGCGCCGACGATGGCGACATCGACATCGGCAGCTTGCTGCGCCCGCACTGAAGACGTGAGGATCGTCGGCGCGGCCAGAAGGGCGGCACCGAACTGTCGACGATCAATCCTGACAGCTTTTTCAAGCATGGCGGCCTTCGGCGGAAGAAAAAGGGAAACCATCGCAAGACTATCCCACAATACGCCGAAATTAAGCCTGCCCTGAAGCCCCCTGCCGCGCTGTTTGCATGAGCATTTTCCGACCGAGCGGGTGCCGGTTGATCAAAAAAATGCGACGAAACAAGAGGTTGGAGCGGACAATCTGATGAAATCAGAGCGAATTCCGCTCCAGACGCGGGATCACTTTTCCGTGTCGCCGTCCTGCTCGGCAGCATCCTTCCGGACCTGTCCCTCGTATCCGCGCTCGACCAGCCAGCGGATCGCGCCACGCAAGGTGCGGATATCCTGCTCGGTCGGATCGAGACGATGGATGAGGTTGCGGAAATTCCGCACCATCACCGGCCGCTTGTCCGGCGGCCAGAAGAACCGGACGCGATCAAGCTGGCCCTCGACATAGTCGAAGAACGAGAACAGCGTCTCGCGCTTCGCCGGCGGCGGCGCGGGGGACGCGAAGGCCGGCGTCTCGCCGGAGGAATGGCGGAACCATTCGTAGCCCGTCAGCAGCACCGCCTGCGCGAGGTTGAGGGACGCGAATTCCGGGTTGACCGGAAAGGTGACGATCGCGCTCGCAAGGCCGACATCGTCATTGTCGAGCCCGGTGCGCTCCGGCCCGTAGAGAATGCCGGCCTTCTCGCCCGTGCCGATGCGGCGATTGGCCTCCGCCATCGCCTCGGAAGGGCCGAGCACCGGCTTGTGCTGGCCGCGCTCGCGCGCCGTAGTCGCCAGCACGTAGTGGAGATCGGCCACCGCCTCCTCCACCGAGCCGAACAGGCGGGCGTTATCGAGAATGGCGGTCGCGCCGGCGGCGGCCTGGAACGCGCCCTTCTTCATCCGGGTCTTCTGCGGCCAGCCATCGCGCGGGGCGACGAGCCGCATCTCCGAAAGCCCGAAATTCGCCATCGCCCGCGCGCACATGCCGATGTTCACGGCGAGCTGC
>JAVTWI010000270.1:0-5815 GCA_032229845.1 Rhabdaerophilum sp.
CGATGCCGAGCCGACGATGGGCGGCGAGGACTTCTCCTACATGCTCGAAGCCCGACCCGGTGCGTTCATCTTCATCGGCAACGGCGATTCCGCAGGCCTTCACCACCCGTCCTACGATTTCAACGACGATGTGCTGCCCGTCGGCATCCAGTACTGGGCCGATATCGCCAAGGCCGCGACGCAGAAATAAGTCTGCGCCGCGACGGGCCTTGCCGCTTGTGTATGCCGTATTCACGGTGCATCTAGAACGGGCAAACTGACGTAACCAGATCGCCCGTTCCAGGTTTCATGATCTTGACGCATTTTCTCCGATCAACCGCGGATCACCTGATCGGAAAATGCTTCGGAGGCCGGGGAAACGACATAACCATAGAGGCATCATGCTGATCGGCGCCATCGCGGACGATTTCACCGGCGCGAGCGACCTTGCGAACACGCTCGCGCAGCGGGGCATGCGGACGACGCTGTTCGTCGGCGTGCCGGAAGGCGGTTTCCTCCCTTGCGAGGCGGGGATCATCGCGCTGAAGAGCCGTTCGAACCCGGTGCCGGAGGCCGTAGCGCAATCGCTGGCGGGGCTGGCGGCCCTGCAGGGCGCCGGCGTGCAACAGGTGATCTTCAAATATTGCTCGACCTTCGATTCGACGAAGGAAGGCAACATCGGGCCGGTGGCGGATACACTGATCGAGGCGCTCGACGCGCCGACGGCCATCGTCTGCCCCGCTTTCCCGACCAACAAGCGGACGATCTATCGCGGCCACCTGTTCGTCGGCGACAAGCTGCTCAACGAAAGCGGCATGGAGAAGCACCCGATCACACCGATGAGCGACGCCAATCTCGCCCGCTGGCTTTCCTACCAGTCGAAGAACCGGGTCGGGCTGATTTCGCTCGATACGGTGCGGCAGGGCGTCGAGGCGGTCCGGCGCGCGCTGGAGGAAGCGGCGCGCCGCAACGAGAAGCTCGTCGTCTGCGACGCGATCGCGGATGAGGACCTTCTGACGCTCGGCCATGCCGCAAAGGGCATGGCACTGGTCACCGGCGGATCGGGCATCGCGCTCGGCCTGCCTGACAATTTCGCGGAAATCGCCAACCGACAGGCGCCCTTGCCCGTGACCGCGCCGCGCGGCCCGGCGCTGGCGCTCTCCGGCTCATGCTCGCTTGCGACAGCGGGACAGGTCGCGCGGCACGCGCAAGGCGCGCCGGTGTTCCAGCTCGATGTCGAGGCGGTGCTCGCCGGGGCCGCAGGCACGGATATCGTCTGGGCCTGGCTGGCTGGAGAAGCCGGCAGGGCGGCCCTTCCCCTCGTTTACTCGACAGCCGATGCCGAGGCCGTGCGCGCGCTTCAGGCGAAGCACGGCGGCGAACGGCTCGCCCATGCCATCGAGGCCTTCTTCACCCGCCTTGCGCGCGAAGCGGTGGCGAAGGGCTATCGCCGCATCGTCACCGCCGGCGGAGAGACCTCCTCCGCGATCGTTTCCGGCCTCGGCGTCACGGCGATGGCGATCGGCCCGGAGATCGATCCGGGCGTGCCGGTCGTCGTCAGCGAGGGCGCCCCGCGCATCGCGCTTGCGCTCAAGAGCGGCAATTTCGGCGCGCCCGACTTCTTCGCCAAGGCGCTGGCGGCGATGGACGCGATGCCTGTCGACGGGGCGGCAGGATGAAGCGCGACGAGGCGCAGCTCCGTGAAGCACTGGTCGAGGCCGGCCGGCATTTCCATGCGCGCGGGCTGGCGATCGGCACGGCGGGCAACCTCAGCGTCCGGCTCGATGACGGCTATCTCGTGACCCCCACCAACGCTTCGCTCGGCGGGCTTGCCCCCGCGCGCCTTGCAAAGCTCGATGCGAACTTCGAGCCGGTTTCAGGCGACAGGCCGACCAAGGAAGTCTCGATGCACCGGGCGTTCTACGAATCCCGGCCCGGCACGGAGGCGGTGGTGCATCTGCACTCGACCCACGCCGCCGCGCTTTCCTTCTGCCGCGACCTGCCGGCGCTCGATCCGATTCCCGTTTTCTCGCCCTACTACGTGATGCGCGTCGGCCATCTGCCGGTGCTGCCCTATTTCCGGCCCGGCTCGGACGCGATCGGCGAGGCGATCCGCGCGCTTCAGGGGCGTTATCGCGCGGTGCTGCTCGCCAACCACGGCCCGGTCAATGCCGGCGCGAGCCTGCAGGACGCGATCACCTCGGCGGAAGAACTGGAAGAAACCGCGCGGATCTTCCTGATGCTCGGCAAGGATCGGCTGCGCCTGCTTGGCGAAGACGAGATCCGCGACCTTGTGACCACTTTCGGGCTGGACTGGTAAAATGGCCCACAATCCTGTCCGCACCTTCGCGCTTGTCGCCCACGACCGGATGAAACCCGCGCTCGCCGACTGGGCGGCGGAGCATGAAGCGGCACTCTCGCCGCATGTCTTCTTATGCACCGGAACGACCGGCCAGGTGCTCAAGGAGCGCTGCCCCGCGCTCAACGTGACAAGGCTCGCCTCCGGCCCGCTCGGCGGCGACCAGCAGATCGGCGCGATGATCGTCGAGGGGCGGATCGACGCCATCGTCTTCTTCATCGACCCGCTCTCGCCGATGCCGCATGACGTCGATATCAAGGCGCTGCTGCGCCTCGCCGTCGTCTATGACGTGCCGATCGCGCTCAGCCGGCGAAGCGCCGATCTCTTCGTCGCGGCCGGGCTTCTCGGCTGATTGTCCCGGCGCTCGCGTCCGAACTTGTTAAAGTGGCGATTTGACGCTATGAATCCCGCCATCGACTTGGCCGGACGACTGGGCCGCTTTGGGACTACCGGGCGCACGTTCTGACTGCTTCAATAAAGGTCGAGCCACCGGTCCGGGCCTGCCCGGGCCTTTAACGTGTTGAAGCGGACCGCGAGGCCCGCTCTTCCAAGACCTGATAGTCCAAAGGAATACATCTATGAGCACCGGAACCGTGAAGTGGTTCAATGAACAAAAAGGCTACGGCTTCATCCAGCCGGATGATGGTGGCAAGGACGTTTTCGTCCATATCAGCGCGGTTCAGCGCTCGGGCCTGCAGGGCCTGCGTGACGGGCAGAAAGTCTCCTATGAGCTTCAGGCCGACCGCCGTACCGGCAAGATGGCCGCCGTCAACCTTCAGGCCGTCTGAGACAGAGGGCCGGCGGCGCGGTCTGCGCGCCGCTCGATACCGCGAAACAGCCGTTCCGTCTTGCGGAGCGGCTATTTCACTTTGAAAAATCAGCTTGTCCGGGTGCCGCGTGCTCCGGTTTGAAGGAAAGTTCGGCGAATGGCGAAAGAAGAAGTGATCCAGTTCGAAGGTCTGGTTCTGGAATTGCTGCCCGATGCGCGATTCCGGGTTCAGCTCGACAGCGGACACGAAATTATCGCCTACACGGCCGGCAAGATGAAGAAAAACCGGATCAAGACCCTCGCCGGTGACCGCGTGACGGTCGAGATGTCGCCCTACGATCTTGAAAAGGGCCGCCTCGTCTTCCGCCACAAGGACGAGCGTTCCGGCTTCACGCCCGGGGGCGCCCGCCCGCCGCAGAAGGGCCAGCCGCCCAAGCGCCGGTAAACCCGGACCCGGCCGCGATGGGCAGGGTTGTCGTTCTCGGCTCGATCAACCGCGATCTCGTGGTTTCCGTCACGGAACACCCGCGCCCCGGCGAGACCGTCGCCGGGCAGGCCTTGCGTGAACTTCCGGGCGGCAAGGGCGCCAATCAGGCTGTCGCCGCCCGCCGGGCCGGCGCCGAAACCGCGCTCTTCGGCGCGATCGGCAAGGACGGTTTCGGCGCGGCGATGCACGAATTTCTCGCCGGTGAAACCATCGATCTCTCGCGGCTGCGGCTTGTTGAGGATCGGCCCACCGGCATCGCCCTCATCACGCTCGACCGTCACGGCGAGAATTCGATCGTCGTCGTCGCGGGCGCGAACGCCGCGCTCGGGCCGGCGGATGCCGCCCATCTTGCCGCCAGCGCCGGCGACTGCGTTCTTGCCCAGTTCGAGGTGCCGGACGCCTTCATCGAGGCCGGGTTCTGCAAGGCGCGCGACGCCGGTGCCCGCACGATCCTCAATCCTGCGCCGATGAAGCCGCTGCCGCCGGCGCTTCTGGCCCTGACCGATATCCTCATCCTCAACGAGACCGAGCTTGAGGTTGCTGCGGGCCGGCAGGACCTCCACGAAGAAGCCGCCATCACCGATGCCGCGCAGGCGCTGGCCGGAACGGCGCGCACCGTGATCGTCACGCTCGGCGCCAAGGGCGCGCTCGCCGTTTCGCCGGAGGGCGTCATCCGGTTTGAGGGCGAGCGCGTCGATGTCGTCGATACGACTGGCGCGGGCGATTGCTTCGTCGGCAATCTCGCGGCCAGCCTCGCCGCCGGAAGGTCCCTCGCCGAAGCAATGCGCCGCGCGGGGCGGGCCGCGGCGATCAGCGTCACACGGCCCGGCGCCGCCGCCTCGATGCCCTACGCCCGTGAACTGGGCTGACCGGGCCATGCCGCCGGGCTTGCCATGCTTCAGGTGCTGACGATCATCCTGCCGATCTTCCTGCTGATCGGCATCGGTTTCGCCGCGATCCGGGGCGCGATTTTCGAAGCGAAGGACATGCGCGTCCTCGGCGCCTTCACCATCACCTTCGCGATGCCGGCGCTCATCATCCGGACCTTCGCGCTGAACCCGATCCGCGAGGTGATCGAGGCGCGCTTTCTCGTCGGATACGGCGTCGTTTCCCTGCTGCTGTTCGCGGTCGTCTATCTCGTCGCGCCACGGCTTCATGCGCAGCCGGCCGCGCGCGGCGCGATGCAGGCAATGGGCGCCTCGATGTCCAACAGCGGTTTCATCGGCTTTCCGGTGGTGACGATGGCGCTGGGCGCGATCGGGGCTCCGGGGCTGGCGATGTGCCTTCTCGTCGAGAATTTCCTGATCCTGCCCGCCGCGCTCATCCTCGCCGAAAAGAGCCGGTCCGGCGGCCGGACGATGCCGGACATCGTCCGCGAGATCGCCGGCCGTCTCGCCCGCAATCCGCTGGTCATCGCCATCTTCGCGGGGATGGTGCTCGCGGTGACGGAACTGAAACCGCCGGCGCCACTGTTCAAGGTCATCGACCTGCTGGCCGCCACCGCCGCCCCGGTCGCGCTGTTCGCGATCGGCGGCATTCTCGCCGGCATGAAGCCCGGCGGACAGCCGAAAGGCATCGGCCTCGTCGTCCTTGGCAAGCTGGTCCTGCATCCGCTCGGCATGCTCGGCGCCCTCGCGTTGTGGCCGCCCGCCGATCCGATGCTCGCCAAGGCGATGCTGATTTTCGCCAGCGCGCCGATGATCGCGGTCTATCCGATCATCGGCGGCCGGTACGGCGAGGAGGAGTTCTGTGCCGCGACCCTGTTCGTGACGATGCTCTGCGGCTTCGTCACGCTTTCGGCGGTGCTGTTCCTGATCCTGTAGAGCGGCCGATCTGATTGAATCAGCGCGGCCGCTCCCTCTCTCTGTTTTGACGCATTTTCTTTCGATCAACCGGTATCCACTTGATCGGAAAATGCTCCAAACGCTATTCCGGCTCGGCGTTGCGGCCCGCCATCATCGCCTGATAGGCAGGGCGGGCATGGCAGGCCTTCAGCCAGGCACTGGCATGGGGGGCGGTCTCCCACAGCGTCTTCGCCGGCAGGGAATAGCGCATCACCTCCGCGACATTGACATCGACGACCGTGAAGCGCCCGCCCATCATGAAGCCATCCTTGGCGAGATGCCGGTCGAGCACGGCCATGGGTGCCTTCATTGCCTCGAGCGCCGCGGCGGCGATCGCGGGATCGCGCTCCTCGGGCGGGCGGGCCGCCATGTGGTAA
>JAVTWI010000271.1:0-5799 GCA_032229845.1 Rhabdaerophilum sp.
CGGATGGCCCGGGCCTTGCCCTCTTCGTGGTAGAAGGACCCCTTCGCCTGAATTCCGGCGGCAAGAACCCGGACGAAATCGTCGAAAAGTCCGGCGTCCACCGGGGCCGGCCGCTGCCAGAAGCTCTCCAGCGGACCCTGATGCGTCAGACCGGGCATATCGTAGATCGCGATGCCAAGCAGCTTGGTCGGGCAGAGCTTCCGCAGGGCGAACAGGCCCACGGTCGAGTTGATGATGACGCAGCCGCGCGCCTTCTCCAGGAGTTTGCCGAGATCGCCGCCATCCATGAAATGGACGCGGCTTTCGACGCCGTGCCGCGCGGCAGACCGGCGGATATGTCCCGGCCAGTTCTCCCGGCCGTTGTCATGCGGATGCTGTTTGAAGACGAGGCGAGCCTCGGCCGAGGCCTCGCGCGCAAAGGAGGCGATGACCTCCTCGATCATTTCGGAAATGTGGGCGTACGCCGAGTTCGCCCGGATCTGGTAGTCGCCCTGCATCTGCAGCGCGCAAACGAAATACGGCGCGGACCCTTCTGCCAGTTCGCCGATCAGCCTTGCCGCCGCAGCCTCACGACGCTTCTGCCCGACGAGTCCCGGCAGCCCGATCAGGATCTCGAGCAGCGGATCGTAATATTTGCCGGAGGTGTAGAACGGATAGAAAATCCGCCAACTGTAGTTGAACAGATGAAACGCCGCTTCATGGACCATCTCGGTCCAGAAGCCTGCCGGATATTTCACGCTCAGGTCAGGCTGCGGGACACCCTCGGCAAGCCTCCTGATCACCGCCGGATCGGCGGGGAAGTGGGAATAGGCCCCCATGCCGCCCTGTTCGAGCGTGATCCAGTCCGGCCTCAGATAGCCGTTCTCGATGGTCATGGCCGGGATCGATTTCGCGCGGGCGATCTTGCTGGCCGCGAGATGATAGGGCTGGCGATCGGCATAATAGAGGATGTCCGTCACCTTCTCGCGATCGATCAGGGCTTCCAGAAACGCCGGCCACCGGCTGAGCCGACCTCGATAGTGAACGGCGGAACGGGGGCGCCAGAAAAGCCAGTCGCCCATGCCGAAGCACACCTTGACGACGCGGGCGCCGCGCGCCTCGAACTCATCGGCCAGTTCGCGCCAGAACGACGACGTCGGTCCCATGAGAAACAGGATCGTTCGATCGGATGCAGCCATCCCAAACTCCGCTGCGGGAACCGGCGCCCGGAAAGGTCGCTTCCTTATCGGCCATTGATGGCATGTCAAGGAATGTCGAATAGGTATGAACAGCGCCCGACGTTTGACAACCAACACGAAGCCACGAATATAGCCCGATGGTCCTGCCTGCTTCCCGATCTCATGTGCGCCCGGTCATTCTTTGCGGGGGGTCCGGCACGCGTCTGTGGCCGAAATCACGCGAAGCCTTTCCCAAGCAGTTCGCGCCGATCATCGGCGAGCGGTCGACGTTTCAGGAAACCCTTCTGCGGGTGAAGGAGGGCGGCGTTTTCGGCCGACCGCTGATCGTCACCTCGAAGCTGCATCGTTTCATGGTCGAACGGCAGATGGCCGAGGTCGGCATCACAGGGGATATCCTGCTCGAACCAATGCCGCGCGACTCGGGGCCAGCCATCGTGGCAGCGAGCCTCTATCTCGCCGAGCATTCACCCGAGGCACTGGCACTCGTGCTGGCGGCGGATCACATGGTGCTTAAACCCGAGGCCTTCCGTCAGGCCGTGGAAGACGGCGCGCCGAGCGCCTCGGCCGGCGCCATCGTCACCTTCGGCATCCTGCCGACCAGCCCGGCAACCGGCTACGGCTATATCGAACCGGGAGCGGAAATCGCCGGCAAGGTGAGAAAAGTCGCCCGCTTCGTCGAAAAGCCGGATGCCGCGACGGCGCTCAAATATATCGCCGCCGGCTATCTGTGGAATTCCGGCAACTTCCTGTTCGCGCCGGCAACCGTGATCGCCCAGTACGAGGCCGAGGATGTGGCCAGCGTCGCGGCGGTGCGGAGTGCGCTTGCCGCCGCCGAGAAGGATCTCGGCGTCGATGTCCTCGACGAAACGCACTTCTTCGAAGCCCGGAAGATCTCATTCGATTTCGCAGTCATGGAGAAGACGACGCACGCCGCGGTCATTCCCGGCGATTTCGGCTGGTCCGACATCGGCGGCTGGGATGCGCTCTGGGAGATTTCCGCGCCCGACGCGGCCGGCAACGCGGCAAACGGCAATACGCATTTCTTCGAGTCGACCGGGAACTACGCCTCCAGCGAGGACCAGCTCGTCGCGCTGCTCGGCGTGAAGGATCTCGTGGTCGTCGCGACGCGCGATGCGGTTCTCGTCGCCGACAAGGCGCGCAGCGGCGAGGTGAAGAACGTCGTCGCGGCCCTCAAGGAAAAGGGCTGCCCGGAAGCCGTTCAGCAATCGCGGGTCTATCGCCCCTGGGGCTGGTATCAGACGCTCGAACTCCAGAGCCGGTTCCAGGTGAAGCGGATCGTTGTCTATCCGGGCGGCAAGCTTTCGCTGCAGAAGCATTTCCACCGCGCGGAACACTGGGTCGTTGTCAAGGGAACGGCACGAGCCACCGTCGAGGAGCACGTGGTCGATCTCAGCGAGAACCAGTCGATCTACATTCCGCTCGGCGCGATTCATCGTCTTGAAAATCCCGGCAAGATCGATGTCGAGATCATCGAGGTGCAGACGGGCGCCTATCTCGGCGAGGATGATATCGTCCGGCTCGAGGATGTCTATTCGCGCAAGTAGCTGCGCGAGGTCACACTTGTTCCGAATCGAATCCGCTTGTCACGGCGCTCCGGCCTGTGCTTGAGGTGTTCCTGCATCCGGTGCCCTTCCTGCGAAGGGATAAACGGGAACGCCGTGCGGCCGAAAGGCTCAACCGGCGGCTGCCCCCGCAACTGTGAACGGCGAGCCACGCTTCAAACCACGGACCCAAATCGTTGTCATCGACGCATTTTCTTTCGCTCAACCGGCACCCACTTGAGCGGAAAATGCTTCGGCGGTCTGGAAGGCGAGCGTGACATCCGAGCCGTGAGCCAGGAGACCGGCCGGATGTCAGGCGCGGCGAGCCCGCCGCCTGCCCGCATCGATGTCTCGGAGGGAGACCATTATGAGCGATAGCGCCGCGAGGGCGGCCCATGCCGTGACGCCGCGCGCCGGTCTTGTTCCGGCCCTTCTGCTTCTGGCCGTTCTGCTTTTCATCCTTTCGCTGGGAACGGGGCCGGTCCGGCTCGGGCCGGGCGACGTCATGGCCGCCATCACCGGCAGCGGACCGGTCGAGAACCGGATCATCGTGATGGAAATCCGGCTTCCGCGCGCGATTCTCGCATTTTCCATCGGTGCCATGCTGGGATTGAGCGGCGCGGCGATGCAGGGCCTGCTGCGCAACCCTCTCGCCGCGCCCTCCCTGTTCGGCGCGCCGCAGAGCGCCGCTTTCGTCGCCGTCTCGATGCTGGCGCTCGGCTGGACCGACGCGCTCGGCTGGCGCCTGCCGCTGGCGGCAATCGGTGGCGCATTTCTCTCGGTGTTCCTGCTGATCGCGGTGGCCGGACGCAATGCCTCACTGCTGCTGCTGATCCTGTCCGGCCTCGCGATCTCGGCGTTGGCGGGAGCTGGCACCGCGCTGGCCATGAACCTCGCACCCAACCCCTTCGCGGCGCTGGAAATCGCCTTCTGGCTGCTGGGCTCGCTGGAGGACCGGAGCCTGCGCCATGTCGCAATGGCCCTGCCCTTCATTGCCGCTGCCACGCTTCTGCTTCTCTGGCAACGCTCCGCCTTCCGTGCGCTGGCGCTTGGCGAGGAGGCGGCGGAAAGCCTAGGTGTCGATGTTGCCCGGCTGCGGATGATCGTTATCGCCGGGGTCGCGCTCGGCGTCGGCGCTTCGGTTGCGGTGGCGGGAACGATCTCGTTCATCGGCCTTGTCGCGCCGCATCTGATGCGCCCCCTTGTCCGTCACGATCCGGCGCGATTGCTGGTGCCCGCCGCGCTGACCGGCGCCATCCTCCTGATGGCGGCCGATATCGCCGTACGCCTCATCCCGGCGACGAGCGACATCAAGGTCGGCGTTCTGACCTCGATCATCGGCGTGCCGTTCTTCCTCTACCTGATCCTGCGCCAGCGCTTCAGCCTCGCGGGAGACGCCACATGATGCCGCCGCTCACACTCGATAGGGTCGGCGTCAGCCTTGGTGGCAAGGCCGTGCTGCATGAGGTCTCGCTGGCGCTTCAGCCTGCCCGCCTTGTCGCCCTGCTCGGACCCAATGGCGCCGGCAAGACCACCCTGCTGCGCGCAATGGCGGGGCTGGTGCCGGTAACGGGCGAAATCATCCTCGACGGGACGTCGCTGCAACAACTCGACCGGCCGGCCCGCTCCCGGCGCATCGCCTATCTGCCGCAGGGCCATCAGGTGCACTGGCCGCTCAGCGCTCGTGAGATCGTCGCGCTCGGGCGCTATCCGCACGGCGTGACCGACCATACCCGGATGAATGAGGCGGATGGACTCGCCGTCGAGACAGCCATGGCCCGCACCGAATGTTCTCCCTTCGCGAACCAGGCCGTGACGACCCTTTCCGGCGGCGAGCGGGCGCGCGTGATGCTGGCGCGCGTGCTGGCAACCAGCGCCCCACTGATCCTCGCGGACGAACCCACCGCCTCGCTCGATCCGCGTCACCAGATCGCGGTGATGCAGGAACTCAAGGCCGAGAGCCGGCGCGGCGCGCTCGTGATCGCCGTGACCCATGACCTCACGCTCGCGAGCCGTCTCGCCGACGAGATCGTCCTGATGGACGCGGGCCGGATCGTCGCACACGGCACGCCCGCCGAGGTGCTGACCGACGAGCACTTCGCCGCGATCTACGGCATCCGCGTGTTGCGCCACCCGACGGAGGGCGGCGCCGTTATCGCGCCGTGGGACCTCGCATGAGGTTCGGGCTGCCCCTCGCGCTCCTGCTTGCGTCAGCCGGCCTTGCCACGGGCGGCCTGGCGGGCGAGACGAAGCCTCTGCGGATCGTCTCGCATAACCTGTGTACGGATCAACTGCTGCTCGACCTCGCGCAACCGGGCCAGATCGCCGGGCTCAGCCCCTATGCGGCACAGGCGCAGCGCTCCTACTTTGCGGACAAGGCCCGGCCATTCCCCATCCTCTCCGGCACGGCGGAGGACATCGTCGTGCTGCGCCCCGATCTCGTCGTCACGGGGCGGTTCTCGAAGCGGGAGACACGGGCCTTCCTCAAGGCCCGGAACGTGCCGATGGAGGAATTTGACACGGCCCTTTCCATCGCGGAGACCCGGCGGCAGATCACGCGTTTCGGCGAGATCACAGGCAATACCGCCAAGGCCGCAGACCGCCTCGCCGAACTCGATGCGGCGCTGGCCGAACTGCGCGCGGCGGCGTCCGCGACACGCCTCACCATCCTGCCGCTGTCGCGCCGTGCCTGGGTTTCGGGCCGGGAATCGCTTGTTTCCGATCTGCTGATACAAGCCGGTCTCACCAACGCCGCCGCCGAACTCGGTTTCCGTTTCGGCGGGTTCGCCCATCTCGAAACGATCGTCAAGCTGCGCCCGGATGCGGTGCTGCTGACCCGCGACAGGATCGAACCCGAGGATCAGGGCGAAGCGCTACTGCTCCACCCGGCCTTGCGGCATCTGTTTCCGCCCGAGCGGCGGCTGGTCATTCCCGAAAGCCTCACGGTGTGCGGCGGGCCGATGCTGGCCGAGGCGATGCGCACGCTCGCCCGCCAGATCCGCCATCTGAAACCGCGCATCAGCCGGGTCGGCGCGCCGGGCGGTTGAAGGTCGGCGCGG
>JAVTWI010000272.1:0-5785 GCA_032229845.1 Rhabdaerophilum sp.
TCGATGGGCACCCAGAACGCCCAGTCGCTCCTCCGCCTCCTCGGCTGATCCGCGATCCCTCGATCAAAAGAAACGAAAGCGGCGGGGAAACCCGCCGCTTTTTTCGTCAGGACATTTCAAGCGAAGTGGGAACCGGTTCGCTTGAGGAAATCGCGTCTGGAAAGGCAGCCTTACGATGCCCTGGCTGGCGCGACGAATTCTACCTGCCATTCGCCACCCTGCAGCGCGGGTGCGCGGAAGATCCGGTAATCGGAGGCATAGTGCTCCGTCGGAACGGCGACGTCCTTATCCGGCAGCATCAGCCAACGGCGCGAGCCGACCAGCACCATCATCGCCTGCCGCTTCTCCGCCGCGATCCGGCAGGCGCCCTTGAGCGCCGAATAATAGGGCTCCTTGCGCCAGGCGTCCGGCCGGCCGGGGTCGACGATGATCTCGAAGGGGAGATGTTCCGCCGCCTTGTTGATGACGAATCCACAGCGGTCCGGCCGCCAGTCATCCGAAAGCTGCGCGTTCTTGCGCCAATCGCAGTGGAAATCGGCGCAGCCCTGCGGGCGATCCTGCCAGATCGCGCAACCCTTGCCGGGCGAGCAGTGCGAACACCATTTCCCGCCCGCCTTCGGAGGGTCCATGTAGGTGATCGTCATCACCTTGCAGCACAGCGAACACGATCCGCATTCGCGCCCCGCGATGAGTAGCGAGGCTGCAACATCCGCCGGCATTTTCTGTCTCCCTGCCCTGTGTTCCGGGCGCGGCCCTCGCCGCATTAAGGGAGCGTAAACCAGGATGGTTAATGGTTCGGAAAGGCGGGCGACCAATAGACCTCCCCCGCCCGCTCTCGCCTCTCGATCCGGATTTCGGCGAGATCGACACCGCGCGGAATCGGGACCTCCCGATCCGGAAACAGAAGGGCCCGCTCTTGGCCGCGAAACACCACGATCGTGGACCCGCGCCCGTCGAGAATCTCGCGGGCGGTCCGGGCCAGCCGGCTCCGATAGGGCTCGCGGCGGTGCGCATCCGGCTGCGCGGGGTCGACAAGCACCGCGAGCGGCGCATCCTGATGCGCATGCGTGAGGATGAAGCGCGCACGGTCCGGGCGCCATTCGGGACCAAGGTCCGGATCAAGCCGCCAGATGCAGAAATAGGCAGAACAGCCCGCCGGCAATTCGTTCCAGATGGCACACCCCTGCCCCGGTCGACAGTGAGGACACCATTTCCCGGCGGGCTTCGGCCGGTCGAGCCAGTTGATCTCGAACAGCTTGCAGCACATCGTGCAGGACCCGCAGGCCTTGCCCTCGACCGGATTTGCCTCGATCCATTTCATGCCGCCCCTCCTTGCCGCGCTTCCGGCAGAATTAGCGTGCATTATGGTAAACGCCTTGTTAATTTTTCTACCCCAGATTGCATTTCAGGGGCGATTCGTCGCCCCTGCAACCTGACCAGACAACGGGATGTTTACGCTCCTGTGGTGAACTCGAACGCATGGAAGGAGGCCAGCCGTGGCCCTGAAAGTTGAGCTGAAGCCCAACGAACGCATCATCATTGGCACCGCCGTGGTGCGCAATGGCGAACAGCGCACGAGCCTCATCATCGAAGGACACGCCCCCATCCTGCGCGAAAAGGATATCCTGAGCCCTCGCACGGCAGATACGCCCGCAAAGCTGATCTACCTTGCGATCCAGTTGATGTATATCGACGGGCGGGTTGCCGAAAATATTGGCACTTATAATAAACTTGTAACAGACTTCCAAAATGCTGTGCCAAGTTCAACCAATATTTTGATGGCAATTCACAACCATATCTTAAACGCGGAGTTCTATAAGGCCCTCAAAGAAGCGAAGCAGCTTCTGGCGTATGAGAGGAAACTATTCGAGCATGCAGCCCGGAATTCAGGCCTACGCGAAAACCCAGTCCCTGGCGCTCAGTCAGCGTGAACTCGAAGCGCGTGCACTCCTCAAGGCAGCGGCCAAGTTGCAGGCCCTCAAGGAAAACTGGGACCCCAGCATTTCGGCCATTGAGGACGCCCTCTCTCACAACCGCAAGGTGTGGACCTTGTTCCTCGCCGCCGCGACGGACGAGGAATGCACCCTGCCGCCGGAAGCGCGCAAGAACATCATCGGCCTCGCCCGCTTCGTGGTGAACCAGTGCATGCGCGTGCTGTTCAATCCTGATCCGGAAAAGCTCGGCTTGCTGATCGAGATCAACCAGCACATCGCCGCCGGTCTGCGCGGCAGCGGGCTTCCCGAGAGCGATGCACCGGCCGCAGCGGCAGCGGCCTCCTGATCCTGCGCCACGCACATGATGTCTTGAAACGAACAGCGCCGCGAGGCGCTGTTGTCGTTTTCCGCCCACCACCGAACATGGAAAAGGCGCCCCGCGGGGCGCCTTTCCTTCATCGCCGGGCTGCGAGCGCAGATCTCAGAGATAGTTGACGAGCGAGAGCTGGGAGAGCCGCGCGGTCGTCTGGTAGCTCGCCTCAAGCTGCGTCTGAAGCGAGGTGAGCTGAACGGCAACCTCCTCCCGCGATGTGCTCTCGATTTCCGAAAGCAGCCCGTTGAGGAACTCCTTGCGATCGGTATGGCGGGTCTTCGCGGTCTGCACCTGTGAGGTCGCCAGGCCGAATTCGCCGTTGATCTCGAGGATTGCGTTCGGGCCGCCGGTCGAATTGAACACCTGGATCGCGCGCGCCGAGGCGGCATCGAACCGATCCTGGGTCGAGGTAAAGCCCGGCGGGTAATCGTCGGCGAGGAACATGCCGAGCGCGACGAGGGAATCGCGGAGCGCGACCTCGTTCGCCCGGGCGCCGAGACTGATCTGCAGGCCGGTATCGACCTCCGAGGTCTGCGTATTGCGCGCCGCGACGGTGGTGTCGTCGTCGCCCTGATACCAGATGACCGTGGGGCGGGAGCCCGGCGCGGCATAGGCCGTCGAGGTCGCGAAGGGCGGCTGCACGCGCGGCGGCTGCACGGTATTCGAGCCGGAGAAGAACTCCCGTGCCGCGACGAGACCCGAGGCCGCGCGCAATTCGCCCTGCGCAAGCGAATTCAGGCGCGAATCGATCGCGGTCTGAAGGTTGGCGGCGGTGGCGGCCGGCGTCGCGCCCACGGCGAACACCGTATCGTCGGATGTACCGGCGGTGTCGACCGCGAAGCCGAGGTTCATCGTCTTCCCGTCCGGCAGGCGGACGGTGAAGGTCAGCCGTTCGCCGGTCAGCGGCTGGCCGGTGAAGTTGAAGCTGATCGCCGACGGCGCACCCGCGGGGCCCGCGACCGTGACGTTGGACATGCCGCCGCCCGCCGTGCCCGCCACCAGCTTGATGCCGAAGGGGTTGCCGGCGGCATCTTCCGACAGCGTCGTCAGGGCACCGACGTTCGAAGTGACCATGCGGCCGTTGCCGGTGCCGACGTCCGCCTGCCGGCGCTCGTCCACCACCTGCCGCAGCCCGGCGTTGGTGCCGTCGCCCCACATCATCGTGTTGGCATCGACCACCGGCTTCACGTCGCGCGTGCGACCGGAATAGAGGTAGAGCCCCTCGTGCTGGTTGTTCAGCGAGGAGATCACCTGTTCGAACTGGGCCTGAACCTGCTTCACCCCGGCGGTGATTTCCGGGTAGCCGCCGGTGCCGCGCGTGTTCAGCATCACGCTACGGGCCTTTTCGACCAGCGTCCGCAGTTCGTTGGTGCTCTGGTCCATTACCTTGAGGCGGATCGTCGTCAGATCGATGACGCTGTTGTAGCCCTCGGCGATGCCGACCTGATTGCGGAAGGTGAGCGAACTCACCCGCTGGTCGCCGAGACCGCCGTAGGTCTCCGACCGCTGGCCGCTCGCGAGCTGCCGCTGCAGGTCCTGCAGCTGGTAACGCATCGAGATCAGCGTGCGGGTGTTGTTCTGCGACCGGACCGTCCCGCCGGCGAAGGGGTAGAGACTATTGATCACGGACATGGCTCAAATCCTCAGAAGGGCATCGAACATATCGCGGACTGCGGAGACGATGCGGGCGTTGGCGGCGTAGATATTCTGGACCTCGACCAGATCGGAGAGTTCCTGGTCGGTGTTGACCCCCGAGACATCGGCGGCCCGCTCACGAAGGGTGGACAGCACGACCTGCTGCCCATCGGCGAGCGACTTGGCGTTGCTCGCGGCCTGGCTCTGGGTGGCGATCACGCGATCGAGGAACTGGCCCGAGGTGCCGTGATAGACGGCGGTCGACCCCGTGAGGGAGATCGCGGGCGTGAAGTCCGTCTCCCAGGACTGGATCTGGTCGCGCAGGAAGCTCGGCCGCGTCGGATCGCCGGTCGAGGTCGTGGTCGGCGCGGTCTGGTAGACGACGAGACGGCTCGGGTCGGCGAGCAGCGCCGGGTTGACGCGGATGCCGGTGGAGAAGCCGCGCTTCTGCGAACCGGTATCGAACGAGCCGGTATAGATCTGCGAGCCCGCGTTGCCATCGACGAAGAACGGCAGCGCCGTGCCCTGATCGGTCAGCGCGGTCACGGTCGCGCGGGCCGAAAGCTTGTTGACATCGAGCGTATTGCCCGCGCCGTCGTCGAGGATCTGGACGACGCCGGCACCGAGATTGTTGACGGTGAAGCCCGCACCGCCCGGCGCGGTCGCCAGCGCCGCGCCGATTGCGGCGATCGCCGCCGCCATGCCGCCGGAGAAATCGATCCCGAATTCGATATCGTTCGGGTCCGCCGTCGCGCCGGCGGCCAGCGGCAGCGCCGTCGGATCGTTGACGGCGACCAGCGAGACCTTCTGCTTCGTGCCGGCAGGTTGCTGGGTATATTCCAGCGTGATGACGTTGCCGCTCTGCAGCGCGTTGAGATCGAGATCGAAACCGGTCTGCGCGCCGACGGTCGCGGCAGTGCCCGCAACCGTTCTGTCGCCGAGCGAGGTGGCCAGCGCAGCGGCGAATTCATCGAGATGCGCCTGCGTCTCGACCAGGACGCTGTCGCGCAGCTCGAACAGCGCCGCAAAGCTGCCCGACCTGATGAGCCCGTTGCGGTTGAGGTCCACCGCGCCGCCGATCGGATCGGTGACCATCAGGTGGCCGAGGCCGCTCTGCGCCGCGTTCTGGTTGTAGAGGCTGTCCGCCGAAACCGCGAAGCGTTCGTCGAACTGGAGCTTGAGATTGCGCCCTTCGATGAACAGCGGCCCGCCAGAGGAGGTGTAGATGTTGAAGTTCCCGGTGCCGTTGTCGAACACGCGCAGGTCGAAGTAGGTCGACAGCTTGTCGATGTACTTGTCGCGCTCGTCGAGCAGGCCCTGCCGGGTGGCCGAATCGAAGACCTCGTTGAGCTTCTTCGTAGTCTGGCCGATGCCCTCGAGCAGCGTGTTCACGTCATTGGCCTGATCGGCGATCTTCGCCTCGATCTCGCCGCGCATGAGCTGCACGTTTTCCGACAGCGAGTTCAGCGTCGAAGCGAGGCTCTGCGCATTGACGAGCGCGTTCTGGCGCGCGGTCGACGAGGCCGGATCGGCCGCGAGCGTCTGGATCGCGGTCGAGAACTTCGAAAAGATCGTGTTGATGCCGGCATCGCTCCCCGGCTGGCCGAACAGCGTGTCGACCCGCTTGAGATAATCGGAGACTTCCGCCGAATAGGCCGCCCCGCCCGATTCCGTCCGCATCTGCTTCTGCAGGAGCTCGTCGAGGATGCGGTTGACGCTGACCTCACGGACGGCGCCGGCGGTGATGCCGAGCGCACTGGTCTCCTGCGTCGTGAGGACGCGGCGGGTATAGCCGACCGTGCCGGCGTTCGCGACGTTGCGCGAGATCAGGCTCATCTGGGCC
>JAVTWI010000273.1:0-5766 GCA_032229845.1 Rhabdaerophilum sp.
CAACCCGCATGTCCATCTGATGACAACGTTGCGGCCTCTGAGCGAGGACGGGTTCGGTACCAAGAAGGTCGCTGTTCTTGGACCAGACGGCCAGCCCATGCGCAATGACGCCGGCAAAATCATCTATGAACTCTGGGCGGGTGGCGCCGAGGACTTCAATGCCTTTCGTGATGGATGGTTTGCTATCCAAAACCGGCACCTGGCGCTTGCCGGGCTGGATATCCGCATCGATGGCCGATCCTTCGAAAAGCAGGGTATCGACCTGGCACCCACCATTCATATCGGGGTCGGCGCCACAGCCATCGAGCGAAAATCGGAAACGCAAAACGGACCGGCTACAGCCCGGTCACGGAAGCTCGAGCGGATCGAATTGCAGGAGGAGCGGCGCGCGGAAAACGTCCGGCGCATCCAGCGCAATCCCGGTATCGTGCTTGATCTCATCACTCGGGAGAAGAGCGTTTTCGACAACCAGGACGTTGCGAAAGTCCTCCATCGCTATGTCGACGACGCGGCTCTCTTCCAGAGCCTGATGGCGCGGATCATGCAGCATCTGGACGTGCTGCGTCTCGACCGCGAGCGTATCGACTTTACCTCTGGTGTCCGGACGCCGGCGCGGTACACGACGCGCGAGATGATCCGCCTTGAGGCCGAGATGGTAAACCGGTCGATCTGGCTGTCCCAGCGATCATCACACGGCGTCCGTCAGACGATCATCGAGGCGGTGTTCGAGCGCCATGAGCGCCTCTCGGATGAGCAGAAAGCGGCCATCGAGCATGTTGCAGGTTCTGAACGGATCGCAGCCGTGATCGGCCGCGCCGGCGCCGGCAAGACCACGATGATGGAGGCGGCGCGCGAGGCATGGGAAGCGGCCGGCTATCGTGTCGTTGGCGCCGCCCTGGCGGGGAAGGCGGCCGAAGGATTGGAAAAGGAAGCGGGTATTCTTTCCCGCACATTATCCTCCTGGGAACTCCGCTGGGCCCAAGGTCGCGATCAGCTCGACGACAAGACTGTCATGGTCCTCGACGAAGCCGGCATGGTCTCTTCGAAGCAGATGGCACTGCTTGTCGAAGAGGCAACGGTGCGCGGGGCAAAGCTCGTTCTCATCGGTGATCCCGAACAGTTGCAGCCGATCGAGGCAGGTGCCGCCTTCCGCGCCATCACTGATCGCATCGGCTACGCCGAACTCGAAACCATCTATCGCCAGCGCGAGCAATGGATGCGCGACGCGTCACTCGATCTCGCCCGCGGCAACATCGCCAAGGCTGTCGAGTCCTACAGCGCAAACGGTCGGATGATGGGATCGACCTTGAAGTCGCAAGCCGTCGAAAACCTTATCTCCGATTGGAACCGCGAGTACGATCCGGCCCGGTCCTCGCTGATCCTCGCACACCTTCGCCGCGACGTCAGGATGCTCAACGAGCTGGCGCGCGCCAAGTTGGTGGAGCGCGGCCTTGTCGATGACGGTCACGCCTTCAAGACGGAAGACGGTATTCGTCATTTTGCCGCCGGCGACCAGATCGTCTTCTTGAAGAATGAGGGCTCGTTGGGCGTCAAGAACGGCATGCTGACCAAGGTGGTGGAAGCCACCCCGGGGCGTATCGTTGCCGAAATTGGTGAAGGCGAACATCGCAAAGCTATCAGCGTAGAGCAGCGGTTCTACAATAATGTCGATCATGGATATGCGACGACGATCCATAAGAGCCAAGGCGCGACCGTCGACAGGGTCAAGGTTCTGGCCTCGCTTTCCCTCGACCGGCACCTGACCTATGTGGCGATGACTCGTCATCGCGAGGATCTCGGCGTCTATTATGGCGCGCGATCCTTCACCAAGGCGGGTGGCCTGGCCGAGCTTTTATCGCGCAAGAACTCCAAGGAAACGACGCTCGACTACAAGAAGGGCGCCTTCTATCGCGCGGCCCTTCGCTTCGCCGACGCGCACGGCCTGCATCTGGTCAGTGTCGCGCGCACCCTCGTTCGCGACCGCCTCGACTGGACCGTTCGCCAGAAACAGAAGCTCGTCAATCTCACCGCCCGCCTGGCGACGATCGGCGCACAGCTCGGTCTCAAACGCTCGAACATTCAAACGACCTCGAAACCCGACATGGAGGCAAGGCCGATGGTATCAGGCATGACGACGTTCCCGAAATCGATCGATCAGGCCGTTGAGGATCGCCTAGTCGCTGATCCGGGTTTGAAGAAGCAATGGCAGGAGGTCACGACACGCTTTATGCAAGTCTTCGCCGAGCCGGAGACCGCGTTCAAGGCGGTCAATGTCGATGCCATGCTGAAAGATCCGGCAAGAGCGCAGACAACGTTTGCGAAGATCGCAGCTGAGCCGGAAAGGTTTGGAGCGCTCAAGGGCAAGACCGGCATCTTCGCCGGAGCGAATGAGAAGGCGGCGCGCGACACCGCACTTGTCAACGCGCCTGCCTTGGCGCGAAACCTCGAGCGCTATGTGACGGCGCGCGTCGAGGCGGAGCGCAAGCATGAAGCGCAAGAGCGGGCAATCCGTCTCAAGGTCTCCATCGACATCCCTGCCCTCTCGCCATCGGCCAAGCAAACGCTTGAGCGGATCCGCGATGCGATCGATCGCAACGATCTTCCCGCCGGTCTCGAATATGCGCTGGCCGACAGAAACGTCAAAGCGGAACTGGAGGGGTTTGCCAAGGCTGTGTCCGAGCGTTTCGGAGAACGCAGCTTGCTGCCGATCTCGGCAAAAGATGTAAACGGCGAGACCTTTCACAAATTGACCGCCGGGATGAACCCTTCGCAGAAAAGCGAAGTGCAGTCGGCCTGGAACAGCATGCGCACTGTGCAGCAACTCGCCGCGCACGAGCGCACCACGCTGGCATTGAAGCAGGCTGAAACAGCGCGGCAAACCCAGACCAAGGGGCTTTCCCTGAAATGATTATGATGATGCTTGGAGGTGGCACGATGCCTCGCCAACGAAGCTCCGCATTGGTCACGCTTTTCGTGGCTGCCGGCCTGTTGGGCGTCTTCTTTGCGGCAGGTTGGATCGGTGGTCTGCGCATCAATACGACGCCGAGTGAGCCGCTCGGCCTCTGGCGCATCGTTCCTCTCAATCGCTCCGTCTTGCCGGGGGATACGGTTTTCGTCTGCCCGCCTGACCATGCCGCCATGCGCGAGGCGCGACAGCGCGGATATCTGCGTACGGGAATTTGCTCCGGTGGGTTCGCACCGTTGATAAAGACTGTCATCGCGGTGGCGGGACAGCGCGTGGACGTCACCGATCGTGTCGCCATTGATGGCGTACCGATCCCCGGCTCCCGCATCATGGAGAAGGACGGACAGAGGCGATCTCTTCGGCACGGTCAAAGCGGAATGGTGCGAGCCGGAGAGGTGTATCTGCACTCCGACTTCATCGGCTCATGGGATTCCCGATATTTCGGGCCGGTGCCTGTGTCAGGCGTGCTCGGTCTGGCGCAAGAGGTGTTGACCTATGCGCCGTGAGATCGTGATCACGGCCGTTCTCGTCCCCCTTGCCGTCGTCGTCGGGGCGATCGGCTGGAGCGGCCAGGCGCCGCTGCTGCCAGCGGCAACCTTCTTCCCGCTTCTGTGGGCCCGATCACCGACGCGGATCGCAGCGGCCCTCGTCGCGGCCGGCTATTTCCTGGCGGCGTCGCGAGGATTGCCGTCGGGCGCCGCACAGTTCTTTTCCGCCGACCTCTGGGTTGGCCTCCTCTTCTGGGTCGCGGCGGCATCGTCCTTCGTTGCCGTCCATGCGGTATTCTGGACAGTACGGTCGGGCTGGATAAAAGCGGTGCGATATCTCCTCATCTTCGCTCTTACCGGTCTGCCTCCGCTCGGCATCACGGGTTGGGCCCATCCGCTGACGGCGGCGGGAATTCTGTTTCCGGGATGGGGATGGTGGGGGCTTCTCGTGTTGATAGCCGGTCTGATCTGTCTCGTAACCCGGATCGGGCCGGCTATCGCCATTGCCCTGTCAGGTCTATGGCTTTGGTCCGCCGCATCGGAGACACATCAGATTCTACCGGAGGGGTGGCGTGGTGTCGACCTTGAAATGGGCGCAAGTCTCGGCCGCGATCAATCCCTTCAACGTCAACGTGACGTGGTGACGACTGTTCGGAAGGCTGCCGGAACACGAGAGACCGTCGTCGTGCTTCCCGAGAGCACACTGGGCTTTTGGACGCCAACGCTTGAACGTTTCTGGCGGAATGAGCTGCAAGGAACCCACGTGACTGTGGTCGCCGGCGCGGCGGTCGTCGATGCGGTTGGCTACGACAACGTCATGGTGGCCATCGATGCGCATGGGGGGCGTGTCCTCTATCGCGAGCGCATGCCTGTGCCGGTTTCGATGTGGCGTCCATGGGAGCGATGGACAGGAGAGACTGGCGGCGCCCGCGCCAACCTCTTGGCCAATCCTGTCGTCGAGGTCGCGGGCCGAAAGATCGCGCCTCTTATCTGCTACGAGCAGCTCGTACTGTGGCCCATTCTCCAGTCGATGCTACACCGACCCGACGCGATCGTTTTGATCGGCAATGGCTGGTGGACGACGGGTGGCAACATCGTCGCCATCCAGCGCGCGAGCGCCAAAGCCTGGTCCGCCCTGTTCGGCGTCCCCCTTGTGATTTCCTTCAATACCTGAACTTTGGAGCCTTCGTCATGGATGCTGCCTTTATCGCGGAATGCGCCGATCCCTCCCTGAAACCCGCCATCGTCGAGCAGTTCGTAGCCGCTGTCGGTGCGGGCGATCCTCTGGCCGTCACCGTCAAAGCCGGAGGGCGGCTCATCCTTGTACCAAAACCGAAGACCCCAGACGAGGCAATGGAGGTCATACGCCAGTATGTCGGGCAGGCCGTCGTGCGTGTGGGCCTTACACAGTTCCCGGCGGGTGTCGGCGTGAAGGACGCATCCGAGCTGAAACCAGATCTGATTGAGCCTTGCGAAAATCTTCGCATGGGGACGAGGATGTTTTCAAAGATCATGCGCATCGTTTCAAAGTGGTATGGCAACCCAACGAGCAGTGAGGTGATTCCGCAGATCTTCGAAGATGCCGTTTATGCCTGGAACACCGGCCAGTTCGAGGGGCAAAGCGTATTTCAGGCGCAGGATCCAGGTGGAACGATCGTCGATCGGAAGGAAGTTTCTTCGGATGCTGCGGACAAACCTGCGGATGCTAACCCCTCGCAGAGCGAAGCGGAGCCCTCAGACGATGGAGAGGTTGGGACTGCGGGAATTCGGGTCGATTTGTCCCGGATCGGTGGGCAGAAATAGCGCTGGGTTCGATTTCGACGACAGGTAAATATCAGGGATCAGGTTCGACGATTGCGACATTGAGGTCGTTGAGTACATCAGCCAGACCCGGCGCGCGGATCAGCTTCGTCGTGCGGACCGCTTTCAGTTTTCCAATAGCTCGATCGAACACTGCAAGGTTGGTGTGGCCGTTGAGCCGAGACGGGTAGATAATGCCGTCCACCTGGCTGTCGTGTTCATTGAAGGCGACCGCCCACTTCCGTGCGAGGGATTGCTTTGAGCCCTTCGCGACATCCGTCGGCACACCCATCTTGATCGGCCCATCGTCGCGAAGATCGACCATCGTCAACGGGGTGGTGACTTCGATCTCTGCGAAATCGCGGTCGTACAATTCGGATTCAGCTATCGGCAGGTCGCCGAGGACCCCATCGCGTTGATCGCGCAAGACGGCTTCGAGAAAGCACACCTTCACCGTATCGCCCAAATAGAGCACCCCGAACCGGTTAGCGAATTTGCGCCGGCGTGGATCGC
>JAVTWI010000274.1:0-5747 GCA_032229845.1 Rhabdaerophilum sp.
TCGATTTGCCCTTGGCGCGGTATTCCTCCTCGATCTTCCATTCGATCGGCAGGCCGTGACAATCCCAGCCCGGCACGTAATTGGAATCGTGGCCGAGCATGGACTGCGAGCGCGTCACCAGATCCTTGAGGATCTTGTTGAGCGCATGGCCGATGTGGATGTTGCCGTTGGCGTATGGCGGGCCATCATGCAGCACGAATTTCGGCTTGCCCTTGGCGGCCGCGCGGATGCGCTTGTAGAGGTCGATCTTCTCCCAGCGCGCGAGGATTTCCGGCTCTTTCGCAGGGAGGCCCGCGCGCATCGGGAAATCGGTTTCAGGCAGGAAGAGGGTTTTCGAATAATCGAATTCGGTCTGGGAAGCGGTCATAGGACGGGCTTTTCACGGGATAGGGTGAGAACGGAACGAAGCGACAGGATACCCGGCTCGGGCCGCGCTCAGCGCGACGGAGCCGGGGTGATAATTCGTGCCGGAACGAGGAACCTCGTGAACATGCGCCCGCTATATCAGGCTCTCGACGTTTGGGCTAGCGGGGGAAAGGCTCACGTTTCGGCGAAGGCGGCGAGCCGCCTTTTCGCTTCGCGGCTGTCGGCATCCATCTGGGCGATCAGCGCATCGAGGCTGTCGAACTTCGCCTCCCCGCGCAGGTAGCTGAAGAAGATCACCTCGATCTCGCGGCCGTAGAGATCGCCGTCGAAACCGAACAGATGCGTCTCGAGGAGCGGCGCGCCGTTGTCGAAATGCGGACGGCGGCCGAAACTGGCGACGCCGGGCACCAGCCGGTCGTCATCGAGCCGCACCTTGACCGCGTAGATTCCATGCGCGAGCCCGTTCGCCGGGTCGAGCTTCATGTTGGCGGTGCGATAGCCGAGGTCGCGACCGCGCTTTTCGCCGTGAAGAACCGGGCCGGAGACGCTGTAGGCATAGCCCAGCATCCGGTTCGCATCCTCGATCCGTCCCCCACCGAGCGCCGCGCGGATCAGGGAGGAGGCGACGACGGCGCCATCCGCGTCGCGGAACGGCGGCACGAAGCGCACCGCGATACCATGGCGCTTGCCTTCGGCCCTGAGCAGCGCCGGCGTGCCGGCCCGCCCCTTGCCGAAATGGAAATCCGCGCCGACCACCACGCCGTCCACATGGAGCCGCCGCACGAGGATTTCCTCGACGAAGGTCTCCGGTGCAAGGCTCGCCAGCACGCTGTCGAACGGCAGGATAACGGCGCCGTCGAAGCCGATGCGGGCGAGCGCCGCGCCCCTCTGCGCTTCCGGCACCAGCCGGAAATGCGGCCGGTCGGGCTGAAAGAACCGGCGCGGATGCGGTTCGAACGTCAGCGCGAGGATTTCTGTCCCGCGTGCCGCGCCGGCTAGTTCGTGCGCCAGTGCGCGGGCCGTCTCCGCGACCGCCCTGTGGCCGAGATGCGCGCCGTCGAAATTGCCGATCGCCACGACACGGGCTTTTCCCGGAGAGGGGGGCGGATAACCATCGGACAGCGCGGCGGGGAGGCGCCATTCGCTAAAGTTGGAAGGCGTTCGTTCGTTCATTATCAACCACGTCGGATTTTTCCCGGAGCCCAAGGTCCCGCAAATTCACATCAAATGGAATGGATGTGCGTCGAAATTAACGCATTCGCAATCCCGAGCGACGTATCTTCCCCGGCAAGGCAACACAGCTCGTGGACGAAATGTGTTCCTTTTGGTTCGTTCCGGGCCCGGATCGGGTTCGTTCGGACATCTTGAAGGGACGTATTTGGAGTGGGTCATGAATTTTGACAATTCGATGCCGATCCTCGTGGTTGACGACTATCAGACCATGGTTCGGATCATTCGCAACCTTCTGAAGCAGCTCGGCTTCGAGGATGTGGATGAGGCCTCCGATGGTTCCGAGGCCTTGGCCAAGATGCGCGAACGCAGGTACGGGCTGATCATTTCCGACTGGAACATGCAGCCGATGACGGGCTACGAACTGCTCAAGCAGGTTCGGGCGGACCGCGATCTGCATTCGACGCCGTTCATCATGGTGACGGCGGAATCGAAGACGGAAAACGTCATTGCCGCCAAGCGCGCCGGCGTGAACAACTACATCGTCAAGCCGTTCAACGCGCAGACGCTTAAGGCGAAGATCGACGCCGTCGGCCAGTCGCTGCACGCCTGATCGCCTTTCTTCCTGTTGCTACCAGACAAGGCTGGCCATGGTCATGGTCGGCCTTGCGTTGTTGAGGTCGGCCAGGCGGCCGAACGCCTCGCGGTCGAAGTCGTTCCCGTCGAGGTGAATCTGGTGGGCATGGATGCCCGCCAGCGTCATCAGCGAATCGTGCCCGTTGGCGATCGCGCCGGCGATATCGGTGCGGAAGGCGTCGCCGATGCACAGGATGCGCGAAGCCTCCGGCATCTGCCCCGCGATCCGCGCGATATGGTCGCGGGCATGGTCGTAGACGAGCCGATGCGGCTTGCCGACCCAGATCGCCTCCCCGCCCATGTGCTCATAGAGTTCCGCCAAGGCGCCGGCGCAGGGAATGAGATCCTTGCCGCGCTCGACGATCAGGTCCGGGTTGGCGCAGTAGAGCTTCAGCCCGCGCTTCACGCCCTCTGCCAGCCTTTCGCGGTAATCCTCGGCGGTCTCGGTCTCGTCGTCGACGAGACCGGTGCAGAGAATGTATCGGGCCTCTTCGAGGGATGCGGGTCGCGCCGCCAGACCGCGATAGATCGAAACGTCCCGCGCAGGGCCGATGTGGTTGAAAGGCGCGTCGCCCTCCGCCTCGATCAGCGCGCGGGTCACGCCGCCCGACGAGACGATGGCATCGTAGCAATCGTCCGGGACGCCGAAGCCGCGAAGCTGCTTCCGGATCGAATCCGGCGGGCGCGGCGCGTTGGTGAGAAGAACGACCGGCAGGCCGGCCTCGCGGGCATTCCGCAGCGCCTCCGGCGCGCCGGGGTTGGCGGTCAGCCCGTTGTGCAGCACGCCCCAGACATCGCTGATGATGGCTGAATAACGCGGAACGGCCGAACGGAAGCCGGTCAGATGCTCAGGAAAAGCGCTCACGTCGAAGACAATCCCGGACGGATGAAACAGAAAACGAGCCGCCACGATGCACGCGGGCGGCCCGTTTCACGCTGGTATCCCGGTCAGGCCCGGCGTGCAAGGTCCCGCAGGGTGCGCCGTTCGGGGCGCGGCTCGGGCGCCGACGCCGCGTCGGGAGTCTTGGGCGTTTCGAGCACATCGGCGCGGACCGCCTGCGGCGGTGAGAAGGCATTGCCTTGCGCGAACTCGACGTTGAGATCGAGCAGATCCGCCACGAACCCTTCTTCCGAGACGCCTTCCACCAGGAAATTCAGCCGGCGACGACCCAGCAGCGCCACGAAATCGAGGTTGGAGACGTCCATCAGCGTCTCGCTGCCCTGCGCCAGCGGCAGGAACCGATCTGCCGTCATACGGAGCCAGCGAACGCCCATCTGCGAGAGCTTCAGCGGATCGAAATCGAAATCCTCGATGTCGCGCATCGCGAAGCTGAAGCCCATCTTGCCGAGCGTGCGCAGCGCCTCATGCTCGAAGGCGACCGCCTTCTTGAAGAAGCGCTGCGGCAGACACAGCACGATCCGCTCGGCGGCATGCGGCACATCGGCGACCAGCGCGTCGAGATCGTCGAACGCCGCCTCGCTCATCAGGAAGCGCTGCGAGATATCGGCGAACAGCACGATTTCCCGGTCGCGCTGCTCGAAGACGCGCGCCAGCCGGATCGCCTGGATCATCAGCTTGCGGTCGAAGGCGAGCTGATGGCCGACGGCCTCGACGGCCTGACGGATGTCCGAATTCGGAATCCACAGGTCGCTCCCGTCCGGGCGGAGGGTGACGTCATATCCGCGCACGCGGCGCTGCGGCAGGCCGACGACGCGCTGGAGGTAGAGATCGAAACGATCGGCCGCGATCGCGGCGGCGACCAACTGGCGGACGGCGCGCGGCGCCTCGGTCGCGGGAATGGCGCGCGGCGCAGCTGGAATGTCGCGCAAGGCGGGACTTTCCGGTGAGGGGGTCCGCGGCGCGGCGGCAGGCGGCACGGCGGACTTGGCCGCCGGCGCGACCCAACCCGGCGCGGGCGCGGCGCGAGTGCCGGATGGCGGCCTCCGGCGCAGGTCGGCGAGCTCCGCCGCGGCGTGTTATGTGCGCTTGTCGAGTTCGGCGACCCCGTCGGCGATGTCGCGCACCAGCGCGCTCAGGGCGGCGAACTCGCTCGCCCGGATCGCCTGCGGATCGACGAGCGCGACCGATTCCCGCAACTCGCGGGTATGCCGCGCCAGCAGCGCGGCGTGCTGGCGGGTGCTTTCGAGATGGTTGCGCAGCACATCGACCTCGCGGTTGGTCGCGTTGTTGCGCAGGTGCAGGAACACGCCGCCGCCGGCGAAAGCGCCGGAAAGCGCAGCCACCGCCAGCCAGAGCTGGTTCATCTGATGGGCGGCGAACGTCGCGCCCGCCGCGGCTGCGGCAAGAGAACTGACGGCGAGGATATGTCTGAAACGCATGTTTTCTTCGGCGCCAATTGATCAGGGAGGACAGCGAATCACTTTTGTTAACCTAAATGAATCGGGCCTCGCTTGACGAGAGCCAAAGGGGGCAACGAGTTGTGGAAATCGCCCTGTTCGGCGCGGTTTCTTCCGGCTAGTTTAGCCGCCGCCTGCGCCGCCGGGGGCGACCGACGACCTCCCGGCGCTGCAACCCGCATTCCTGCCGCAACCCTGCCGCGAAGTCGCCGGCCTCAAAGGTGAAAATTCATGCCGAAGCCGATCACGCCGCTTTCGATCGCCCCGCCAGCCTCGCGGTATGCGCATGGCGTCGTCCATTCGGCGCGGGCGCGGCGACTGGTGATCGCGGGTCAGGTGGGCGTGACGGTCGACGGGACGATCGCCGAGGGGTTTCAGGCCCAGTGCGAGCAGATCTGGGACAACATCACCGCGATCCTGATCGAGGCCGGCATGTCGCTTACCGATCTTGTCCGGATCACGGCCTATTCGGTGGTGCCGGGCGGTGCGGCCATCTACCGCTCGGTGCGCGACCGCCGATTGGCCGGTCATCTCGTCGCCGCGACCTATGTGGAGGTTGCCGGCCTGGCCGACCGGCACTATCTCGTTGAAATCGAGGCGGAAGCGGTATGCGAGGAGCCGGATCTGGCTTTTCTTGAAATGGATCCGGACGGCGCGATCGTTTCCTCCAGCGTCGGCGGACACACCAGTGCCGCGCCGGTCGACCGCAGCTAGGGCATTTTTCGATCCGGGTGATACCGATTGACCGGAAAAGACGTCGAATTCGAAAGTCAGGAGCATGACGATGGGAACCGCGTTGGAAATCAAGGTCGAGGGCATGGGGTGCCAGAAATGCGTGTCGACGGTGGAGACGGCGCTCAGGCGCGTCGACCCCGGCGCCCGCGTCGAGGTCGATCTTGCCGGCAAGCGCGTCCGCGTCGCTGAGGCGACGGCGCCGCAGGACCGCTTCGAGGCCGCGATCGAGGATGCCGGATACGACGTGGTAAAGTGATCCCGCAGCGGCTCCGCGTAGTGTCTTTCACTACCTTGCTTGGAGAATCGGGGGTTGTTTCCGGATATCGCCAGCGTATTCTGGCCTGATCCACGGGCGCCGCTGCAAGATCGAGCACATGATTGCGCCCCGTTTTTCGGGAGAACTGTCATGTCGAAATCCGGTGCGCGTCCCGTCACGACGCAATCGCAGCCGAACGATCTCGAAGCCTTCTGGCTGCCCTTCA
>JAVTWI010000275.1:0-2007 GCA_032229845.1 Rhabdaerophilum sp.
GTCGCTATCTCGGGCTCGGCCGCGAGGAGCGCCGGGCCTTCCTCGTTGCACTCAATACCGCGTTCGCCGCCTCCGCGGAGAACATCCGGGCGGCCTTCAAGGCCTTTGACGCCCAACCGAACGCCCGCACCCATGCCGCGCTGCTGCACGCGGTCGAGCCGCCCCGGAAGGAGGTGATCCGCCGTCTCAACCTCGCGCCGGGCAATACCGGCGGCCTCGTCCGGATGCGCGAGGACCTGCTCGACGCCCTCCCCGAGATGCCCGAGCTTGCCGCGCTCGACAACGACTTCCGCCACCTGTTCTCGTCGTGGTTCAACCGGGGTTTCCTCGTTCTGCGACGGATCGACTGGTCGAGTCCGGCGCAGATTCTCGAAAAGATCATCCGCTACGAGGCGGTCCATGCCATCGAAAGCTGGGACGACCTGCGCCGACGCATCGAGCCGGAGGACCGGCGCTGCTACGCCTTCTTCCACCCCGCGCTGATCGACGAGCCGCTGATCTTCGTCGAGGTCGCGCTCACCACCGAGCGTCCGGCCGCGATCGAACCGATCCTCGCGGAAAAGCGCGAGATCCTCCCTGCCGCGCAGGCGACGACCGCCGTCTTCTATTCGATCTCGAACTGCCAGAAAGGCCTCGCCGGAATCTCTTTCGGCAATTTCCTCATCAAGCAGGTTGTCGAGGATCTCCAGCGCGATGTGCCAGGCCTCGACAGTTTCATCACGCTTTCGCCGGTGCCGGGTTTCCGCAAATGGGTCGAGGCGGAATGCGCCGACAACGCCTCGACCGTCGTCACCGACGCCGACCGCGCCGTCCTTGCCGCACTCGATGGCGCGGAGACCGACCCCGAGGATATGGAAAGCGCGGGCCGTGTGCTCGGCCCGCTGCTGGCCCGCTATTTTCTCAAGGCGCGGACGCCGTCGGGCCGTGTCATTGACCCCGTGGCGCGGTTCCATCTCGGCAATGGCGCACGGCTCGAACGGCTCAACCTCTTTGCCGATTTCTCGGCCAAAGGGTGGCGCGACAGCTATGCGGCGATGGTCAACTATCTCTACGATCTCAAGAGCATCGAGGAGAACCACGAGCGCTTCGCGACGCAGGGCGAGGTGGTGGCCTCGTCCGCTGTCAGCCGGATGCTCGGCACCCGCCGGCTTCACAAGTCCGACACAACCCCTTAACGACACCATGCCCGGCTAACAGGGCAACAAAAAATCAGGCGCAGACCATGACGAATCACCTGTTCGCGGAAATCCGCTCCCGCATGCCGACCCCGGAAACCCGCTTTGCGACGCTCGCCGACGGGCGCGTGTTCCGTTACCGGGACGTGCTGGAGGTTTCCGCCCGCTTCGCGAATGTTCTTGCCGGTCTCGGCGTCAAGCCGGGCGACCGCGTCGCGGTGCAGGTCGACAAGAGCCTCGAAGCGCTGATGCTCTACCTCGGCACCGTACGTGCGGGCGCGATTTTCCTGCCGCTCAACAATGCCTATACGCCGGCCGAGATCGAGTATTTCCTCGGCGACGCGAAGCCGGCCGTCTTCGTCTGTGATCCGGCCAAGGCGGAAGCTTTGCGCACGGTCGCGGCCGGCGCCGGGGCGACGCTCGAAACGCTCGGCACGAAGAATGACGGCACGCTCGCGGAAAAGGTCGCCGGGGCGGAGACCGGGTTCGCCGATGTCGCGCGCGGGCCGGACGATCTCGCCGCGATCCTCTATACCTCCGGTACGACGGGGCGCTCGAAGGGCGCGATGCTTTCTCACGAGAACCTTGCCTCGAACGCCCGCGTGCTGACCAGGGAATGGCGTTTCACCAAGGATGACGTGCTGCTGCACGCGCTGCCTATCTTCCACACGCATGGCCTGTTCGTGGCCACCAACATCGTGCTGTTCGCCGGTGTCTCGGGTGACAACAACGCCGTGCATGTCAACGAGGAGTTCGCCGCCGACACGCCCTTCGGCGGCCGGATCGCGCACGGCTTCCTGACCGCCAGCGTGATCTCCGCTGCGGTGGCCAA
>JAVTWI010000275.1:2017-5647 GCA_032229845.1 Rhabdaerophilum sp.
CACCAACATCGTGCTGTTCGCCGGTGCGCAGATGATCTTTCTTTCGAAGTTCGACGCCGACGACATCCTCGACCGGATGCCCGGCGCGACCTCGATGATGGGCGTGCCGACCTTCTATGTCCGCCTCGTCGACAGCCCGCGCCTCAACCGCGGGATCACCAAGGGCATGCGGCTGTTCATTTCCGGCTCCGCGCCCCTGCTCGCCGAAACGCATCGCGCGTTCCAGGAGAAGACCGGTCACGCGATCCTCGAGCGATACGGCATGACCGAAACCAACATGAACACCTCGAACCCCTACGAGGGCGAGCGGATTGCCGGCACGGTCGGGTTTCCCCTCCCCGGCACCGACCTGCGGGTGGTCGATCCCGACAGCGGCCAAGCTGTCGCCGACGGCGAGATCGGCATGATCGAGGTGCGCGGGCCCAACGTCTTCAAGGGCTACTGGCAGAACCCGGAAAAGACCAAGGCCGAGTTCCGCGACGACGGGTTCTTCATCACCGGCGACCTCGGCAAGATCGACGCGCGCGGCTATGTCCATATCGTCGGGCGCGGCAAGGACCTCATCATCACCGGCGGCTACAACGTCTATCCCAAGGAAATCGAGACCGAGATCGACGGCATGGCCGGCGTCAACGAAAGCGCGGTGATCGGCGTCGCGCACAAGGATTTCGGCGAGGGCGTCACGGCGGTCGTGGTGCCGGTGAAGGGTGCCACGCTCGATGCCGATGCCATCCTCCGGACGCTCGAAGGGCGGCTTGCGAAGTTCAAATTGCCGAAGAAGGTATTCGTGGTCGACGAACTGCCGCGCAATACCATGGGCAAGGTCCAGAAGAACGTGCTGCGAGAGAAGTACAAGGATATCTACAAGGCGTGAGGCTTCGCAGCACTGTCGGGGCAAGGTCCAGAAGAACGTGCTGCGCGAAACCCACAAGGACATCTACAAGGCGTGAGGCTTCGCCCCGTCGAGAAAAAAGGCCCGGCGGGGGAGCCGCCGAGCCTTCAAGTCGCGATTTTCGATGACCTCAGCGGAATACCGCCGGCAGCCAGAGCGAAATCGCCGGAATATAGGTCACCAGCATCAGCACGGCGAAGGCGGCGCCGTAGAATGGCCAGATCGTGCGCATCGCCTCCCAGATCGAGATCCGCCCGATCGCGCAGGCGACGAACAGCACGGATCCGACCGGCGGCGTGCAGAGGCCGATGCCGAGGTTGAGGATCAGGATCGCGCCGAAGTGCACCGGATCCATGCCGTAGGCCGTCACTACCGGCAGGAAGATCGGCGTCGTGATGATGATCAGCGGCGACATGTCCATGAAGGTGCCGAGGAACAGCAGCAGCAGGTTGATGAGCAGGAAGATGACGATCGGATTGTCCGAGATCGACTTCATGAAGCCGACCATCGCCGCCGGAACCTGAAACAGGGCCAGCAGCCAGCCGAACGAGGCCGCGCAGCCGATGATGAGCAGCACCATCGCCGTGGTGCGGACGGCGCCGTAGGTCGCCTCCATGAAGCCCTTCATGTCCATGCCGCGATAGACGAAGACCGCGATGAGGAAGGCGTAAACGGCCGCGATGCACGAGCTTTCGGTCGCGGTGAAGACGCCGGAGCGCACGCCGCCAAAGATGATGCCGATCAGCACGATGCCCGGCAGGGCAGCGATGCCGTAGGTCAGGACCGCGCGCAGGCCGGGAAACGGCTCGCCCTGATAGCCGCGCTTCTTGGCCTGGTACCAGGTGGTCACCATCAGCGCGACAGCGAGCATCAAGCCCGGCAGGATGCCGGCGGTGAAGAGGTCCGCGATCGAGATCGAGCCGCCCGCCGAGAGCGAGTAGATGATCATGTTGTGCGAGGGCGGGATCAGCAGCGCGATCACCGCTGCAACCGAGGTGAGGCTGACGGAGAAGGAGCGGTCGTAGCCACGCTTCTCCATCTGCGGGATCATCAGCCCGCCGATTGCCGAGGCGTCCGCGACCGCGGAGCCGGAAATGCCGCCGAACAGCGTCGAGGCGGCGATATTCACCTGCCCTAGTCCGCCGTACATGTGCCCGAACATCGAGCCCGCGAAGCGCACCAGCCGTTCGGCGATGCCGCCGCGGATCATCAGGTCGCCAGCGAAGATGAAGAACGGGATCGCCATCAGCGAAAACGCGGAAATGCCGGAGTTGAGCCGCTGGAACACGATGAGCGGCGGCATGCCGATGTAAAGGATCGCCGCGAGTGAGGAGGCGCCGAGGCAGAATGCGATCGGCGTGCCGAGCAGCAGCAGGAACACGAAGGTTCCGAAGAGGACGATGAGTTCGGGCGCCATCAGATCTGCGCCTCCGGCGCGTCCGTCACGAGGAGATAGAGCTGTTCGAGTGCGAAGAACACGATCAGTACGCCGCCGAAAGTAATCGGCATGAAATCGGTGCCGCCGGGCCAGCCGAGCACCGGCAGGGTCGCGGTCCAGGTGCCGATCACGAGATCAAGCGAATAGACCGCCATCGCCGCGCCGAAGGCCAGCACCACCAGCATGCTGATGATCGCCATCAGCCGCGCAACCCGTCGCGGCACCATGTAGCGCAGCACGTCGAAGCCGAGGTGGTAGTTCTCGCGGATGCCGACCGCCGACCCGAGGAGGATGAACCAGCCCATCAGCTGGATCGAGAGCGGTTCCGTCCAGGCCGGGGAGTCGTTCAGCACGTAGCGGCCGAACACCTGCCAGCTCACCGCCAGCGTCATGCCCACAAGGCCGATCGCCGAAGCGCCGATCGCGATATTGCTCAGCAAAAGGGAAATCGAGCGAAGGGTTTGCCGCACGGACGTGTCTCCGGAGGATTTGGGAAGGCAGGCGAGAGGAAGCCCCCTCGCCCGCCGTATGCCGGGCCGGCGTTTACTTGACGGCCTGAATCTTGGCGACGAGATCCTTCATCGCCTGATCCTTCACGAACTTCTCGTAGACCGGCTTCATCGCGTCGATGAAGGGCTGCTTCTCGACCGCGTTGACGACCGCGCCGCCGGCCTTGACCTTGGCTTCCGAGGCCTTCTCGCGCGCATCCCAGAGTTCGCGCATCTTGGCGACGGAGTCCTTGGCGGCCTGGCGGACCATCTTCTGCTCGTCGGCCGAGAACTTGTCGAAGGTCTTCTTCGACATCACCAGCACCTCCGGCGAGAGCGAGTGCTCGGTCATCGAGTAGAACTTGGCGACCTCGAAGTGCTTGGTCGATTCATAGGACGGCCAGTTGTTCTCGGCGCCGTCGATCAGCTTGGTCTGGAGCCCCGAATAGACCTCGCCGAAGTTCATCGGCGTCGCGTTGGCGCCGAGCGCCGAGACGAGGCTGATGAACATGTCCGACTGCTGCACGCGGATCTTCATGCCTTTCATGTCGGCGGGCGTCTTGATCGCATGCTTGGAGTTGTAGAACGAGCGGGCGCCGGAATCGTAGAAGGCGAGACCGATAAGGCCGTGCTTCTCGAACTCGGCGAGGATCGAATCGCCGATCGGGCCGTCCATCACGGTCCGCATATGCGCGACCGAGCGGAAGATGAACGGCAGCGAGGGGATATTGGTCGCCGGGATGAGGTTGTTGAACGGCGCCATGTTGATGCGGTTCATGTGGATGACGCCGAACCGCGTCTGCTCGATCGTG
>JAVTWI010000276.1:0-5604 GCA_032229845.1 Rhabdaerophilum sp.
GGGGTTCATGTTCGACCCATAGGCGAAGTACCAGCGGAAGCCGGTCTGCGGCAGCATGTCGGCGACGATCAGATCTTGTAGGCCATGCGCACGCCGCCCCAATGGTGGCCCGCGATAACCAGCGGCGCGTCAATTTCCTTCATTGGCACGAAGACGCCGCCGCCCATATCGCGATTGTAGGACTGGATGAGGAAGGGACGCATCAGCCGTGCCGCGAGCAGGCCGGCACGATCATCGAAGATGCGGCGGTTGCGGGCATTGGCGTGGTTCCAGACCCGCTCGCCCGGCCGCTGCGGCTGGCTGAACTTGCGCATATGAACCGGGATGTAGGCGTTGCGATCCACGGCGAGGCAGAACACCATGTTCGGGTCCGTCACCAGCATCGCCTCGAAGACCGGCGGGAGAATTTGCTCGAACCGGTCGAGATACTGCGTACGAAGCTGGACGGGGTCAGTGTTCGGGATCGGCTGGTAATCCGTGTCGAGAAGGTTTTCGAGGCTGAGGCGCCCGGCCGCGAGTTCGGCGTCGATTGCCCGCGTGACCTGTCCGGCGAACAGTTGCGCGCGGTCGATCAGCGGCTGGTTTTCCTTGCGGAAAGCATCGAGCGTCGCATCGAGTTCTGCCCGGGCATTTTCGGAGATGTCGATGAAGGCGCAATGGACGCCGAGGGGCGATTGGCCCACGACCCGCAGGCGCACGGCGCCGACGCGGCTCAGTTCGGCCTCGTAGGCAACGCCCGATTCCAGCCTCCCCTTTTCGAGCGGCTTGATCAGAATTCCGCCAACGCCGATGTCGAAGGTCCGGCAGGCCAGAATCTCACCGCCAGCCTTGATGCGAACCGGAAGATCGATCGGGTAGCGTTCGTGGCGGCGCCGGTCTGCTGCCGGTATCGTCCGCAGGATCGTGACCACACGGCGTTCGAGGTCCTCCGCCTCGCGCGAGGCGTTGACCGAAAGCTCCGCCGCCGTTCGGCTCACCGTCACGGCGCTGACGGTGAGATCTTCCACGGACCGGACCGCCGCCGTCACCTCGCGGGTCGCGGCCTGTGCGTTGAGCATCCGGTCGGCGAGATCGCCGATCGCCTGCCGCTGCGTCTGGGCCGAATTCGCGATCAGGTCGCAGATCGGCGTCAGGCCGACGATTTCCTCGCGGATCGCATGCATGTTGGAGATGGCATTCTGCGAGGCGCCCTGCAACTCCTCCATCCGGGCGCGGATGGCGCTGACCGACTGCGCCGCTGCCACGGACAGGGCCTTGACCTCGCCGGCGACCACGGCGAAGCCCCGCCCGGCTTCGCCGGCGCGCGCGGCCTCGATCGTGGCATTGAGCGCGAGCAGGTTGGTGCGGGTCGCGATCTCGCTGATCGAATTCAGCAACGCGCCGATCTGCTGGACGGCCTGGCCGAGATTCTCGATCTGGGTCGCGGAACTGTCGGCGGAGGCGAGCGTCACCGCCGCCTTGTCCTGCACGCCCTTGACTGTGTTGGTGATCTCGTCGGCCGCGGTCTGGAGTTCATCGGTCGAGCGTGCGACCCCGGCGATCTCGGCATCGATCTTGTCGCTCGCGTCGGCGAGGGTGTCGATGCTGCGCTTGACCGAACCGAGATGCTCGCCGGCCTGCACGGAGTGATCGCGCGCGCGCAGGATGTCGCCATCGAGATTCTTGACGATCCGCGAGATGTCGCGATTGAAGAGATCGAGCGCCTCGGTCAATTCAGCGGAGGATCCGTTTGCCTCGGCTTCGATGGCCGCAACACCGGTCGGAGCCGCAACCAACGCCTCGGCGCCCGGCCCCCGTGTCTTCCCGCGTGTTTTTCCGCCTAAAATCAACCTGAGATTGCCGATCATTCTCGCCTGACCCGAAAGTAGCCGCGCGAACATACCAACATGGTAACCTTAAGTTCCTGTTAAAAATGCCCGAGCAGCCGCCATTTCCTTTCACAACCGAAACGAGAATTCAGGCCGTCGAAAGAGTTGCGGCGGGCACTTCCTCCCTGTAGCCATAGGCGACATTCGTATTCCGACAGGCGCCGATCCGCGGCGACGCTGGCATTCCCGCAAGGACGATCGTGTCTCAGGCCCAGAAGAACCTGCGCGGCATCATCGCGATGATGCTCGCCATGGGATTGTTCGTGATCAACGATACCCTGGTGAAACTGGCCCGCGAGCACTGGGAAGCCGGGCAGATCATGGCGGTGCGCGGCCTGTTCGGCATGGTGATCATGGCGATCTGGCTTGGGCAATCCGGCACGCTCGGCAGGCTCGGCCTCGTTTTCCGCCCGGCCCTGATGGGCCGGGGCGCCCTCGAGGCAGCCATCGCGGCGGCCTTCATCACCGCGCTCGGCTTCATGCCGCTCGCCGAGATCACCGCGATCCTGATGCTTGCCCCGCTGCTGATCACGGCCCTGTCGATGATCTTCTTCGGCGAGAAGGTCGGCTGGCGGCGCTGGAGCGCGGTGGTGGTCGGCTTCCTGGGCATGCTGCTGGTGGTGCGGCCGGGTGACGGCACCTTTCCGCTTTTCGCGCTGGGGTTGGCCTTTGCGTCGGTTCTCGGGGTTGCCGCCCGCGATATCACGACACGGCGGATGCCGCTCGACGTGCCGACCGCGATCATCGCCCTGATGAGCATCGTCGGCACGACCCTCGCCGGCGTCGTCCTGTCGCTGTCAGGGCAGGCCTGGCGCCCCGTCACGCCCGAACTGGCGCTGATCGTCGGCGCGGCGGCGCTGTTCGTCGCGATCGGGAACTACGCGATCGTCTCGGCGTGCCGCGATGCTGAACTCTCCGTCGTCTCGCCGTTCCGCTACGTCGTGATCATCTGGGCCGTGCTGCTCGGCATTCTCGTCTTCGGCGACTGGCCCCGCCCGCTCGCCCTGGCGGGCATTGCGTTGATCGGCGCCAGCGGTCTTTACACGCTGCATCGCGAACGTATCCGGCAAAGGTCGCAATAGAGCTTGCATTTCAAGTCAAACCTGTGGAATTTTCCGGGCAGCCTATGCTCAGCTATCTTATTTCCGCATAGCTAATATGCTGGATCAGGATGGTTGGTGGCGTTGTCCGCCACCGGCTGCTGTGCAAGAGCGTGACCATCGGCGGTTCTGCAGGGAACCGCCGGAAAGACAATGCATAAACAGCCTTAAACACCGGAGAACCCGGTGGGGCGGAACGCTTGGGGAGAGCGGTGTGCAGACCTTGTTGAAAATCAGTTCCGCCATCGACGCGTTCAATTCACGCGTCGGACACGTCATCAAATGGTTCATTCTGGCGGCTGTTCTTGTCTCCACCGGCAATGCCATCATCCGCAAGCTGTTCAATGAAAGCTCGAACGCCTGGCTCGAATTGCAGTGGTATCTGTTCGGCGCCGTTTTCATGCTCGGCGCGGCCTATACTTTCCTGAAGAACGAGCACATCCGCATCGACATCGTCACGGCCAATTTCTCGAAGCGGACCCGTGACTGGATCGACGTCATCGGCCACATCCTGTTCCTGGTGCCCTTCGCCTGGATCATGATCTGGCACGGCATTCCGTTCTTCCTCCGCTCCTACGAGATTCACGAGGCGTCGATGAACGCCGGCGGGCTCACCGTCTGGCCGGCGAAATTCCTCGTGCCGGCCGGCTTCGTGCTGCTGCTCGTCCAGGGCATATCCGAGCTGATCAAGCGCATCGCGATCATGCGCGGCCTGATGGAAGACCCTCACGCGCATGCGGGCCATCACGGCGCGGCCGAGGCGGAGGCCGAGCGCCTTCTGCAGGCCGCCCAGTCCGAACCCCGTTCCTGATCCGCAACGCGCAATCCGAGGTCATCCGATGTTTTCGAGTTTCCCGCTTCCGCGCCTTGCATCGTTCAAGAGCGCCTTCCTTCTCGCCGGCCTTGTCGCCATCGCGGCGCTGATCGGCGCCGAGCCCGCGCTGGCCGCCAACGGCCCTTCCGGCTTCAGCGGCTTCCTCACACACTACATGGCGCCGATCATGTTCGCCACGCTGGTGGCGATGCTGCTGCTGGGCTATCCGGTGGCCTTCGCGCTCGCGGCCTGCGGCCTGCTCTTTGCCATCATCGGCATCGAACTCGGGCTTTTCGTGCCGAATTTCCTGCAGGCCCTGCCGGAACGCATCTACGGCATCATGAACAACGATGTGCTGCTTGCGATCCCGTTCTTCACCTTCATGGGCCTCATTCTCGAGCGCTCCGGCATGGCGGAAGACCTGCTCGACACAATCGGCCAGCTGTACGGCCCGGTGCGCGGCGGCCTCGCCTACGCCGTGATCTTCGTCGGCGCGCTGCTCGCGGCGACGACCGGCGTCGTCGCCGCCTCGGTGATCTCGATGGGCCTCATTTCGCTGCCGATCATGCTGCGCTACGGCTATGATCGCAGGCTCGCTTCCGGCGTCATCGCCGCGTCGGGCACGCTGGCGCAGATCATCCCGCCCTCGCTCGTGCTCATCGTCATGGCCGATCAGCTCGGCCGCTCGGTCGGCGACATGTACGAAGGCGCGTTCATTCCGGGCATCGTGCTGTCGGCGCTCTACGCCAGCTATGTCTTCCTCGTCACGATCGTGCGCCCGCAGTGGGCGCCGGCGCTTCCGAAGGAGGCCCGCACGCTTGGCGGCGGCGTTCTGTCGCTCGTCGTGATGCTCGTCCTCGCGGTGGCCGCGACCTACTTCATGCAGGAGCATTTCGTCGGTCATGTCCAGCCGGGCTCGGAAGCAATCCTCGCGGCGTTCGCCTCGATGATTGTCGCCTATGTTGTGGCGCTGCTGAACAAGGTGATGAAGCTCAACCTCCTTTCGCGACTGGCGACCGAGGTCATCATGGTGCTGATGCCGCCGCTGGGGCTGATCTTCCTGGTGCTCGGCACGATCTTCATCGGCCTCGCGACGCCGACCGAAGGCGGCGCGATGGGCGCAACCGGCGCGATGATCATCGCCATCGCCAAGCGGCGCCTGAGCCTCGATCTCGTCCGGCAGGCGCTCGATTCCACCGCCAAGCTGTCCGCCTTCGTGGTGTTCATCCTCGTCGGTGCCCGCGTGTTCTCGCTGACGTTCTACGGCGTCAACGGCCACGTCTGGGTGGAAGAGCTGCTGATCTCGCTGCCGGGCGGACAGGCAGGCTTCCTCATCTTCACGAACGTGATGGTGTTCCTGCTGGCCTTCTTCCTCGACTTCTTCGAGCTCGCCTTCATCGTCGTGCCGCTGCTCGGACCGCCGGCAGAGAAGCTCGGGATTGATCTCATCTGGTTCGGCGTCATCCTCGGCGTGAACATGCAGACGAGCTTCATGCATCCGCCCTTCGGCTTCGCGCTATTCTATCTGCGCTCGGTGGCGCCGAAGGTGCCCTACCTCGACAAGATCACCGGCGAGCGCATGCAGCCGGTGACGACGGGCCAGATCTACTGGGGCGCGGTGCCGTTCGTAGTCATCCAGTGCATCATGGTCGCGCTGGTCATCATCTTCCCGCAGATGGTGATGCACTATAAGGGGCAGCAGGTGAAGATCGACCCGAAGGCGATCGAGCAGCAGCTCAAGAACCTGACGATCCCCGGCCTCGACGCGCCGGGCGGCGGTGGTGGCGGACTTCCAGGCCTCGCGCCTCCGGGCGGCGGAGGG
>JAVTWI010000277.1:0-5584 GCA_032229845.1 Rhabdaerophilum sp.
GAGAACCTCGCCGACGGACAGGTCAAGATCGTCGCCATCGCCACGGAGACCGCGGCCGCGATCTTTAAGCTCGGCTCGATTCCCGGCGCGAGCCTGCGTCTCGATGGGCTCACCTGGGGCGCGGAGGATCTCGCCGGCGCCATCGGCGCGGAACGCAACCGCACCGAGACCGGCGTCTATACCGATCCGTTCCGCCTCGCGCGTTCGCTAGCCCTGTTCGCGGCCGCCGCCGCCGAGGTCACGCCGATCGACACGGTCTATACCGACTTCCGCAACCCGGAGGGGCTGCGCGCCGAATGCCTCGCCGCGCGGCGCGACGGCTTCACGGCCAAGATGGCGATCCATCCCGGCCAGGTCGAGATCATCAACGACGTCTTCACGCCGGACGAGGCCGCGATCGCCCATGCCGGGAAGATCGTGGCGTTCTTCGCGGCCAACCCCGATGCCGGCGTCGTCGGCATCGACGGGCAGATGATCGACAAACCCCACCTCGTGCAGGCGAACCGCGTGCTGGCGCGCGCCCGCGCCGCCGGCCGCCTCGCCTGATTAAACTTCCGGCCGGTCGAGGGAAAACACGCTCTCAACTGCCGCGTAATCCATGTAGCCGAGCCGCGCGAGCTGCTGCATCGCCATCGGGTCGATGCGGCCGTTGCGGATGATCCGCTCGTCGACATGGACGCCGATCACCTCGCCAAGGACGAGGAAATAGGTGCCCGGCGTCCCATCGGCGGCACGCATGTTGACGATGTCGGTCGTGCGGCATTCGAGCGCGGCGGCGATGCCCTTGACGCGGGGCGCCTTGACCAGCCGCGACGGTTCCATCCCGAGCCCGGCCATCTCGAACTCGCTGACCTCCGGCGGATAGGCGCCGGAACTCTGGTTCATCGCCGCCGCATCGGACTTCGAGACGATATTGCAGACGAACTCGCCGGTGTCGCGCGCGTTTGTCGCGCTATCCTTCCAGCCGACGGACGAGAACCCGACAACCGGCGGCCGATCCGAGAAGGCGTTGAAAAACGAATACGGCGCAAGGTTCGGCACGCCGTCCTTCGAGAGGGTCGAGATCCAGCCGATCGGACGCGGGGCGACCAGCGCCTTGAACGGATCGTGCGGCAGGCCATGGTTGCGCAGGCGCGGCTCATAGAACATATCAGCAATTCCTTTTGAACAGTCCTCGTCGAATTGGCGCCGCGCCATCGTTCTGGCAAGATGTTCGACGAAGAAAAGCCCGGATGTCGCCTTGCGCTTGCCTTCCGTCTCGGGAAGAAGGGAACGATGAGTCTTTTCCTCGCCCTCCTGCCGCGTCTTGCCGGACTCTCTGCCGGGGTTCTGGCCGCCTTCATCGGCGGCACCGTGCTGGCGGCGGCGCAGTTCGGCGCCAGCGGCACCGGCGTGCTCTCGCTCCGCGCGACCTATGGTGACCGCGGCGGCGAGATCGGCGACGACATCACCTGGCGCGTCTTCGCGATCCGCGGCGGCAACCCCGAACTGGTGACGAAAAGCCAGCTCGCGCGCCCCAGCCTCGTACTGCCCTCGGGACATTACATGGTCCACGTCAGCCACGGGCTCGCCACCGCCACGCGCGAATTCAACGTCGGCGAGACCGGCACCGTCTCCACCGTTCCGGTCAATGCCGGCGCGCTGATGGTCTCCGGTTATCTCGGCGTGCCGGAACGGCCGATTCCGCCGCAGCGGCAGAAGCTGACGGTTTATATCCCCAGCGCGAACAATTCCGAGGCCAAGCTGGTGACGACCAGCTTCAAGCCCTTCACCAAGCTGCACCTGCCGGAGGGCACCTATCACCTCGTCTCGACCTATTCCGGCTCGAACTCCGTGGTTCGCACCGACGTGAAGGTCGAGACCGGCAAGGTGACGGAGGCGGTCGTCAACCATCGCGCCGCGACCATGACGCTGAAGCTCGTGCGCCAGAAGGGCGGCGTCGCGCTCGCCGGCGCGGAATGGACGATCGAGACGCCGGGCGGCGATATCGTCTCGGAAGCCGTCGGCGCCTTCCCGAGCGTCGATATCGGCGAAGGCACCTACACCGTCACCGCCCGCCACAACGACCGCGAATACAAGGGCCAGATGAAGGTGGAAGGCGGCGTGAACCGCGATTTCGAGATCGTGGTGGAGTGAGGAACGCCGGACCGCATTCGGCATGACGGTTTGGAACAATATGCCGGTGACCAAGTGCACCAACGTCTTGCCCGGCCTTGTGCCGGGCATCCACGCCTTTATGATACGGACAGGATCATGATGTGACGTCGTGGATGGTCGGGACCAATCCGACCATGACGGTGGAGCGGCGGCAGGGAAACGCGATGCAGACCTTCTTCGTGCAAATAAAATGCAAGCTCGGCAAGACCTACGAGGTCGCGACCGCCCTTGCCGACGCCGAGATCGCCTCGGAAATCTATTCCACCGCCGGCAATTACGACATCCTCGCCAAGTTCCACCTCGACGATGAGCACGACATCGGCCATTTCGTCGGCCAGAAGGTGCAGGTTCTACCCGGCATCCTCGATACGGTGACGGTGATTACCTTCAAGGCGTTTTGAAACAAGCCGCGCATCGCCGCGCCCACTTCAGGAGATGCGACATGCCGGCCTTTGTGATTTTCGACGTCGATATCCGTGATCCCGCCCGCTATCAGGAGTTTATGAGCGGGGTGAAGCCGGCGCTGGAAGCCGCTGGTGCGCGGTATCTGGCACGCGGCGGCGCGCACAAGGTCTATGAAGGAGACTGGACCCCGCGCAGGATTGTGATCCTGGAATTCCCCAGCATTTCGGCTTGGGAAGAATTTTACAACGGCGCAGTCTATCAAGGGCTCAAATCCGTACGGGATGCATGCAGCTCCGCCAGACTCGTTTCGGTCGAGGGAGTGTAGAAAAGGCCGGGCAATCTCGGCCTTTGTCTGGTTTCAGGAGCGATCTGCCCCCTCAATTCGCCGCGAAACAGTAGAGCAACCCGTTGCCGCCGGTCGAGCGCAGCGCGGGGTTGTCGCAGCCGCGCGAGGGATGCGACGCGTTCCAGCTCTTCGCGGGCGGCTGATCGTTGAGGCCCATGCGGTCGTGATGGCCGACAATCGCGGAACCGGCCCCGCCGCTCGTCCAGTTCTTGCAGGTCGCGTCCTTGTCCGGTGCCGGCGCGGTGCCGTCGGCGTTCGAGCCGGTGAGAATGTCGTGGTAGTTCACCACGAACAGCCGCCCCATCACCTTCTTGCCGGTTTCGGTGACGCCGGTATCGACATTGATGTTGGCCTTGGCCTGATCGTGCAGATCGGCAACGCTCGCGGCGATGGTGACGCCCTCGGCGTTGACCCACGGCCCCTTGCCGATGCGATCCCTGGCGTTGATCGCCGGCTTGCCGTCGACAGCCTGCTGCGAAAGATAGGCGCGCCAGGTCTTGCCGCCCGCGCCCGCGCTTGTCGCCAGTTTCTGGCAATAGGCGTCAGCGCCCTCGATGCCGCCGAAATTCGCGCCGTTCGGCCCCGGCGTCGAGGTGATGAAGAAGGTCATGTTGGGGAATTGCGGCGGCGCGGGTGCCTGCGCCAGCGCCGGAACCGCAGACAGTGCCAAGGCCGCACCTGCCAGAAGCGAAACTTTCATGGTCTTCCTCCCTGCGATCCGCCGTTGCCGCGGATTTCACAGGCGAGGTTAGCGGAGGAAAACCGGGCGACGGCATCACATTCCGCGTGAAGATATTGCATACGCGCAAGATTTCCCCGCGCGGATGCACAATTTTAGGTCGAGCGGCTTTTGCCCCTCACACCAACGCCTTGGCCCGCTGCACGTCCGGCGGGATCGCCTCGGCTTCGAGCATCGCCAACGCCTCGGTGAGCGGCATCGTCGTCTGCGCTTGGCTGCCGAGCCGACGGATCGTCACCGTCTTCTCCTCCGCCTCGCGCTTGCCCACCGCGAAGATCACCGGCACCTTGGCGAGCGAATGTTCGCGCACCTTGTAGCTGATCTTCTCGTTGCGGAGGTCGGCGCGCGCGCGCAGCCCGCTCGCGAACAGCGCCTCGGTGACGCGTTCGGCATAATCATCCGCTTCCGAGGTGATCGGGCAGACGATGACCTGCTCCGGCGCGAGCCAGAGCGGGAAATGCCCGGCATAGCTCTCGATCAGGATGCCGAGGAAGCGCTCCATCGATCCGCAGATCGCGCGGTGGATCATCACCGGCTGCTTCTTCTCGCCGTTGGCGTCGATGTAGAAGGCGCCGAAACGCTCCGGCAGGTTGAAGTCCACCTGCGTCGTGCCGCACTGCCAGTCACGGCCGATGGCGTCGCGCAGCGTGTATTCGAACTTCGGCCCGTAGAACGCGCCCTCACCGGGGTTGATGCCGGTCTTGATCTTGCCGCCGGATTGCTCGGCGATCTTGTCGAGCACCTTCATCATCACGCTTTCGGCGCGGTCCCACAACGCATCCGAGCCGACGCGCTTCTCGGGGCGGGTGGAGAGCTTCACCACCAGCTCGTCGAAGCCGAAATCGGCATAGACCGAGAGCATCAGATCGTTGATGCGCAGGCACTCGGCTTCCATCTGCTCGTCGGTGCAGAACACATGCGCGTCGTCCTGCGTGAAGCCGCGCACGCGCATCAGCCCGTGCAGCGCGCCCGAGGCCTCGTAGCGATGCACCATGCCGAATTCCGCGAGGCGGATCGGCAGGTCGCGGTAGCTCTTGAGGCCGTGCTTGAAAAGCTGCACATGGCCCGGGCAGTTCATCGGCTTGAGCGCGAACACCTTCTGGTCAGCGGTCTCGTCCTTGGGGTTCATGAACGCATAGGCGGATTTCACCGCGAACATGTTCTCCTGATACCAGCCCCAGTGGCCGGAGGTCTCCCACAGGCTCTTGTCGAGCACCTGCGGCGCATTGACCTCCTCGTAATGCCGGCGCAACCGCCGCCGCATATAGGCGACGAGCTGCTGGAACATGGTCCAGCCCTTGGAGTGCCAGAAGACCGTGCCCGGCCCCTCGTCCTGAAAGTGGAAGAGGTCCATCTCGCGCCCGAGCTTGCGATGGTCACGCTTCTCGGCTTCCTCAAGCTGCTTGAGGTGCGCGTCGAGTTCCTCCTGCGAGGCGAAGGCCGTGCCGTAGATGCGGGTCAGCATCGGATTGTTCGAATCGCCGCGCCAATAGGCACCCGCCACCTTCATCAGCTTGAAGGCGGTGCCAACCTTGCCGGTCGAGGTCATGTGCGGGCCGCGGCACAGGTCGATCCACTGGCCCTGCCGATACATCTTGAGGTCTTCGCCGGCCGGAATGGCATCGACGAGTTCGACCTTGAACGCCTCGCCATTGCCCCGGAAGAAGTCCTTCGCCTGATCGCGCGTCCAGAACTCCTTGGTGAAGGCGGCGTCGCGCGCGACGATCTCGCGCATCTTCTTCTCGATGGCGGGGAAATCTTCGGGCGTGAACGGGGTGTCGCGCGCGAAATCGTAATAGAACCCGTTCTCGATGACCGGACCGATGGTGACCTGCGTGCCGGGCCAGAGCTCCTGCACCGCCTCGGCGAGCACATGCGCACAATCATGCCGGATGAGTTCGAGTGCGCGCGGATCGGTACGCGGCACGAATTCGATC
>JAVTWI010000278.1:0-2055 GCA_032229845.1 Rhabdaerophilum sp.
CCCGCCTTCACCCTGGGCGAAAAAGTCTATGACACCGCGCCAGCCTCCGGCGCGCGCGAGCCCCTTCTCGGCGCCTTCCTGCGCTCCCTGACGCGTGAGGAGCGGGAAGGGGTGTTCATCGCTACCAAGTTCGGCGAGCACTGGAACGACGACGGCACGACGCGGGTCGACCATTCCTATGAGGCGTTGATGCGCAGCCTCGACATTTCCGTCGAGCATCTGCGCGACATCGATCTGCTGCAGGTCCACAAGGCGAGCCGGGAAGCGCTGGAGAACGGCGATCTCAAGTGGGCTCTGGAAGCGGCGCAAGCCATGGATATCCCGCAATTTGGCGCATCTGTCAGTGACGTCGAAGCCGGGCGGCTGGCGATCGGTATGGGATTTCACTGGCTGCAGTTCCCTTACAACCGGCAGAATACCACGCTGGAACCGCTGCTCGCGGAGGCGAGGGCTGCCGATATCCGGCTGATGACCAACCGGCCGCTCGCGACCGGAGCGATGCTTGCAGGCGCTGCGCCGGAAGCCCGCGCCGCCGCGACGCGGGACGCCTATGCCTTTGTTCTCGAGGGCAACCCGGGGGGCGTCGTGCTCGGCGGGACCACGTCACCGGCGCATCTTGAGGCCAATCTCAAAGCGTTCAACGAGGTGCTGGTTTCGGGCGGGGTGTGAGCGGCCCACACAAAAAACCACGTCCTCGGGTCTTGTTTGGCAAACCCGGAACGTGATAGGGACCTTCCCGCGCTAGGGGAGTAGCTCAGCTGGTTAGAGTGGCGGTCTCCAAAACCGTAGGTCGTGGGTTCGAATCCCTCCTCCCCTGCCATCCATCATGACATTGATATCGAATGTTTTCGTCCCGCAAAGTGCGCGTTGGACGGACGTCGGCTCGTGAATCTCGGACGGATAAAGGTGTTTGCCGTGAATAATCCGGATGCAAGCCAAAGGCAGGCCATCGTCGACGAGGCAATCGCCTCCCGCCGGTCGATCCGGGCGTTCCTGCCGACTCCGGTGCCGCGCGCGGAGATCGAGGCGATCCTGGAGGTCGCGGCGCGGGCGCCGAGCGGCACCAACATGCAGCCGTGGAAGGTGATTGTGCTGACCGGAGAGGCGCTGAAGGCCTTCGGCACGGCGATCGAGACGCGTGCGCTTTCGGGGGATGCCGGAGAGGCGCAATATCGCTACTACCCGCCGCAGTTCCGCGAGCCCTATCTCTCCCGCCGCCGCAAGGTGGGGTGGGACCTTTATTCGAGTCTCGGGATCGCGCGCGGCGAAAACGAGAAGATGCTGCGCCAGACCGCACGGAACTTCATCTTCTTCGATGCGCCCGTGGGGCTCGTCTTCACGATCGATGCCGATCTCGAACTGGGCAGCTGGCTCGATTACGGCATGTTTCTCGAAAACATCATGATCGCGGCGCGCGGGCGGGGGCTCGATACCTGCGCGCAGGCCGCTTTCGTCCATTACCACAGGCCGATCCGGGACCTGCTCGGTCTCACCGAGCAGGATCACATCGTCTGCGCGATGGCGCTTGGCCACGCGGACATGTCGGCGCCGGAAAACAATTTCCCGACGGAACGCGAACCGGTTGCAGGCTTCGCGCGCTTCATGGATGAATTGCCCTGAGCGCCGGCATGGATTGACCGATCATGGGCCGGCCAGCAAAGGGAGCGGGCCGATGGCCGAAAGCGAGCAGTTCGAAAAGGGTCTCAAGGTGCGTCGCCAGGTGCTGGGCAGCGACTATGTCGATGGCTCGATTGCCAAGGCCGATGATTTCATGATGGCGTTCCAGCGCATCACCACAGAATGGTGCTGGGGCTATGCCTGGACGCGCGACGGCCTCGACCTCAAGACCCGCTCGATGCTCAACCTCGCGATGCTGACCGCGCTCGGGAAGCCGACCGAGATCAAGCTGCATGTGAAGGGCGCGCTCACCAATGGCGTCACGGTGGAAGAGATCAAGGAAATCCTCCTGCACGCGACCGTCTACAGTGGCATTCCGGCGGGGCTGGAAGCGTTCAAGGCCGCGCACGAAGTGCTGAAAGCCGAAGGGGCGCTTGA
>JAVTWI010000278.1:2155-5583 GCA_032229845.1 Rhabdaerophilum sp.
TCAGACCTGTTTCTTGCGGGCCGATTTCACGATTTCCTCGACGCGGTTGAGGATCGGTTCCGGCGCCTTGGTGAAATCCGGGTTGAAGCCCCTGAGATCGTCTGTGAGGATGCGGATATCGGCATCCATCCGCGAGAGTTCGGGCGCGGAAAGCTCCGATTGCTGCTTTTTGAGCGCGACTTCCAGCCGGTAGAGCACATCGAGCAGCTTGCCGCGCCGCTCGTCGGGCAGGGGGCTTTGCGTGGTGTCGTTGTGCGAGAGGCGGTGATAGCCCTCGGCGAGATCGGCCGAGCGCGGCAGGTAGCTCGCGAAGAAGCGGCGGGCGAGGCCAAGCTTCACCGGCTCGGCCATCAGCCGGGCGTGAATCTGGTCGGCGGCATCGGCGAGCGCGCGGAACTGGCGGGCGATGGCGGCATCGCCGATCGAGCCGGCGGCGCCACGGATGCGGCCGATATCGTGCTTGGCCTCCAGCAGCAGGTCGAAATGCGCGGGCGGTGAATAGGCCTCGGTCGGGTAGCTCGGCGGCTCCTCGCGCACGACGCGCGCCTCGATCGTTTCCTCGCGCTTTTCCTTCCGGGCCCATTTGCCGAGCAGCATCCAGGCGACGAAGGTGAGGATCACCGGGCCGAAGGTGATGGCGGTCATCCCGAGCGCCATCAGGATCACCAGACCGAAGAACACGAAAGGCGCGACCGCCGCCGCAAACGCCAATGCGCTGAACCCGCGAAGCACGTCGAAGCCCCTCCGTTGCACCGACTGCCGAAGCGTCCGATCCGACGGAATCAGATCGGACGCTCCAGCCATTCGTTTCTAGGCATCATCTTGTCCATCAACCGGTATCCGCTTGATGGGATGATGCCCTAGATAAGGGGTCGGACGCCCGACGAAAAGGGCGCAGATCGTCCCGGACAGTCAGTGCGGCTTGTCCTCCAGGAAAGACTTCAGGCGGCCGAGGGCGTCGTCCCATTCCGCCGAGATGCGGGCGAGCCAGCCCTGTGCGGCGGCGAGCGGGGCAGGTTCGAGCGCCACCAGCGTCTCCCGGCCGGCGCGAACACGCCGGATGAGCCCGGCTCCGGCGAGCACATCGAGGTGCTTCGTTAGCCCCTGGCGGGTCAGTCCCGTGCCTTCCGTGAGGCGCGCGATGGATTGCGCCTCGCCGGAGACGAGCCGCTCCAGCACGCCGAGACGTGTCTCGTCGCCCAGAGCGGCAAAGATCGCGGCACGCCGGGCGTCGGCGTCAGGGGTGGGCGTGGGCATATTGCGCGATGTTCTCCAGCTGGAACTGCCAGCCGTTCGTATTGCGGACGAAGGCTCCTCCCGGCGGAAGGCCGGAACGCGATCGAAGCCGCTCTCCACCACGCGCAGCAGGGTGCCGTCGGGCACCGTTTCCAGCATGAATTCCACGAGCGTCGGCTCCTCCTTGGAATAGTCGTAGGCCGCATCAAGCGCGCACGGGTGCCAGCGGTAGGAGAAATAGCGCTCCGGCGTGATGTCCACAACCACGGCATGGAACCGGACGTACTCGAACCCGGGGATGGTCATCTGGCCTTCGGTGATCCCGCCGGGCGTGAACGGGCTTTCCAGATTGGCGCCGAACCAGGCGCCGAACTCGCGATGGTCCGTCAAGGCGCGGAAGACCCGGCCGCGCGGGGCGCGGATCAGAATGGACTTCTCGATGGAATTGGTCGGCGAAGGGATGTTCATGTTCATTGGCAACTCCTTTGTTGCCGTTCTCTAGCGCGCTCAATCTCAATTGGCAACAAAAAAGTTGCACAACTGTTTCATGACGCACGCGGCGGGAAAAATCCCGATTTGACGATTGCGTCCGGCGCATGTAAGCACAATTCACTCCCGACATCCGAAGTGCCCGACCAACCCGCCAGCGGGAACGGGGCCTTGCAGCCGGGAAACAGGATAACGCCTTCCGCTCTTGCAGCGGTCAGACTTGCAGCGGCGCACCTCAATGCCGATATCCGGCGGGGTCAACGAGATAAGGATAGGGCCATGGCCAAGCAGAACCCGTTCGAGTTCCTGCAGGACGTGCAGAACGAGGGCAAGAAGGTCTCGTGGCCGTCCCGCAAGGAGACGATGATCACCACCGGCATGGTGTTCATCCTCGTGGTCGTCGCCTCGATCTTCTTCCTGCTCTCCGATCAGGTCATCCGCTGGGCGGTCGGCATCGTGCTCGGCCTCGGCCGCTAAACCGGATTCAAGGGACCCGAACCATGAACGCAGAAGTCCAAGCTGGAACCCCCGCCGCCCGCCCGACCCGCGCCAAGCGCTGGTATATCGTCCACGCCTTCTCGAACTTCGAGCGCAAGGTCGCCGACGACATCAAGAATGGCGCCGAGCGTCAGGGCCTCGACCATCTCTTCGAGGAAATCCTCGTGCCGACCGAGAAGGTGACGGAAATCCGTCGCGGCCGGCGCATCGAGACTGATCGCAAGTTCTTCCCCGGCTATGTGCTGGTGAAATGCGACCTCACGGACGACGCCTATCACCTGATCAAGAACACGCCGAAGGTCACCGGTTTCCTCGGTGCCGACAAGAAGCCGATCCCGATCCCCGATTCCGAGGCCGAGCGCATCAAGGGCCAGGTGGTCGAGACGAGCGAGAAGCCGAAGATGACGATCATCTTCGAGGTCGGCGAGCAGGTGAAGGTGGCCGATGGTCCGTTCGCCTCGTTCAACGGCATCGTCGAGGAAGTCGACATGGCCCGCCAGCGCCTCAAGGCCGCGGTCTCGATCTTTGGCCGCGCGACGCCGGTGGAACTCGAATTCAGCCAGGTCGAGAAGCTGAAGTAAGCTTTTCGCTTGCAAAGATAGGGTTCAGCGCGTATGCGCGGGACCTTCGCGGGGACGGAATGCCGTTTTCGCGTCAAAGCCGTGGAAGGCGGTTTTCGTCCGGTGCTCGCCGGTTGAAACGCAAAGCCCCACCACGGTCCAGCAACGAGCCAAAGAGGTCTGACGGCAGGGTTCACCTTCCTTCGGGCCTTCCGGCTTTTGGAGAGAACAATGGCAAAGAAAATCATCGGCTTTATCAAGCTGCAGATCCCGGCGGGCGATGCCAAGCCGGCGCCGCCTGTCGGCCCGGCTCTGGGTCAGCGCGGCCTGAACATCATGGAATTCTGCAAGGCCTTCAACGCGAAGACCCAGCAGATGGAAAAGGGGATGCCGATCCCCGTCGTCATCACCGCTTACGCCGACCGCTCCTTCACGTTCGAGATGAAGCAGCCGCCGGTGACCTTCTTCCTCAAGAAGGCCGCGAACCTCAAGCTCGGCAAGAAGCCGGCCTCCGGCTCCAAGACGCCGGGCAAGGGCGCCTTCGTTGGCAAGGTGACCGAGAAGCAGCTGCGCGAAATCGCCGAGAAGAAGATCGTCGACATGAATTGCGACACGATCGAATCGGCCGTCGAGCAGATCCGTGGT
>JAVTWI010000279.1:0-5567 GCA_032229845.1 Rhabdaerophilum sp.
TTGCAGCCAGCCACTCGCGCGGCTGTCTTCCGCCGCGTGCCAGAGAAAGCCGTCCGCGGCCGCGAAATCCGGTGCCGGCGGGGCTGGCGGCGCGATCCGCTCGAGCGATTCGGCGATGCGGGTGAGGAGGGCGGTGAGGGAGGTTAGGTCGGGCTGCATCGGTTCGTACACGGGAGGAAAGGTGGGGAGGGCGAAAGAGTTACCCCCGGTTACCCCGCTACGCCGGCGAAAGCCAGCGGCTTGGCGCGTTTCCCGGGCCGGCAAATGCTCCGGAAATGCCGATCTTCGCTCCAATCCGCCACGGAACAATTGCGTTTGCCGTTTCCCTCACTATATTCCGCGCGAGTTTGGACGGGCGTGGCGAGGTTGCGCCCCAATATCGGAGTGAGCCTTTGTTCATTACCCCTGCCTTTGCCCAGGCCGCCGCGACGCCAGGCGCGAACGACATGTTCATGCAGTTGCTGCCGTTTGTCTTCGTGCTGATCATCATGTATTTCCTGCTGATCCGTCCGCAGCAGAAGCGCGCCAAGGCCCATCAGGAGATGGTCAAGAACGTGCGCCGCGGCGACGTGATCGTGATGAACAGCGGCATGATCGGCAAGGTCACCAAGGTGGTCGACGATGCCGAGGTCGAGGTCGAGATCGCGGATAACGTCCGCGTCCGCCTTGTTCGCGGCATGATCGCCGAAGTCCGCAGCAAGACCGAGCCGGCCAAGACCGAAGGCTGAGCCGGCTCTCACGCCGTTCGCATCGCGTTTCGCGTTCCAACAGGTCACCGCCGGACCCGCCGGCGCGAGGGGATATGTTCAAGCAATCGGGCTTCAAATCCGCGCTCATCGCCCTGACGCTGTTCCTCGGCGTCTATTATACCTTGCCCTCGATCTTCGGGCAGGATGCGATGAAGGCAGTCGGCAATTACCTGCCGTCGTTCCTCGTGCCGAAAAACGCCGTCAAGCTCGGGCTCGACCTTCAGGGCGGCGTGCATGTGATGCTGGAGGCCGACCGGCCGGGCGTGACGCGCGATCTCGTCAAGCAGTTGCAGGAAGACGTGCGCCGCGTGCTGCGCACCGAGCGCGTGCCGCCGACCGGCGGCATCGTCGCGCAGACGCGCGGTGTCAGCCTGCGCATCGCCGATGCCGAGCAGCGCGCCAAGGTATTCCCCAAGCTTCAGGAACTGGCGTTGCCGGTCACCAACGCCGTCATCGGCAATACCGGGCAGCGCAGCCTCGAAGTCGTCAACCTCGGCGACGGCCTGATCCAGATCGCCATCACGGACGCCGAGATCAACGAGCGCATCCGCCGTGCGGTCGACCAGTCGATCGAGATTTTCCGCAAGCGTATCGACCCGGACGGCGTGAAGGAGCCCTCGATCCAGCGTCAGGGCCTCGACCGTATCGTCGTCCAGGTGCCGGGCGCGAAAAACTCCAAGGAAATCACCGACGTTCTCCAGCCCGGCAAGCTCGAATTCCGCATGGTTGCCGAGCCCGGCGCGGCCCCCAACGAGATCGAGACGCTGCCGTTTCTTGATCAGGGCGGCGGCACGATCCAGGTGGAACGGCGCGTGCTTGTGCGTGGCGAGGACCTTACCTCCGCCGAACCGGGCTTTGACCAGCGCAATTCCGAACCGGTCGTCAATTTCCGCTTCAACGTGAAGGGCGCGCAGGCCTTCGCCAAGGTGACGACCGAGAACGTCGGCAAGCCTTTCGCGATCATCCTCGACAACAAGGTGGTTTCGGCACCGCGCATCATCTCGCCGATCACGCAGGGGCAGGGGCAGATTTCCGGCCGCTTCACGGTCGAGGCGGCGAACCGGCTCGCCGTGCTGCTGCGTTCAGGCGCGCTGCCGGCGGCGTTCACACCGGTCGAGGAACGCACCGTCGGCCCCGGCCTCGGCGCGGATTCGATCGCGGCCGCCAAGGTCGCGGCCTATGTCTCCTCGATCGCCATCATCGTCTTCACCGCAGCCACCTATGGTGTCCTCGGCATCATCGCGCTGATCGCGCTCGCCGCGAACCTGATCCTGATTTTTGCCTCGATGTCGATGCTCGGCTCGACGCTGACGCTGCCCGGCATCGCCGGCATCGTGCTGACGATGGCGATGGCGGTCGATTCGAACGTGCTGATCTACGAGCGCATCCGCGAGGAGCAGGCGGCCGGCCGCTCGGCGATTTCCTCGCTGGACGCCGGCTTCAGCCGCGCGCTGGCGACGATCCTCGACGCCAACATCACGACCTTCCTCGCCGGCGCGATCCTGTTCCTGATCGGCACCGGACCGGTGAAGGGCTTCGCGGTTACGCTCTGCATCGGTATCGTCACCACAATCTTCACCGCCTTCACGCTGACCCGCGTCATCGTGGCGGCGTGGTATCGCTGGTTCCGTCCGAAGACCGTTCCCATCTGAAGACGTTCCCCGCCTGATCGCCGAAGACAGGGGCGGCGTGCCCGCCCGCATCAAGTTCTGGAAACCGAATGAAACTTCTTCGCCTCATCCCGGACAATACACGCTTCGGATTCATGAAGTTCCGGGCGGTCTCGTTCCCGTTTTCGGCGCTCTGTTCCATCATCGCGGTGGTCGCCTTCCTCGGGCTAGGCATGAACGTCGGCATCGACTTCAAGGGCGGCACGGTCGTCGAGCTGCAGGCCAAGGCCGAGCAGGCTGATCTCGGCGCCATCCGCGCGAGCGCGGACAAGCTGGGCCTCGGCGATATCGAGGTGCAGGAATTCGGCTCCAAGCGCGAGGTGCTCCTGCGCGTGGGGTTGCAGCCCGGCGGCGACAAGGCGCAGGCCGAAGTCGTGGTCAAGCTGCGTTCGGTGTTCGACGACAAATACGAGTTCCGCCGCGTCGAGGTGGTCGGGCCGCGCGTTTCCGAGGAACTCGTCCAGAACGGCACGATCGGCGTGCTGCTCGCGATTCTCGTGATCCTGATCTACCTTTGGTTCCGCTACGAATGGCAGTTCGCGGTCGGCGCGGTCATCGCCACCATGCACGATCTCGTGCTGACGATCGGTTTCTACGCCGTCACCCAGCTCCAGTTCGACCAGACCTCGATCGCCGCGATCCTGACGATCATCGGCTATTCGCTAAACGACACCGTCGTCGTCTATGACCGTGTCCGCGAGCTGCTGCGCAAGTACAAGAAGATTCACATCGACGAGATTCTCGACCTCTCGATGAACTCGACACTTTCGCGCACGGTCATCACCTCGGTGACGACCATCCTCGCGCTGATCGCGCTGGCGATCTTCGGCGGCGACGTGATCCGCGGCTTCTGCCTTGCGATGCTGTTCGGCGTCGTGATCGGCACCTATTCGTCGATCTTTATCGCCGCGCCGATTCTCATCTACCTCGGGGTCCGGGTCGGCGATACCTCCGGTGCCACCGACGACAAAGGCGCGAAGAAGGAGTAACCCCGATGGCAGGTGCCGACGAAGGCAAGAAACGCAGCTCGGGTTTCGTCGCCGGCGGTCACATGATCGATTCCTACGGCAATGGCGGCTTCCGCTTTGCCGGCATGTCCCATCAGGGTTCGGTGATCGCGATGCCGACCGGCGTCCAGTCCTGGGCGGTGTCGGCGCCGACGCGCATCGACGTCGCCTCGCTCACGGCGGTTATCGTCGAGATCGGCCAGATCGACCTGCTGCTGATCGGCTCGGGCGAGAAGGCGCTGCCGCCGGATGCGCCGGTGGCCCGGGCGCTGCGCCAGCTCGGCCTCAATGTCGAGATCATGGATACGGCCAGCGCGGCGCGCACCTATAACGTCATGTTCTCCGAAGGCCGCCGGGTCGCTGCCGCGCTGCTGGCAATCTGACATCCGATTCTCCGGCGTCGGATTAGATGGCCATGGGATGCTTTCCTCCGGCGCGCGCCGCCCCATATTCCGGCGGAGCCACCACCGAACGAGTGCATTGAGCGCATGTCCATTGAGCGCATGTCGAAAGCAACCTGCTCCCAGGTTTCGCGCCCGGAACTCGACAGCGCCTACAGGGCCTGTCAGGCGACGGTCCGCCAGCATGACCCGGACCGGTATGCCGCCTGCCTGTTCGCGCCCGGCGCGCTGCAGCCGGCCCTGTTCGCGCTGTTCGCGTTCAATTCCGAAATCGCCCGCATCCGCGAACTGGTCTCGGAGCCGATGCCGGGCGAGATTCGCCATCAATGGTGGCGCGAGGCGCTCTGCTGCCAGGGGCGCGGCGAGGAGGCCCGCACCCATCCGGTGGCGCTGGCGCTGAAGGATACGCTGCTGCGTTATCGCCTGCCGCCGGAACCGTTGCTGGCGCTCGTCGAGGCGCGCAGCTTCGACCTTTATGACGATCCGATGCCGACCTGGCTCGATCTCGAAGGCTATTGCGGCGAGACCTCGTCGGCGCTGATCCGGCTCGCGACCATCATCCTCGCCGAGGGAGAGGATGCCGGCTCCGCCGATCTCTGCGGCCATGCCGGCGTCGCCTATGCGATCACCGGGCTGCTGCGCGCCTTCCCGATCCACGCCCGGCGGCAGCAATGCTACATTCCACACGAGGCCCTGATCGCCTGCGGGCTCGATGTCGACGACATCCACGAGGGCAGGGACAGCGACAACCTTCGCGCGGTGCTCGCCGCGATGCGCGAGAGAGCACGCGCGCATTTCGACCAGGTCCGTGGCCGGATCGGCGAACTCGATCCGCGCATCCGTGCGGCGTTCCTGCCCGTTTGTCTGTGCCCGACCTATCTCGAGGCGATGGAGCGGCCGGATTACCAGCCCTTCCACTCGCGCATCGACATCTCACCGCTGCGCCGGCTGTTCATTCTCGGCCGCAGCGCCTGGCGCGCGCGCCGCTGAGGCCGTTCAGGCCTCTGTTTCTTCCATCCAGCGGGCGAGCGCGGCCTTTGCGCGGGCGGTGATCATCCGCTTGCGCGCCGCCGCCTTCTCCTTGCCCTTGAGGCGCTTGCCGTTGGCATCGCGCGGCGCCTCGCCGATCACCGGGAACAGGCCGAAATTGATGTTCATCGGCTGGTAGGACGGCGGGCCGGCGTCGATGGTCTCGATATGGCCGCCGGTGATGTGGTTGATGAGCGCGCCGAGCGCCGTTTCCGCCGGCGGCGCGGACAGGGTGCGTCCCAGCCGCTCCGCCGCCGCGAAGCGCCCGGCCATCAGCCCGACGGCCGCGCTTTCGACATAGCCCTCGCAACCCGTGACCTGCCCGGCGAAGCGCAGGCGCGGCATCGACTTGAGGCGCAGGGCGCCGTCGAGATGACGCGGCGAATTGAGATAGGTGTTGCGGTGGATGCCGCCGAGGCGGGCGAATTCCGCGTTCGCAAGACCCGGAATCATCCGGAAGATGTCGCTCTGCGGACCGTATTTCAGCTTCGTCTGAAAGCCGACCATGTTGTAGAGCGTGCCGAGCTTGTTGTCCTGCCGGAGCTGGACGACGGCGTGGGGCTTCACCGCCGGGTCATGCGGGTTGGTGAGGCCAACCGGCTTCATCGGCCCGTGCCGCAGCGTCTCGGGCCCACGTTCGGCCATCACCTCGATTGGCAGGCAGCCGTCGAAATAAGGCGTGTCCTTCTCTCACTCGCGGAATTCGGTCTT
>JAVTWI010000280.1:0-35349 GCA_032229845.1 Rhabdaerophilum sp.
GGCCATGAAGTCTCCAAAGTTATTGGGCTCAAGCTTAAGAATTCTGTCAATTGCAGCTATGCCGGATCGTGGATCTGCCAGATAAACTGCGATAATAAGCAGCCAAATGGTTGTCAGGATGCCCGCAAGCCAGACCATCGCTCACCCCATCGACCGCACATCCACGAAGCGCCCGGCGAGCGCGGCGGCGGCCGCCATCTTCGGCGAGACGAGGTGGGTGCGGCCCTTGAAGCCCTGGCGGCCCTCGAAGTTGCGGTTCGAGGTCGAAGCACAGCGCTGGCCCGGCAGAAGCTGGTCGGGGTTCATGCCGAGGCACATCGAGCAGCCCGGCTCGCGCCACTGCGCGCCGGCCTCGATGAAGATCTTGTCGAGACCTTCGGCTTCCGCCTGTTCCTTCACGAGGCCCGAGCCCGGCACCACCATCATATAGGCGAGGCGATCCGAGATCTTCTTGCCCTTGAGGATGTCGGCGGCGGCGCGAAGATCCTCGATGCGGCCGTTGGTGCAGGAGCCGATCCAGACGACGTCGAGTTCGATGTCGGTCATCTTCGTGCCGGCATCGAGGCCCATGTAGGCGAGCGCACGGATTTTCGATTCACGCTTCACCTCGTCGGCGATGACGGACGGGTCCGGCACGATGCCGTTGATCGAGACGACATCCTCCGGCGAGGTGCCCCAGGAGACGATCGGTGGCAGGTTGTTGGCGTCGAGCTTGACGATGCGGTCGAAATGCGCGCCCTCGTCCGTGTTCAGCGTATCCCAGTAGCGGCGGGCGGCATCCCAGTTGGCGCCCTGCGGCGCCTTCGGGCGGCCTGCGAGGTAGGCGTAGGTCTTCTCGTCCGGCGCGACGAGACCGGCGCGCGCGCCGCCTTCGATCGACATGTTGCAGACCGTCATGCGGCCTTCCATCGTCAACTCGCGGATCGCCGAGCCGGCGTATTCCATCACCGAGCCGGTGCCGCCGGCGGTGCCGATCTCGCCGATGATCGCGAGCGCGATATCCTTGGCGGTGACGCCATTGTGCAGATGACCATCCACCTGCACCAGCATGTTCTTGGCCTTCTTCTGGATCAGCGTCTGGGTGGCCAGCACATGCTCGACCTCGGAGGTGCCGATACCGTGCGCGAGCGCGCCGAACGCGCCGTGCGTCGAGGTGTGGCTGTCGCCGCAGACGATAGTCGTGCCGGGCAGCGTGAAGCCCTGCTCCGGACCGATGACGTGGACGACGCCCTGGCGCTTGTCGCGCTCGGAATAATATTCGATGCCGAAATCGGCCGCGTTTTTCGCCAGCGTCTCGACCTGGATACGGCTCTCCTCTTCCTGGATGCCCTTCGAGCGATCGGAGGTTGGCACGTTATGGTCGACGACGGCGAGGGTCTTCTCCGGCGCGCGGACCTTGCGGTTCGTCATGCGCAGGCCTTCGAACGCCTGAGGCGACGTGACTTCATGGACAAGGTGGCGGTCAATATAGAGAAGGCACGTCCCGTCCGCCTGACGATCGACCACATGGTCGTCGAAAATCTTGTCGTAGAGGGTTTTGGGCGCGCTCATGCTTCTTGTCTCCTGAAGTCCGGCCGGGCGGAAAGCCATATTCGCAACTGGCATGTCCACAGCCGGGTTGCCGGCGGTCGCCGACGTTCGAGAAAGCCCGTTTAAGCGAAAGAGGCGAGGCTTTCCAGTCTCTTGTTGGCCTGCCCGCGCCCGAGCGCCCGACGGGCGGATGTTGCCGGGCCGCTGCTGTCTGGAATTTGGCGAATTGATGGCTTTGCCCCCTGCTGCCGAGCAGTGTATAAGCCCGCCGCTCCCGCCCCCTTTCTCATGGTGGACGGTGAAGATCTGGAGCGGTTCAGGCGCGGGAAGCTGCAACCCCGGGATGGGTGTTGCGTTGGAGCTCTATCATGCAAAACACCGGTAGCCCCGTTTCGTCCGATGTTGATTCCGTGGTGCCGAGCCACGGGCACGAGCCCAAGGGCTTCGGGCGTAACCTCGCGCTCGCTGTCGGCTCCGTCGGCGTCGTTTACGGCGATATCGGCACTTCGCCGCTCTACGCGCTCAAGGAATCGATCCATCACGCCGCGAAGGACGGGCTGATCCGGTCCGAGGTGATCGGCATCGTCTCGCTGCTGATCTGGGCGGTGGTGATCGTCGTCACGCTCAAATACGTCGTCTTCATCATGCGGGCGGACAACAAGGGCGAGGGCGGGACCCTCTCGCTGATGGCGCTGGCGCAGCAGGCGCTCGGCCGTCGATCGGCCGCGATCTTCGGACTCGGCGTGCTCGGCGCGGCGCTGTTCTACGGGGACTCGATCATCACGCCGGCGATCTCGGTGCTATCCGCAGTCGAGGGTCTCAAGCTGGTGACGCCGGTCTTCGCCGACCAGTGGAACGTGATCCTGCTGGCACTCGCCATCCTGCTTGGCCTGTTCATGGTCCAAAGCCGCGGGACGGAGCGGGTCGCGAGCTTCTTCGGCCCGGTCATGGTGATCTGGTTCACGGTGCTGGCCGCGCTCGGCGTCATTCATATCTCGGACGATCTCGGCATTCTCGCCGCCTTCAACCCCTACCACGCCATCAGCTTCGTCGCGGCGCATGGGGTGATCGGGCTTCTGGTGCTGGGCTCGGTGTTCCTGGCGGTGACCGGCGCCGAGGCGCTTTACGCGGATATGGGGCACTTCGGCCGATTCCCGATCCGCGCGGCCTGGCTGTTCTTCGTCTTTCCGTGCCTCACGCTCAACTATCTCGGGCAGGGCGCTTTCGTGCTGAAATACATCGGCGACGCGCGCGTGATCGCCGATCCGTTCTTCCTGATGGCGCCGGAATGGGCGGTGCTGCCGCTCGTCATCCTCTCCGGTCTTGCGACCATCATCGCCAGCCAGGCGGTGATCACCGGCGCGTTCTCGCTGACGCAGCAGGCGGTCCAGCTCGGCCTGCTGCCGCGCATCGACATCCGCCATACTTCGGAGACGACACTCGGCCAGATTTACATTCCGCAGGTCAACCGGATGCTCGCGTTCGGCGTGATCGCGCTGGTTCTCCTGTTCAAGACCTCCTCCTCCCTCGCTTCGGCCTACGGCATCGCCGTGACCGGCGCGATGCTCGCGGATACGGGCCTGTTCTTCATCGTCGCGCTCCACGTCTGGAAGTGGCCGCATTGGCGCGTGGCGGTTTTCGGCGTTCCGTTCCTGGCGATCGACCTGATTTTCTTCGGTGCGAACTGCCTGAAGATCCCGGAAGGCGCCTACATGCCGCTGCTGTTCGGCGCGATGCTGATCGTGATGATGTGGACCTGGGTCCGGGGCACGCGCATCGTCTACGAGAAGTCCCGCCGCGATTCCGTGCCGCTGATGGACCTCATCAAGATGCTCGAGAAATCGAAGCCGGTGCGGGTGGCGGGAACGGCCGTGTTCCTCTCCTCCGATCCGGATACGGCACCGGGCGCGCTGCTGCACAACCTCAAGCACAACAAGGTGCTGCACAAGCGCAATATCGTCATGACGATCAAGACCGCCGACGCGCCGCGCGTGCCGGACAGCGACAAGCTGATCGTCGACGTTCTCTCCGAGGACGTGAAACGTATCCGCGTCAACGTCGGCTACATGGAAAGCCCGCGCGTGCCGCATTTCCTCGCGCTGGCGCGCCGGCGCGGGCTCGATTTCGACATCATGCAGACCTCGTTCTTCCTCGGCCGGCGCACGATCAAGGCCTCCGCGACCTCGGGCATGCCGCTCTGGCAGGACAATCTCTTCATCTTCCTGTCGCGTACAGCGGCGAACGCGACCGACTTCTTCCATATCCCGACCGGGCGTGTCGTCGAACTCGGCGCGCAGGTGACCGTCTAGAGCGCTTTAGCCTCAGGCATCACTTTGTCCATTAACCGGTATCCGCTTGATGATGCCCGGGCGGTGTTGCGCTTTGACGGAACGGTTGCCACTCTCGCCCCTCAAGAGATTCGAGGGAGTCGCGAATGGATGCGAAGAAGCTTGAGGCCCTGCGGCAGCGGTTCAACGGTTCCGGCGCGGCCGATGTGAAGGACCCGGTCTTCCGCAAGGTGACGGATCTTCTGTTCACCGGCACACGGCGGTTCAAGCCCTTCGAGGGGATATCGACCTTCCTCGACGCGCCGATGCGGCTTGATGCCCATGGCAGCCGCGATTTTTCCGGCATCGATATCCCGCTCGTCGGTGTGCCGATGGACCTCGGCGTCTCGAATCGCGCCGGTTCGCGGCTCGGGCCGCGCGCCGTGCGGCAGGTGGAGCGCGTCGGGCCCTATCACGAGGTGCACCGCATCGTGCCGGTAGCGGAGGTCGGGCTGGCGGACATCGGCGATATTCCGTTCCGCTCGCGCTATTCGCTGGCCGATTGCCACGCCGATATCGAAGCGTATTTCGATGTGATCGCGGAGGCCGGGCTACGCCCTGTCTCGGTCGGCGGGGATCATTCGATGACCTTGCCAATCCTCAAGGCGCTGGGCCGCAAGCGCCCGGTCGGGATGATCCATATCGACGCGCATTGCGACACCGGCGGGCCGTTCGAGGATACGAAATTCCATCACGGCGGACCGTTCCGCGAGGCGGTGCTCCAGGGCGTGCTCGACCCCGAGCGGGTGATCCAGATCGGTATTCGCGGCAATGCCGAATATCTCTGGGAATTCTCCTACGAGAGCGGGATGACGGTCATTCACGCCGAGGAGTTCATGCGCATGGGCGTCGATGCCACGATCGCGAAAATGCGCGCGGTGGTTGGCGACGGGCCGACCTATCTCTCCTTCGATATCGATAGCCTCGATCCCGCCTTCGCGCCGGGAACGGGCACGCCGGAAGTCGGTGGGCTCTCCTCGCGCGAGGCGATGGCGCTGATCCGTGGCGCCGCCGGGCTCGACATCATCGGCGGCGATGTCGTCGAGGTCGCCCCGCAATATGACGCGACGACCAATACCGCGCAGGCCGGCGCACAGATGCTGTTCGAGATCGTCTCCGTCGTCGCGCTGGCGCTCAAGGGGCAGGCTTAGCGAGCCCGGCGAGGATTTGCGTCAACGCGCCTTCCGGCTCGGCGAGGCTGGCAATCACCGTGAAATGGTTGGCGCCCGCGACGATATGATCGCGCGTCGCGCAGCCGAGCGGTGTCCAGCTTTCGGCGATGAGGCGCGACTGGCGGAGATATTCCTGGCTTTCCGCGCCGCCGACCGCCGCGACGAGACGCGTGCCAGCGTTGGGCTTCATGAAGGCCGGCGAGAGCCGCTTCGCCTCGGCCTCGTCGAGGCCGAGCTTGATGTTGATCGAGGTCGGCACGAGAGGTGGCAGGTCGAACAAGCCTGAAATCGCGAGGCCGGCGGTCACGAGATCTGCTGGCGCGGCAGGGTCAAGCACTTTCCAGTCCGTTGCCAGCAGCATGGCGGTGAGATGTCCGCCCGCCGAGTGGCCGAAGGCGATCACCTTGCGGCCCGTCCGCCGCCACAGTGCCAGCGCGCAGGCGCGGACCTCGTCGACAATGCTGGACAGGGAAACATCGGGGCAGAGATCGTAGCTCATGACCGCGACGGCGATGCCGCGCGCGTTGGGCCCTTTCGCCATGTGGCTGAAGAAGGACTTGTCCAGCGCCTGCCAGTAGCCGCCGTGAATGAACAGCGCTACCGGCGCACCGTCGCCCGCGGGGAAGAAATCGTAACGCTCGCGCGTGGTCGTTCCGTAAGCGATATCCGCCTCGTACGGCGGGGTTTCGCGATAGGCCGCGGCATCGCGCACCCAGCCGGCCATGATGGCCGGATGCTCGGGAACGCGGGCGCGGTTGTTGTATTCGGCTTCAAGATCGAGAGGCATTATCCGTTCACTTTGCCCGTATGGCCTGGGAGTAGCCGTCTTCCGGTTGCCGCTCACGCACGAAATCGATGAAGCGGCGCGCGACCGGCGACGGCGGCGCGAACGAAGGAAGCACGAACGCGGTTTCATAGGCAATGGCTGGCCGGAACGGAATGAGCCGGACGTCGTCGTCCTGTCTCAGGCCTATCGGGAAGGGGTTGCTGATTGCTATGCCGACGCCGGCCCGGACGAATTCATAGGCCGCGCCGGCTGTCGAGACCTCGATCACGATGCGCGGCGAGATATTTGCGGCGAGAAACAGGCGGTCGAGTTGCGTGCGAGTGGGAAAGCGCCGCAACAAGGCGACGAACGGCACGTCGTTGAGGTGATGAGGGGTGATTTCGGGTTCTTCGGCGAGCGGCGAGTCGCGCGGCACGACTGCGTGGGCATAGGACGACCGGAACACGTTGTATTGCACGCCGATATGCGCCTGCAACGCATCGACGACACCGAGATCCATGTCGCCGTTCGCCACCATCGACAGCACGCTCTGGCCGGAGCCGATCTCGACGTAGATTCGCGTGTCCGGCTCGCTGCAAGAGAAATCCGCGAGCAGCTGGTTGAGGAACCATTGCGTCAAGGTTGGTGGCGAGGCGATGCGAAGCGTCGGGTGCGCCTCTTCCGGGCGCCAGCGCACGCGTTCGAGGCGGTCGAAGGTAATGAAGATCGCCTCGCTTTCCTTGTGCAGCGCCAGCGCATCCGCGGTCGGCACAAGGCGGCCGCCCTCGCGGCGGAACAGGGTCAGACCGGTTCGCTTTTCGAGCTGGTGGATGGCGCGCGACACGGCGGGCTGGGAGATGCCCAGTTTGCGTGCGGCGGCCGTCGCCTTGCCGTAGGCGATCAGCGTCCGCAGCACTTCAAGCTCGCGCAGGGTCGGGCGGCGTTCCAAAGGCTCCCGCATTTCCTGCATAAGAATATGCCTTTCTGGTTATACAGATTTGAATGACAATAAACGATACGAATAATAGTGTCACCCGACTTTCGATGCGAAAGGGCATTGGCATCCGGGGGGCTTGCCGCCAAGATGCCGTTCTGGAGACGACGGGGCACAAGATCCGGTCGAACGACAACTGGGAGAACCACATGCGAAAGACACTCACGGCCTTGTCGCTGGCGCTGGCCACAGCGCTGACGGTGCCGGTCGCGCTTCGTGCGCAGGAACTCAAGATCGCGCTTGCCGCCGAACCGAGCGCGGCGGACCCGCATTATCACAACCTCACGCCAAACAACGCGATCGCGCGGCACATCTTCGACACGCTGGTCCAGATGGACCGGCTGCAGGCCATGCATCCCGGCCTCGCGGAATCCTGGAAGACGGTCGACGACCTCACTTGGGAATTCAAGCTGCGCAAGAACGTCAAGTTCCATGACGGCTCGCCGTTCACCGCCGACGATGTGATCTTCTCGTTCGATCGCGTGCCGAACGTGCCGAAATCGCCGGCGCCGAAGACGAGCTATGTGCGCGGCAAATACATCGAGAAGATCGACGATCACACGATCCGCATCAAGACGGTGAAGCCGGAAGCGCTGATGCTGAACCATCTGGCGCAGATCGAGATCATGTCCGCCAAAGCGGCGAAGGACGTGACGACGCAGGACCTCAACGCCGGCAAGGGCACCGTCGGCACCGGCCCCTACCAGTTCGTCGAGTTCGTTCCCGGCGACCACATGACCGTGAAGCGCAACGACAATTACTGGGGCGGCAAGGAGCCCTGGGCGACCGTTACCTTCAAGTTCATCAAGTCGGATCCGACGCGCGTTGCCGCGCTGCTCTCGGGCGGCGTCGACGTGATCGAGGGCGTGCCGACGGCCGACGCGCAGAAGCTGGCCAAGGAACCGAAGGTGACGCTTTCGAGCGAGTTCTCGAACCGCGTGATCTATCTGCATCTCGACCGGCTGCGGAAGGATGCCTCGCCTTTCATCAAGGGCAAGGACGGCGCGGAGATCAAGAACCCGCTCAACAACCTCAAGGTCCGTCAGGCGTTGACCAAGGCGATCAACCGCCCGGCGATCGTCGAGCGCATCATGGAAGGCGAGGCCGCCCCGGCCAGCCAGCTCCTGCCGGACAGCTATGCCGGCACCTCGAAGAACCTCAAGCCGGTCGCCTATGACGTCAACGGCGCCAAGAAGCTCCTCGCCGAGGCGGGCTATCCGAACGGGTTCAAGCTGACGATCCACGGGCCGAACGGGCGCTACACCAACGACACCAAGATCATCGAGGCTGTCGCGCAGATGTTCACCCGTGTCGGTATCGAGACCAGCGTCGAGACCCTGCCGCCGTCCGTGTTCTTCTCGCGCGCCTCGAGCGGCGGCCCGGAGAAGACCCCGGAATTCTCGATGATCCTCGCCGGCTGGAGTGCCGGAACGGGTGAACCGGGCGACTCGCTGCGCGCGCTTCTCGGCACGAACGATCCGAAGGCCGGCAGCGGCTCCGCCAATCGTGGCCGCTATTCCAACCCGGAACTCGATGCGCTGATCTCCAAGGGGTTCGCGACGGTCGATGCCGACAAGCGCGCGGCGCTGTTCGCGGCGGCGTCCGAACTCGCCATGAACGATGTCGGCCTGATCCCGATCCACTACCAGAAGAACACCTGGGGCGCGCGGAAGGGGCTCAAGGTCGAGCCGCGGACGGACGAATACACGCTCGCCATGTCGGTCAAGCCGTAATTGCCACGGAGAGGGGGCGGTCGCCCGCCCCCTCTTTTACGCTGAAGCCGCTGCCCATTTCCGGGAGAGACCGATGCTCGCCTTCATTATCCGGCGACTGGCGCAGGCGCTCGTCGTCATCGTTGCGATGGTCGTGCTCGTCTTCTTCGGCACGCATGTGATCGGCGATCCGGTCTGGATGATGGTGCCGGGCGATGCGACGCAGGAACAGATCGAGCAGGTGCGGCGCGAATTCGGCTTCGACCAGCCGGTCTATGTCCAGTTCCTCCGCTTTCTCGCCGATGTGTTGCAGGGCGATTTCGGCCGCTCCTACGTGCATGGCGAATCCGCCATCACCCTCATTCTCGAACGGATGCCCGCGACGATGGAACTGGCGCTCGCAGCGCTGGTGCTCGCGGTTCTGATCGGCATTCCGCTCGGGCTGTTCGCCGGTTTGAGGCCGGATCACCCGCTCTCGCGTGGCATCATGGCCGCCTCCATCCTCGGGTTCTCGCTGCCGACCTTCTGGGTGGGGCTCATGCTGATCATGTTCTTCTCGGTCATGCTCGGCTGGCTGCCGGCGACCGGGCAGGGCGCGACGGTGGATATCTTCGGCATCAAGACCTCGCTGTTCACGCTCGATGGCTGGAAGCATCTGTTCCTGCCGGCGGTGAACCTTGCGCTTCTGAAAGTCAGTCTCGTCATTCGCCTCACCCGCTCGGGTGCGCGGGAGGCGAGCCTGCAGGATTACGTCAAGTTCGCCCGCGCCAAGGGGCTTTCGCCCGCGCGCATCGTCGGCGTGCATATCCTCAAGAACATCCTTATCCCGATCGTCACGGTGCTCGGGCTCGAATTCGGTTCGCTCGTCGCCTTTTCGGTCGTCACCGAGACGATCTTCGCATGGCCCGGCATGGGCAAGCTGTTGCTTGAGGCGATCCAGCGGCTCGATCGCCCGCTGATCGTGGCTTACGTGATGGTGGTCGTGCTGCTGTTCGTGACCATCAACCTGATCGTCGATGTCCTTTATTCCGCGCTAGATCCGCGCGTCCGTCTCACGGGGAGCCAGGCATGAGCACGACCGCACCCGCAACCCTCGCGCCGGAGCAGAGCCCGCTCCACCGTTTCGCCAGCCGCTTCGCCGAGGACCGGATCGCGATGATCGGCCTTGTCGCGCTGGTGATCATTGTCGCGCTGGCGGCACTGGCGCCGCTGATAGCGCCGCAGAACCCCTATGATCTCGGCCGCGTCGACATCATGGACTCGCGCCAGCCGCCTGGAAGTGTCGCCGGTGACGGGTTCACGATGTGGCTCGGCTCGGACGGTGTTGGTCGCGATCTCGTGTCCGGCATTCTCTACGGCCTGCGCATCTCGCTGATCGTCGGCGTGCTCAGCGGCGTCATCGCCGCGACGGTCGGTCTTGTGATGGGACTGACGGCCGCCTATGCGGGCGGGCGGGTCGAAGCTTTCATCATGCGCGTGGTCGATCTCCAGCTCTCGCTGCCTTCGGTGCTGGTGGCGCTGATCCTTGTCGCGCTGATGGGCAAGGGGGTGGACAAGATCATCCTTGCGCTGGTCGTGGTGCAATGGGCCTATTACGCTCGCACGGTGCGCGGCTCGGCGCTGGTGGAACGGCGCAAGGAATATGTCGAGGCGGCGCGATCGCTCGGGCTTTCCCATGCGCGGACGATGTTCAGGCACATCCTGCCGAACTGCCTCGCGCCGGTGATCGTGATCGCGACCGTGCAGACGGCGCATGCGATTTCCCTTGAGGCCACGCTGTCGTTCCTCGGTGTCGGCCTGCCGCAGACGGAGCCCTCGCTCGGCGTGCTGATCGCCAACGGCTTCCAGTACATGCTCTCGGGCAAATACTGGATCTCGTTCTTCCCCGGCCTTGCGCTGCTGGTGACGATCGTCGCGATCAATCTGGTTGGCGACCGGCTGCGCGACGTTCTCAATCCGCGGCTGGAGAAGTGAGATGGCGACATCCGGCTCAACCCGCCCCGTGCTCGCCGTCGAGAACCTCTCGACGCACTTTTTCACCCGCGACGGTGTGGTAAAGGCGGTCGATGGTCTTTCCTTCGACGTGATGCCCGGCGAAGTGCTCGGCCTCGTCGGCGAATCCGGTTCCGGAAAGTCGATCACCGGGTTCTCGATCATGGGCCTGATCGACCCGCCGGGGCGGATCGTCTCCGGCTCGATCCGCCTCAAGGGCGAGGAACTCGTCGGCCTCGACGACCGCGCGATGCGCAAGGTGCGCGGGCGGTCGCTGGCGATGGTCTTCCAGGACCCTATGATGACGCTCAACCCCGTCCTGCGGATTGACACGCAGATGATGGAGGCGGTGCAGGCGCATGAAGCGGTTTCGGACAGAGCCGCCCGCGCCCGTTCCGCCGAGGTGCTGGCGATGGTCGGCATCCCCTCGCCTGAGGAGCGGCTTTCCGCCTATCCGCACCAGTTCTCGGGCGGAATGCGCCAGCGCGTCGCCATCGCCATCGCGCTGATCCATCGGCCGGCGCTGATCATTGCCGACGAGCCAACGACCGCGCTCGACGTGACGATCCAGAGCCAGATCCTCGCCGAGATGCAGCGCCTGTGCTCGGAGAGCGGGACGGCGCTCGTGTGGATCACGCACGACCTCGCGGTGGTCGCCGGCCTCGCCGATCGGGTCGCCGTGATGTATGCCGGTCGCATCGCCGAGCAGGGCAGGGTCGATGACGTGCTCGACCGGCCGATCCATCCCTACACGCATGGGCTGATCGGCTCTGTGCCGGGCAGCAAGCTGCACGGCGCGCGCCTCGCGCAGATACCCGGTTCGACGCCCTCGCTCGGCCGGTTGCCGCCGGGCTGCGCCTTCGCGCCGCGCTGTGCGCGCGCCGAGGGCATCTGCAACGAGCAGGCGCCACCGATCGAAACCGCGCCGGATGGCCGCGCCTATCGCTGTCACCGCCCGATTCTTGCCGAAGAGGTTGCCCGATGAGCGCGTCAGGCGAATTGCTGCGCGTGGAGCAGGTCTCCAAGCGTTTCGTGAAGTCCGTCGATCTCGCCGGCCGGATCGCCAACAAGCTCGGGGCGAATAATCGGGAAACGGTGGTCCATGCAGTGGACAAGGTTGACCTTTCCGTCGCGCCCGGCGAGGTCGTTGCGCTCGTCGGCGAATCCGGTTGCGGAAAATCGACGCTCGGCCGCGTGATCGCCGGCATCCACGATCCGACCGAGGGCGAGGTGTTCTGGCGCGACGAGAACATCGCCACGATGGATAGGGCCGCGCGCCGGGCCTTCACGCTCGGCACGCAGATGATCTTCCAGGACCCGATGTCCTCGCTCAATCCGCGCATCCGCGCCGGTGAGATCGTCGGCGAGGCGCCGCGCGTGCACGGGCTCGTCGATGCGAAGGACGAGGCGGACTACGTCGCCGGGCTTTTCCGCCAGGTGGGGCTCGATCCGGACTACCGCCGGCGGTTTCCGCACCAGTTTTCGGGCGGACAGCGCGCGCGCATCGGCATCGCGCGGGCGCTCGCGGTGAAGCCCGATCTCCTCGTCTGCGACGAGAGCGTCGCGGCGCTCGACGTCTCGATCCAGGCGCAGGTGCTCAACCTGTTTATGGACCTACGCGAGCAGCTCGGACTCGCCTATGTGTTCATCAGCCACGATCTCGGCGTGGTGCGGCATATCTCCGACCGCATCTTCGTGATGTACCTCGGCCGGGTGATCGAAAGCGGGCCGAGCGAGGCGATCTTCGCCTCGCCCCACCATCCCTACACGCAGGCGCTGCTCGACAACGTGCCGCGCCTCGATGCGCGCAAGCGCAGCTTCACCACTGTGAAGGGTGAAATTCCCTCGCCGCTGCATCCGCCGGCGGGGTGCCATTTCCATCCGCGCTGCCCGATGGCCGGCCCGCGCTGTGCGCGCGAGGTGCCGGCGCGAACCCAGACACCGGACGGCCGGATGGCGGCCTGCCATCTCCTCTCCGGCGGGGTCAACTAGCCGCCGCGCGGTTGGAGAAGGTTTCGATCCGATTGAATCGGATCGCCCGCTCCAGGCTGATGTTCTGACGCATTTTCTCCCGGCCAACCGGCCGCCACCTGACCGGAAAAGCCCTAGCGATCCTTCCAGCGGAAGTCGTCGGCGCGGCCCGTCCGGGCGCCGGGCGAGAGGCCTCGATCGAAAAGGTCGCGTGTCGCGGGGTCCGGCAGCGGCTGGCTCGTCCGGGTGAGGAGCGTCGTGGCCGGGGCAGTTTCACCGAGCGTGCGGATTTCGCCGATCTCGGGCCGCGGCTTCGGCAAGGAGACCGCGGCCGGGCCGGGAAGCGGAATGGTCACCTCGTCCGGCGCGCGGCGCGGCGTCTCGCGTGACGGGTCTGTGGGCAGGGCGGCGAGCGTTGGCGCCTCGGTGCGATTGAGGCGGTCGCCGGCGCGCTTGTGGAGCGGCTTGTCGACGAAAAAGGCGAGCTTCCGCTGACCGGCCGGCGTGAAATGAATGCCGTCCGGGCCGCGCAGGCGGACGGTGTCGCCGATGACGTCCGGTCCGGTCGCCGAGAAGGCGCCGCTCTCGTCGGCGAAGTTCTCGTAGGTCTCGACGAAGGTCTCGCCCGCCGCGACGACACGCTCGCGGATCAGGCTGTTGATGGCAGCGAGATCGGCGGGGAGCTTGGGTGCACGCATCACCGGCAGGCCAACCCAGACAAGCGGAACCCTGGCGGCCTGGCTCGCCGCGATCACCGCATCGATCCGTTTGCGGTAGGCTTCCTTCCAGGGATCGCCCAGCGGCTCCAGCGTTTCGGTGCCGGTCCGCAGGACCTGCCTGTCGTTGAGCCCGAGCATCACCACGAGCGCGGCGATATCCTTGTTTTCCTGCATCATCGCGGCGACGTGCGCTGCCCAATCGTGATAATCCGAGCGGACAAGGCCCGAGGCGCTTACCGATTTCTTGATGAGTACGAAATCGTTATGGGTCGCCGGGTCCGCTTCCAGACCGGCGGCAAGCGCTTCGGCGAGCGAATCGCCGACGACGGCGATCCGGAGCTTCGAGGAATCCGGTTGGCTCGGCGCGGCGATGCTGAATTCCGGCAGGTGCAAGCCGAGGGAAGCGTCGTCGACCTTTGCCGCGCGCGGGGCATCGTAACGCCGGCGGGCGCGATAGGTCTGCGGCGCGCGGGGCGTCGAGTTGGCCCGTACCGGAGGGCCGCCGACGCGCCAGCTCATGACCGAGGCGTCGCCCTCGCCGCGCGCGACCTGCGGCAGGGCGAGCGCACCCAGCGTTCCCGCGACAAGGATCAGCTTCCGGATCAGGCTCAAGGCCGGCTCTCCCGCGTGATCGGCGGGAGGGGCCCCGCGTCAGCGTTTCTGGCGCAAGCGCTCCAGCAGCGCAAGCGTGGGATATCCGTCTGCCGGAAGACCGTGGCGAATCTGTGCCTTCCTGACCGATTCGCGGCTGATCTCGCCGATGCGCCCGTCGATCTTGCCGACCGGCAGGCCCATTCCCTGCAGGTGGCGCTGGACTTCCTTCACTTCATTCATCGACAGGCGCTTGTCGGCGCGCGGCCAGCCTTTACGCAGGGGATCGCCGCCGAGCAGCCGGTCGCCGAGATGCGCCACAGCGAGCGCATAGGCGTCGGAGGAGTTGTATTTCTTGATGACGCGGTAATTCTCGCTCACCAATAGGGCCGGCCCGCGGATGCCGGCGGGCAGATAGAGGAACGCCTCGCCCTTGCGCGGCATCGCTTCGCCATCCGCGCGCGCGAGCCCGGCGGAGGCCCAGCGGTCGAAGCCTCGGCTGCCTCCCGCCTCGGCGAGATTGAAATTGGCCGGCAGCACCACTTCGATTCCCCAGGGAACGCCGCTCTGCCAGCCGAAACTCGCGAGATAATTCGCGGTGGAGGCAAGCGCATCCGGCACGCTGCCCCAGATGTCGCGGGTGCCGTCGCCATCGCCATCGACGGCGTATTTCATGAAGCTCGACGGCATGAACTGCGTCTGCCCCATCGCGCCGGCCCAAGAGCCGCGCAGGGCGGACCGCTCCGCTTCGCCATCCTCGATGATCTTGAGGGCGATCAGCAGTTCATCACGGAAGAAGTCGCCGCGGTAGCGCTTGTAGGCGAGGGTGGCGAGCGAGCGGATGACATCCTTGTCGCCGGTGTAGGAGCCAAAATTGGTCTCCATGCCCCAGACACCGAGAATGGCGCGGCGATCGACGCCGTATTTTCGTTCGAGCGCGGCGAGATGGGAGGCGTAGCGCTCGGCCATCGCCGCGCCGCGCTGGAGCCGGGCCGACGAGATCGCGCCGTCGAGATAGCTCCAGATCGGCTTGACGAACTCGCTCTGCTTGGTGGTGAGCTTGATGATGGAGGCATCGAGCGTGACGCCGGCGAAGGCGAGATCGAAGGTCTTGCGGGAAATGCCGCGCGCCTGGGCGTCAACCCAGAGTTTCTGGAGAAACTGGTGGAAGCCGGTGTCGGCCTGGGCCTTGTGCGCCTTTTCCTTCTTCGCGGCGGCGGCCGGCGCCGGCCCGGCGGCGGCGAGCGAACCGATGGCGAGGAAGGCGAGGAAGCCGAGTTGGATAAGCCTTGAGGACGACATGCGATGATCCGTTCCTGTTGCGCCCTGATCCTCGACCGGAAGCCTGCGGCGGGACCGCCTGCCCGTCAAGCGTTGCGCGATTTGAGCTTGCGTTCCCAGGTGAAGGCGGCCGCGACGATCTCTTCCAGATCGTCATGCTCCGGCTTCCAGCCGAGGACCTGCCGGATCTTGTCGGATTTCGCGACGATGGTCGCCGGATCGCCGGCACGGCGCGGGCCGATGTTGGCCTTGAAATCGACGCCCGTCACCTTGCGGACGACATCGACCACTTCCAGCACCGAGAACCCCTGCCCGTAGCCGCAGTTGAGCACCATGCTGTCCCCGCCACGGCGGAGATAGCCGAGCGCATCGACATGGGCGGTCGCGAGATCGGTGACATGGATGTAATCGCGGATGCAGGAGCCGTCGCGCGTCGGATAGTCGGTGCCGAAGATGTCCATATGCGGACGCTGGCCGAGCGCGGTCTGCACCGCGACCTTGATCAGGTGGGTTGCGTTCGGGAAGGACTGGCCGGAGCGGCCGAGCGGATCGGCGCCGGCGACATTGAAATAGCGCAGCGCGATATAGCGGAAATCATGCGCCTTCGCGGCGTCCTCCAGCATCCACTCGGTCATCAGCTTTGAGCGCCCGTACGGCGAGACCGGGTTGAGCGGGGCGCTCTCGGCGACCGGATCGCCGCTGACATCGCCGTAGACGGCCGCCGTCGAGGAGAAGATGAATCGCTTCACGCCGCAGCGGATCGCGCTTTCGATGAGGTTGCGGCTGCGGACGGTGTTGTTCCCGTAATACATCAGCGGGTGGGCGACCGATTCCGGCACGACGATCTTGGCCGCGAAATGCGCGATCTCGTCGATGCCGAATTCGTTGATGACGCTTTCCACGAAGGCCTGATCGCCCATGTCCCCGCCGCGCAGCACGACGTTGGGCGGCAGGACCCAGTGCGCTCCGGTCGAGAGATTGTCGATGACGACGACCTTTTCGTCGCGATCGCTGAGCGCGAGGACCATGTGCGAGCCGATATAGCCCGCGCCGCCGGTCACGAGGATGGGCATGGCGTGTCCCTTTCGCCTGAAGTGGAAGCCCGCAATGTCATGGCGTGTATCGCACTCCGAGCATGACGGTGTGGGCGTTGTAGCTCTCGCCGGCGCTGTTCACGTTAAGGCGCTCGAAGGCGTAGGAACCCCGCAGCGCCAGCGCCCGGTTGAACTTGTATTCGAGGCGGGCGCCGGCGGTCAGCGTGTTCTCCAGCCGGTTCACGCCGTCATAATCGGCGCGTGAATAGCCGAGCGTTGCGGTCGCGGTGAAGTTGCGCAGGAAGGCATGGGTCAGCGTCGCGGTGCCGCGCATCACGCGGGCGCCGGCGGAATTGGCGATCGTCGTCTCGGCGATCTCGGTCTGGGCGCGCACGGCCAACGTGGTGAGCGGCGAGATCGACCAGGTCAGCGCCGCATCGACCGCCGGCGAGCGCAGATGGGCCAGGCGCGCGTCCTCGTAGGCCCGGAAGATGTAGCCGGCGGAGGCCTCGCCGGTGAGATTACGGGCGAGTTCGAAGGTGGAGCCAACACGCAGCGTGCCGCCGGTCGAATCGCGGCGATAGCCGTTGGTGTCGACGCCAAGATCGTGAACGCGGCGGTCGACACCGGCTTCTGCGAAGGGCGAGATGCCGGGCGTGATCTCGTAGCCCGTCCGCAGGCGCATGCCGTAGGTCGTGAGGTTGCGGGCGCGCTGGCTCACAGTGACGCCGCCAGCCTCTGCGTCGGCGTAGTCGACCCGGTCGAGCGTTCCGCGCAAGGCAACGCTCAGGCGGCCGAAGCGCTGGGTCGCGCCGAGGGCTGCGCCGGTCGTGACAAAAGGCACGCGCTTGGAAACGCCACCGGGCAGGTTCACCGAGCTGGGGTTCTCGGTGTCGACGCGGGCGGTGAGAAGCGAATCAAGCGTGAGGTCGCGGGTCGCGTCGAGCCGCAGCGCGATCCTGGCGTCGCCGTCGGGGCGATTGGCGTTCTTGAGCGCGGTGTAACCGGTATAGGCACCGCGCAGGCCAAGATCGAGCTGGTGGCGGCTCCAGTCGGAGGTCGCGTTGAGTTCGACTTCGGTGCGGTGGAAGGCCGAACCCTTGCGATTGGTGCCGGAACGGGCGGCGTTGGTGTCATAGCCGCCATCAACCTCGATTGCGGGGCGCAGGATCATCGTGCCGGCCCGGATACCGAGCGGGGCATAGGGATCATCCTCGCGGCGCGGTGACGCGCGACGAGGCTCGGCCACCGGCGGCAATCCGGGCGCAACCGAGTGCTGGCGCGTCGGCCGGCCAAGCGGTGGCGAGCCGGCTTCGGCGTCGGCGGCATTGCCGAAGCGCGCGCCGGTCGTGTCCTGCGGGCGGCGCAGGCCATTCTGGGGCTGGTTGATGCCGGAACCGGAGGGAGAGGCGCCGGCAAAGCCGCTGTTGCGGGTCTGGCCGGAATTCAGCGTCCGCCGGGTCGCGGTATTCGGCATTCGCTTGAGACCGAACTTGCTGGGACGGGTCGTTTCCTCGTCGGTTTCGGCGCCGCGCAGGGGCGGCGCGCCTGCGCTCGTTGACGACGAGGTTGCCGGACGACCGGCGCGAAGCTCGCCGTCGAGGGCTCCCGGCGTGCCGGGGGTCTGCGGCCCGAGGATCTGCGCTTCGCTGCGCGAGGCGATCATCGCGGACAATCCGATCCCGATCAGCGCCGCCGGGCCAAGACGGGCTATCCAGAAACTCCCGAAACCAGTATCAGGGCGTCTCGTCAAATGAGGGACCGGTCTTTCAGCGTTCAGGATCGGGAACGCCGTCACGAAGCCGGGCCGGCTTGGCCCGAACTGTTGACGATATGTAAAGATCGAGGGTTAACGCTTGGTTTCCGTCCCGGCATTTTCTGCCGGGGTGGCGGCCTGGCCGGGTCGAGGAGAAGGCAGATGGCGCAATCGGATAACGCGGCGGCGATCGAAAGCGCGCGGCGTTCGATCAGCACCGAGATGGCGGGCCTCGGCCTGCTGCGCGATGCGCTCGGAAATGGCCTCGGCGCGGCATTTGCCGATGCGGTCGGCCTGATCAAAGCCGCGAGCGGCCGCGTGATCGTCACCGGCATGGGCAAGTCGGGGCATATCGGCCGCAAGATCGCCGCGACCTTCGCCTCCACCGGCACGCCGGCGCATTTCGTCCATCCGGGCGAGGCGAGCCATGGCGATCTCGGCATGATCCGCTCCGAGGATGTGATCCTCGCGCTGTCCTGGTCCGGCGAGACGGCGGAACTCTCCGATATCATCGCCTACTCGCGGCGCTACCGGGTGGGGTTGGTTGCGGTAACGTCCAATCCGGCCTCGACGCTGGCGTCGGAAGCGGATGTCGCCCTGGTGTTGCCCAAGGCCGAGGAAGCCTGCCCGAACGGTCTTGCGCCGACGACCTCGACCACGATGCAGATCACGCTCGGCGATGCGCTCGCCGTCGCCCTGCTCGAAGCGCGCGGCTTCACGCCGGAAGATTTCCGTGCGTTCCATCCCGGCGGCAAGCTCGGCGCGAAGCTCACCTTCGTGCGCGATATCATGCACCGGGGCGAAGCGCTGCCGCTCGTCCCGGCCGGGACGGCGATGGGCGAGGCGATCGTCGTCATGAGCGGGAAGGGGTTCGGCTGCGTCGGCGTCACCGGGCCTGGCGGCGAGCTTGCCGGGATCGTCAGCGACGGCGACCTGCGTCGCCATATGCGGCCCGATCTCTTGGCGCAGCAGGTCGAAAGCGTCATGACGCGCAACCCCAAGACAGTCCGCGAGACGGTTCTGGCGGTCGAGGCGCTGGAACTGATCAACCGCTCCAAGATCACGGCGCTGTTCGCGCTCGACGCCGATGGCTGCCCCGTCGGCATCGTGCATGTTCACGATCTGCTGCGGATCGGTGTCGCCTGACGAAAGGCCGCGTCAGGCCGGGTCGACGAGGAGCGTCGCCCCGTCGAGCGCCTTGACGCGCACTTTCGCGCCCGCCGGCAGATCGGGACCGGAGACGCGCCAGACGGTATCGTCCATCCGCGCCTGTCCCACTCCCTCGGCGATTGGTGCCGAAAGCGTCAGGATGCGCCCTACCATTGTCACGGCGGGATCATGGAGATCGCGGGCGGCATCATTCTCGACCCGCGCGCCATAGACCCGCCAGCCGATGAAGCCGCAGATCAGTGCGAGGACGCCGAACACCATGAGTTCCGTCGCTGCGCCCAGTGTCACGAGTGTGTTGACTCCGGCCATGATCAGCGCCGCGATGCCGATGAACAGCATGTAGGTGCCGGGGGCGGCGAGCACCTCCAGCCCGATCAGTACAAGCCCGAGGCCCAGCCAGCCCCAGACGGGGGGGAAACCGAGAAGGATCATGGCTGCCTCTTATTCCTTCGGCTTCGTCTCGGACCACGGCCGCTTCGGCGTCTCGGCGCGGGCCGGCGCGTCGCCGCCGCCGAGCGCGGATTTGGCGAGTTCGCCGATGCCGCCGAGCGTTCCGACGAGACCGCTCATCTCGGCCGGCACGATCACGACCTTCTGGTTCGGCGCGGTGGCGAGCTTCGTGAAGGCGCCGACGTATTTCTCGGCGATCAGGTAGTTCACCGCGCTCAGGTCACCCGTGGAGATCGCTTCGGAAACCATGCGGGTCGCGCTCGCCTCGGCCTCGGCCTGGCGCTCACGTGCTTCCGCGTCGCGGAAGGCGGCTTCCTTGCGCCCTTCGGCGGCGAGAATCTGGGCCTGTTTCTCGCCCTCGGCCTTGAGGATGGCAGACTGGCGCTGGCCCTCGGCTTCAAGGATCGCGGCGCGACGTTCGCGTTCGGCCTTCATCTGCCGGCCCATCGCGCCGACGAGATCGGCGGGCGGGACGATATCCTTGATTTCGATGCGGGTGATCTTGACGCCCCAGGGCGAGGCGGCGGCATCGACCACCGAGAGCAGCTTCACGTTGATTTCGTCGCGGTGGGAGAGGAGCGAATCCAGGTCCATCGAGCCCATCACGGTGCGGATGTTCGTCGTCGTCAGGTTGAGGAGCGCATAGTCGAGCTGGGCGACCTGATAGGTCGCCCGGGCCGCGTCCACCACCTGATAAAAGATGACGCCGTCGGCGCGAACCGTGGCGTTGTCCTTGGTGATGACCTCCTGCGTCGGCACATCGAGCACCTGCTCCATCATCACGACCTTGGCGCCGACGGTCTCGATATAGGGGATCACAAGGCCGAGGCCGGGTGTGAGGGTGCGGTTGTAGCGCCCGAAGCGCTCGACCGTGTAATGCCGGCCCTGCGGGACCTGACGGATGCCGGCCATTAGCGTGATGATGACGAAGGCAACAAAAATGATGGCGACGATCTGGCCGCTATCCATGATCATGGGCATTCTCCCGGAGTGTCCACCTATGAGAAGCAGATGCGAGACGGGCGCGACAGTGCGCCCGCGCACGCTGCTTTGGCAAGCGAATGTGTCAGGATGACTGTTTGCCGGCGCGCAGCCGATCGGCGAGCCGACGCATGTAGTCGCCGAGCTGGTTGCACTCGTCTTCCGAGAGCGCTTCCATCATCTCGTCGAGAAGGTCGCATTCCGCTTCAAGGCCGAGCCGGGCGACGCGCTCGCCTTCCTCGGTCAGGAACAGCAGGCGCACGCGGCGATCCGCGGCGTCGGTGTCGCGGCGGACCCAGCCGAGGTTTTCGAGATCCGGCAGGGCCATCGAAAGATTGGAGCGGCCGACGAAGATCTTCTCGGCGAGGCGCTGCTGGGTCATGCCCGGCTGGTAGAGCAGGTTCGCCATGATGTCGAACTGCGCGAGCTTGATGCCATGCACCGCAAGGGCTGCGACCAGCCTTTGTCCCCAGAGCGAATGAACCCGTGCCACGGCGAGCCAGTTCTTGAAGCGGGGGCGGTTCCACGGCAGGTCCGACATCGTTACGTTGTATCCGTCTTCTTGTTGTTGTGGTCCGGCGGCAGGCCGCGAGGGCTGCACCGGAATTCGCGCTTGATTCTGTTCAAGACTGAACTATTATGTTCAAAATTGAACAAACAGACGCGAGTCTCACCATGCCACATGCTGCGGTAAAGGTCATCCGTCCACTCGTTCGTGTTTCGAGCCGCCTGTCGCCGCGCATCACCGGCAAGCTGGCCTTTCGCCTGTTCTGCACCCCGGTCGGCCATGCCCCGGTTCGCGCGGACAATCCCCGTATCCGCGATGCGCAGGCCCTGTTCGCGCAGGCCGAGATCAGCAAGGTCACCTACGGCTGCGGCTATGTCCGTGTCGCCCGGTTCGAGCCTGACCAACCCGTGAAAGGCACGGTGCTGCTGCTGCACGGCTGGGGCGGGCAAGGCCTGTTCATGGCCGGGTTCGTGCGGCCGCTGCTCGCCCGAGGCTATCGTGTGCTGGCGGCCGATCTTCCGGCGCACGGCGGTTCCTCGGGGCGGCAACTGACCTTTCCGCTGGCGATCGAAGCCCTGCACGCCGTGACGCGCGGGCTGCGACCGCTTGCCGGTATCGTCGGGCATTCGTTCGGCGGTGCGGTTGCGGTGGCGGCCGCAGCCGGTGGCGTGCCGGCCTTCGCGCCCCTGCCGGTGCGGAAGATCGTGACGGTCGCGGCGCCGAACGCCATGCAGCCCTATGGCAAGGCCTTTGCCGATTTTCTCGGCTTGACGGCCAAGGGGCACGCGGCTTTCGAAGGCGAGGTGCACAATATCGCCGGGCGGCCGATGGAAAGCTTCGCCGGCACGGCCTATCTGGCGGTGCTCACGGTGCCCACCCTGCTGATCCATGCGCAGGACGACCGGGAAATCCCGTATTCGGATGCCGAGGCGATGCTGGCGGCGGGGCCGCACGTCAGCCTGCGCCCCGCGCCGGGCCTTGGGCACCGGCGCATCCTTTTCGATGCCGACGTTCAGGCGGCGGCGGCCGAGTTCATTGCGGAATGACCTGACAAACTCGATGGGCCTCCGCCCTAGAGCCAGCCCATCAACTCGCGGCGGACGACGGTTTCGATCACGTCGATGCCGCCATCCGAGGCGTTGAGCGCCGGGATATAGGCGAACTTCTCGCCGCCGTTGTGCTCGAAAATTTCGCGGTTCTCGCCATCGAGCTCCTCGAGCGTTTCGAGGCAATCGGCGGAGAAGCCGGGCGCGACCATTGCGAGCCGCTTGACGCCGGATTGCGCCAGCGCTTTCACGGTCTCGTCCGTATAAGGCTGGAGCCACGGGTCGTTGCCGAACCGCGACTGGAAGGTGATGCGGAAGCGATCCTTGTCCCAGCCGAGGGCCTCGCGCAACAGGCGGCCGGTCTTCTGGCATTCGCAATGGTAGGGGTCGCCGGCTTCGAGGTATTTCTGCGGCATACCGTGGAACGTGGCGATCAGCACTTCGGGTTCCCAATCGAGGGTCGCAAGATGCGCGCGAACCGAATTCGCCAGCGCCTCGATATAGGCTGGCTCGTCGGCATAGGCCGGCGCGACGCGCACATAGGGCTGCCAACGCATCGTCATCAGCGCGCGGAAGGCCTGATCGCAGGCGGTCGCGCTCGTCGCGGCGGCGTATTGCGGGTAGAGCGGCATGAGCAGGATGCGGTCGCAGCCCTGATCCATCAGCGCCCGGATGCGGCTTTCGGTCGAGGGATTCTGGTAGCGCATCGCCCAATCGACAACGACGCTATCGTCGCCCAAAGTAGCCTCGTTTGACGCAAAATCTTCACGCGAACCGGCGGCCACTTTGCTCGGTCTTGCTTTGAAGCGCGCTGCCAGCTTCTCGGCCTGATCGCGCGTGATGGTCTTGAGTGGGCCTTCGTTGCGTTCGTTATTCCAGATCGTGGCGTAATCCTTGCCCTTCCTGCCGGGGCGGGTGGTGAGAATGATGAAGTTGAGCAGCGGCCACCAGATGAGGCGCGGCACCTCGATGACGCGCCGGTCGGAGAGGAACTCCTTCAGGTAGCGCCGCATCGACCAGTAATCGGTCGCATCCGGCGTGCCGAGATTGAGCAGCAGGATGCCGATCCTGCCTTTCCGCACGGGTGGATGGTCCTTGGGAAGCCGGATGGCGCTCATGGCGGTTTCGTCGGTCGAGATGGAGGCGGGCGGGACAGGCGGCTTGTTCATAATCGTTCCAGATAGAACGACGCGTGCGGCCTGTCACCTGTGCAGATGGCTTCTCAGGTGCGCGGGGGAATGTTGAGCCCGCGCTGCACGGCAGGGCGTTCGAGCCAGCGGTTCAGCCACTCCGGCACGCGCTTGAGCGCCGCGAAATCGACCAGTTCGCCGGCCTCGTAGAAGCCGATCAGGTTGCGGACCCAGCCGAGGATCGCGATGTCGGCGATGGTGTAGTCCTCGCCCATGATCCACTTGCGGCCTTCGAGCCGCGTTTCGAGCACGCCGAGAAGGCGCTTCGATTCACTCGCGTAACGGTCGCGCGGGCGCTTGTCCTCGTATTCGCGGCCGGCGAATTTGTGGAAGAAACCGAGCTGGCCGAACATCGGGCCGATCGAGGCCATCTGGAAGAAGACCCATTGCAGGGTCTCGTAGCGGCCGGCGGCGTCGGCGGGAATAAACTTTCCAGCCTTTTCGGCGAGATAGACGAGGATCGCACCGGATTCGAACAGCGCCAGCGGCTTGCCGTCCGGCCCGTCGGGGTCGAGGATCGCGGGGATCTTGCCGTTGGGGTTCAGCGCCAGAAATTCCGGCCCCCAGGTCTCGTTCTTGGAGATGTTGACCGCATGGGCCTCGTAGGGAAGGCCAAGTTCTTCGAGAAGAACCGAGATCTTCACGCCGTTCGGCGTCGGCCAGGAATAAAGCTGGAGCCGCTCCGGGTGTTGCGGCTTCCAGAGGGTGGTGATCGGAAAAGCGGAGAGATCGGCCATGGGTCATCCTTCGTGAGGGATCGGATGCGACCCATATAGGGCGCTTCAGCCGACCGGTCTCTCGTCGGAAATGATTTTTCCGTCGTTGGGCAGGGTTCCCGGCGAGACGAGCTCGACCTTGCCCTTGAGGTTGGTCGCAGCCCGGAGGCTGGCGTCGATCGCCTCCGCCAGTGCGCCACCGAGATCGGCGGATTCGACGCGCAGGGTCATCGTGTCCTGCTCGTTCTCGCGCGTGACGATCAGCCGCATCCGCCCGAGGCCGGGGTGACGCCGCGCGACCTCGTTGATCTGCGCCGGATCGACGAACATGCCCTTGACCTTGGTGCGCTGGTCGGCGCGGCCCAGCCAGCCGGCAAGGCGACGGTTGGTGCGCCCGCAGGGCGATTGCCCGTCCAGAACCTTGGACAGATCGCCGGTGCCGAAGCGCAGCAGCGGATAATCACGGTTGAGGCGGGTGACGACGATCTCGCCGACCTCGCCATCCGGCACCGGATCGTCGGTGCCCGGGCGGACGATCTCGACGATCAGCCCCTCGTTGATGATGAGGCCCGAGCGGGCGAGCGATTCATAGGCGACGATGCCGAGATCGGCGGTGGCATAGGCCTGATAGGCCTCGATGCCTTTGGCTGCGACCGCCTGCTGCAGGCTCGGCGGGAAAGCCGCACCGGAGACGAAAGCCTTCTTGAGCGAAACGGCCGGTTTGCCGAGTTCCTCGGCCTTGTCGAGGATGATCTTCAGGAAGTCCGGGGTGCCGGCATAGCCATTGGGCTTGAAGGTCGCGATCGCGTCGACCTGCGTTTCGGTCTGGCCGGGGCCGGCCGGGATCACGGCGCAACCGAGCGCATGGGCACCGGATTCCATGATGAAGGCGCCGGGCGTGAAGTGATAGGAGAAGGTGTTGAGCACGATGTCGCCCTTGCGGAAGCCGGCGGCGAACATCGCCCGCGCCGTGCCCCACCAGTCGGCGGCGTAACCTTCCGGATCATGGATCGGACCGGGAGAAACCAGCAGGCGTTTCAGCATTCCCGGCGGGCAGGTGGTGAGATTGGCGAAGGGCAGCGCGACGCCCTGCATCCCCAGCAGCTCGCTCTTGCGCAGCACCGGAATCCGCGCGAGATCGGCGCGGGTGACGAGCGAGGCGATGTCGATGCCGGCGAGCTGCCGGTCGAGCGCGGTGGCGGCGGGGCGGGCCCAGGTCAGAAGGTCGCGCAGGTCACTGAGCTGGGCGATATCCCGCTGCTCCTGGGGGCGCGTTTCCGCTGCATCGAAAAACTCGCTCATCATTCCGCTCCGTCACGTCTCGTCAGGTCTGTTGTGGTTGGCAAGGAAGTCGCCCATGCGGTCGAGGGCCCGTTCGATGTTCTCGAGCGAGTTCGCGTAGGATAGCCGGATATAACCTTCTCCGTGCACACCGAAATCGGGGCCGCCGATGGTGGCCACGCCCGCGTCCTCCAGCAACTTCGCAGCGAGCTTCTTGGCCTTCCAGCCTGTCGCCTTGATGTTAGGATAGGCATAGAAGGCGCCCTTCGGTGTCAGGCAAGTGACATTCGAAAGCCGATTAAGGCCAGCAACGACCGCCTTCCGCCGGCGGTCGAACTCCGCGACCATGGCATGAACAGCGTCCTGCGGGCCTTCCAGCGCGGCGATGCCGGCCCATTGCGCCGGCGCGTTGACGCAGGACCAGCAGTTGACCGCGAGCTTGCGGATCGCCTCGTAGCAGGCGTCCGGCCAGATCGACCAGCCCATGCGCCAGCCGGTCATCGCGTAGGTCTTCGACCAGCCGTTGAGCAGGATCAGCCGGTCGCGGATCTCGGGATAGGCGAGAAGCGTCACATGCGCCTCGCCGTCATAGGTCATCTGGTCGTAGATTTCGTCCGACATCAGCGCGACCTGCGGATGATTCTGGAGCCCGGCGACGAGCCTGTCGATCTCGGCCTTGGGGGTGACGCCGCCGGTCGGGTTCGCGGGTGAGTTGATGATGAGGAGTCGCGTCTTCGCCGTGATGAGCGAAAGCGTCTCCTCGGCGGAGAAAGCGAAGCCGTTTTCCTCGCGGATGGGCACCGGAACCGGGGTCGCGCCGGTGAACTCGATCATCGAACGATAGATGGGGAAGCCGGGGTCCGGATAGAGAATCTCGACACCCGGCTGGCCGAACATCAGAATTGCGGCGAACATCGTCACCTTGCCGCCGGGCACGATGGCGACGCGCTCGGGCGAGACCTCGACGCCGTAGCGGCGATGGACATCGCGGGCCACCGCTTCGCGCGCCGGGAGGATGCCGGTCGCCGGGGTGTAGCCGTGGTGCCCGTCCCGCAGCGCCTTCACCGCTGCCTCGACGATATGCGGCGGGGTCTGGAAATCCGGCTGGCCGATGCCGAGGTTGATGATGTCGCGCCCTTGCCGCGCGAGTTCCGTGGCCCGCGCGAGCACGGCGAACGCATTTTCCTCGCCGATGCGGGCGAAGGCCGGGACGATTTCGAGCATGATGCACCTTCTTGAGCGTATACAGTATTATTATTTAGCGGATCGCCGTCGCGAAGCCTTGATTTTTTCCCGCACGATGAGCGATGTTTGGCGGAAGATCAATCGAGGGTTCCGCGCAGCTTTTGTGCAATTGCGAAGAAAAAATCACACCAGAACGGCCCGAACCGCCCTCGACCATGCCTTCAGGAAACCAATCATCCCAAGGGTGCCGCCTTGTCCAAGAAGCCCACGAAAGCCCAGATCGCACGCCTGCGTTCCCGCGATTGGTTCGACAATCCTGCCAACCCGGAAATGACCGGGCTCTATCTCGAGCGCTATCTCAACTTCGGCTTGACGCGCGAGGAACTGCAATCCGGCAAGCCGATCATCGGCATCGCCCAGACCGGCTCGGACCTCTCGCCCTGCAACCGGCACCATCTCGAACTCGCCAAGCGCATTCGCGAGGGCATTCGCGAAGCCGGCGGCGTCGCGCTCGAATTCCCGGTCCATCCGATCCAGGAAACCGGCAAGCGGCCCTCGGCGACGCTTGACCGCAACCTCGCCTATCTCGGCCTCGTTGAACTGCTCTACGGCTACCCGCTCGATGGCGTCGTGCTTACCACCGGCTGCGACAAGACGACGCCGGCCTGCCTGATGGCGGCGGCAACGGTCGATATCCCAGCGATTTCGCTCAATGTCGGGCCGATGCTCAACGGCTGGTTCAAGGGCGAGCGCGCCGGTTCGGGCACCGTTGCCTGGAAGGCGCGCGAGATGATGGCGCGCGGCGAAATCACCGAGGAGCAGATGGTCGAACTGGTTGCCGCCTCGGCGCCTTCGACCGGGCATTGCAACACGATGGGCACCGCCTCGACCATGAATTCGCTCGCCGAGGCGCTCGGCATGAGCCTCCCCGGCTCGGCCTCGATCCCCGCGCCCTACCGCGAGCGCGGTCAGGCGGCCTACCTGACCGGGAAGCGCATTGTCGAGATGGTTTGGGAAGACCTTCGCCCGACCAAGATCATGACCCGCAAGGCGTTCGAAAACGCGATCCGCATCAATTCCGCGATCGGCGGTTCGACCAATGCGCCGATCCATCTCAATGCCATCGCCAAGCATCTCGGGGTCGCGCTCGACAACGATGACTGGGATCGGCTTGGCTACGAAATCCCGCTGCTCGCCAACGTGCAGCCGGCCGGCGAATACCTCGCCGAGGAATATCACCGCGCCGGCGGCGTGCCGGCCATCGCCGCCGAACTCATCGCCAGGGGCCTCCTCCACGAGGACGCGATGACGGTGAACGGCAAGACGTTCGGCGAGAACAACCGCGGCCGGTTCTCGGAAGACCGCGCGGTCATCAAGCCGTTCGACAAACCGATGAAGGCAAAGTCGGGCTTCCTCAACCTCTCGGGCAACCTGTTCGATTCGGCGATCATGAAGACGAGCGTGATCTCGGACGAGTTCCGCAGTCGCTACCTCGAAAACCCGAAGGACCCGATGGCCTTCGAGGGCACCGCCTTCGTGTTCGACGGGCCGGAGGATTACCACAAGCGTATCGACGATCCCGCGCTCAAGATGGGCGAGGACGCGATCCTCGTCATGCGCGGCACCGGGCCGATCGGCTATCCCGGCGCGGCGGAAGTCGTGAACATGCGCCCGCCCGCCTACCTCCTCAAGAAGGGCGTCACGGCGCTGCCGTGCATTGGTGACGGGCGGCAATCGGGCACATCCTATACGCCCTCGATCCTCAATGCGACGCCGGAGGCCGCGCTCGGCGGCGGGCTCGCGGTGCTGCGGACCGGCGATCGGGTGCGGATCGACCTCAACAAGCGGTCTGCCGATATCCTGATTTCGGATGACGAGGTGAACAACCGCCGCGCCGAACTCAAGATCAACGGCGGCTACAAGGTTCCGAAGAGCCAGTCGCCCTGGCAGGAAATCCAGCGCAAGCTGACGGATGGCCTCGCCGAGGGCATGACGCTCAAGCCGGCGGTCAAGTATCGCCGCATCGTCCGCACCTACGGCACCCCGCGTGATAATCACTAGGGCGCGATGATAAGCGGCAAACCCGCGATGGCCCGGCAGTTCCGGCTGATGCCCGAATGGCTCGGGCAATCCGGCCTGTGGCTGCGGGACCCGCAGGACGGCATCCATGACGCGATCGGCGTCGAGGATGCCGGGTTTTCCGAGGCGCTGGCCGACCGGATCGAGGACTGGATGGACGAGTTCGATTCGATCTTCGTGGATGACGACCCTCCCGCCTCGTGCTTTCCTAGCCGGGAACGATTCATGGCGTGGTATCGCGAGGGAGAGGCGATTGCCGAGGCCATCCGGGCGGAACTCCGGCCGGGGGATCGTCTCGATGTCGTGTTGCCATTCGATCTGGGGCCGAAATGACGCTTGATCTTTCCCGCTGGACCACCCGTCCGCTTCCCGCCCGTCTCGTGCTCGAAGGTCAGTATACGCGCCTCGAACCCTTCGAGAGCGACCGCCACGTCGAAGACCTCTTTGCCGCCTCGATGGCGCCGGGCGCCGAAGAGCGGCATCGTTATCTCTTCGAAGCGCCGATGAGCCGCGCGGCGTTCGGAGACTGGTTCGCCGAGAAGACGAAACAAAACGATCCTCTGTTCTTCGCCGTCATCGACAAGGCGACCGGCAGGACCGAGGGCCGGCAGGCGCTGATGCGGATCGATCCGGTTCACGGCGTCATCGAGATCGGCTCGATCCTGTGGGGGCCGGCGATTTCCCGCAGCCGGGTTGCCACGGAGGCGCTCTACCTCTTCGCGCTTTACGCTTTCGAGGGGTTGGGCTACCGGCGTTTCGAATGGAAATGCCATAACGAGAATGCTCCCTCCAAGAAGGCCGCGGCCCGTTTCGGCTTCACCTATGAGGGGCTGTTCCGCCAACACATGGTCGCCAAGGGGCGCAATCGCGACACGGCGTGGTTCTCGATCATCGACGGGGAATGGCCGACGATACGGGCCGGTTACGAGGCCTGGCTGGACGCCTCGAATTTTGACGGCGATGGCTTGCAGAAGCGCCGGCTCGAAAGTTTCCGGCATCCGGCGGGGCCTTCATGAGTGCCGCCGGATTCTATCGCGCGGAGACGCGGCATGTCGCGGCGTTCGAAGCGCTGCAGCATGAGGCATTCGCCCGGAACCGCGCTTTGCTCGGCGTCGAGCCGCTGCCGCTTCTGGTCGATTGCGATGAGGTTGTTGCCGGCAAAGAAACATGGCTTTCCGGCGACGAAACCCGCCTGGATGGCGCCATTGCGCTGGAGGTGGAGGATGGCGCGCTTCTCATCTGGAGTGTCGCCGTCGCTGGGCATGCACAGGGTACGGGGCTTGGCAACCGGCTGCTCGATTTCGCTGAGCGCCGCGCGCGCGAGCAGGGTCTTCAGGCCCTCACGCTTTATACCGGCGAGCCGCTCAAGGCCAATATCGCCTGGTATGGCCGGCACGGGTTCGACATCACCGGGATCGAAACGCTGCCGGACAGGCGGATTGTACACATGAAGAAGATGATTATCTAAATATATCAGGAGGATAAAATCTATGTCTGGACGTCTGAAAGGCAAAGTTGCGGTCGTCACCGCCGCCGGAGCGGGCATCGGCCGCGCCATTGCCGAAGCGTTCGTGCGTGAAGGCGCGACGGTTTATGCGACCGATCTCAACCGCGATGCGCTTGATGGCATCGCGCGGGCGAAGAAAATGAAGCTCGACGTGCTCTCGGATCGTCAGGTCGCGCGCTTCGCCGAGAAGGTCGGCCCGATTGACATTCTGGCAAATTGCGCCGGCTATGTACATCACGGCACGATTCTCGATACCGACGACAAGGCGTGGGATTTTTCCTTCGATCTCAATGTAAAGTCGATGCATCGCATGACGAAGGCTTTCCTGCCGGGCATGCTGGCCAAGGGCTCGGGGTCGATCGTCAACATCGCTTCGGGCGCGGGGTCCGTGCGCGGCATTCCCAACCGTTATGCGTATGGTGCGACGAAGGCCGCCGTCATCGGTCTCACCAAGGCGCTCGCGGCCGACTTCATCCGCAAGGGCGTGCGCGCCAATGCGGTCTGCCCGGGAACGGTACAGTCGCCGTCACTCGACCAGCGGATCGCAATGCAAGCCGAGGCGACGGGGCAAAGTCTCGAAAGCGTGCGGCAGGCTTTCATCGACCGCCAGCCGATGGGACGCCTCGGTACGCCGGAAGAGATTGCGATGCTGGCGGTTTATCTCGCCTCTGATGAATCGAGCTATACCACCGGACAGATCCACCTCGTCGACGGAGGCTTCGCGCTATGAAGGTTCTCATTCTCGGCGCAGCGGGCATGGTCGGCCGCAAACTGTCTGAGCGCCTCGCGAAGGATGGCCGGCTTGGCGGCATCCCGATCGCGCGCGCGATTCTGCACGATATCGTCATGCCGACCGCGCCGGCAGGTGCGCCGTTTTCGAGCGAATGCCTCGCTTCGGATTTCTCGCTGCCGGGCGGGGCGGAAAAACTGGTCTCGTCACGCCCCGATGTGATCTTCCATCTCGCTGCGATCGTTTCCGGCGAGGCGGAAGCGGATTTCGAGAAGGGCTACCGGATCAACCTCGACGGGACGCGCAACCTGTTCGACGCCATCCGCCGCATCGGTGACGGCTATAATCCGCGCGTGGTGTTTACTTCGTCCATCGCTGTTTTCGGCGCGCCGTTCCCGGAGGCGATCGGCGACGAGTTCTTCAATACCCCGCTTACGAGCTACGGCACGCAAAAGACCATCGGTGAGCTGCTGCTTGCCGACTACACGCGCAAGGGCTTCTTCGACGGCATCGGCATCCGCTTGCCGACGATCTGCGTCCGCCCCGGATTGCCGAACAAGGCGGCATCGGGCTTCTTTTCCAACATCTGCCGCGAGCCGTTAGCCGGCAAGGAGGCGGTTCTTCCCGTTTCCGAAGAGGTGATGCACTGGCATGCGAGTCCGCGCGCGGCGGTCGGGTTCCTTATCCATGCTGCGACGATCGACGGCGCCAAGGTTGGCCCTCGCCGCAACCTGACGATGCCGGGTCTCGCTTGCACCGTCGGCGAGCAGATCGAGGCGCTGCGACGCATCGGCGGGGAGAAGGTGGTCGCGCGCATCCGGCGCGAACGCGATCCGATCATCGAAAAAATCGTTGCCGGCTGGCCCCGGCGCTTCGAAGCAAAACGCGCTCAGGCGCTTGGCTTCAAGGCCGAGAAGAGCTTCGACGAAATCCTCAAGGTTCACATCGAAGATGAGCTTGGTGGTATGATCGGCTGAACGGGCGAGGCCGGAGCGCTCCGGCCTCTTTCCCGTTGCGCGGTCACGTCAGGTTTTCGGCCAGGGCGTTTCCGCTACCGGCGTGATCGGCCCCCGCCCTTCGGCGAAGCTGACGATATTATCGACAACGAGCTGGCCCATCTTGTTGCGCGTATAGTGCGATGCCGAGCCGACATGCGGCAGCAGCACGACATTCTCGAGGGGGAACAGCGCCTCGGGGACATGCGGCTCCTTCTCGAACACGTCGAGCCCGGCCGCGCCAAGCCGACCGCTCTTCAGGAGCTCGACCATCGCCGGCTCGTCAACGAGCGTGCCGCGCGCGACATTGACAAGCGTGCCGGCCGGCCCCAGCGCCTCCATGACCTCGCGACTGACGATGCCTCGCGTCGCCTCGCCACCGGGCGCAATGACCATCAGGATATCGACGTCCTGCGCCATCTCGACCAGCGACGCATAGTAGCGATAGGGAATGTCCGGCTTTTCCGAGCGGCTGTGATAGGCGAGCGTGAGCCCGAAGGCTTCGGCACGCCGGGCGATGGCGCCGCCAATCCGCCCGAGGCCGAGAATGCCCATCTTCTTCTCGCGCAGCGAGGAGGTGAGGGGGAAATTGCCCTGGCTTGCCCATTTGCCGTCGCGGACATAGCGATCGGCCTGCGGAAGGCGGCGGACAGTCGCGATCAGCAGCCCCATCGCGAGATCGGCGACCTCGTCGGTGAGCACGTCCGGGGTGTTGGTGACGATGATGCCGTTCTGGCCGGCCCATTTCGCATCCACGCCGTCATATCCGACGCCGAAATTGCCGACGATCTTGAGATTGGCGAATTTCGACATCAGCCCGGAATCGATACGGCCGTGCCCCGAGCCGCCGACGATGGCGTGGATCCGCGTGGCATGGGCGGCGATGAATCCGTCCTTGTCGGCGATCTCATGGAGATGGTGAGACTTCAGCCGCGCGGAAATGCCTTCGCGGATGAGCGGCATCACCGGGCCGGTGAAGAGAACTTCGAAATCGGACACGTCAATTTTCCTCCGGCGCAGGGCGCGAACCCCGGCGCATTGGCAATCTTTCCCCTATGTTGTGAGTAGAGCGCGAACCGGCTTCGGTTTCAACCGGCATTCTGAATACAGTCTCGGCGGGTCGGTTCGCCGCAGGCCGGGCGGGTCGTCTTATTCGTCGAGTTCGGCGTCGTCCTCGCCGAGGCCGTCGCCGTCCGGGGCGATGTCCTCGCCAAGGTGACGCGAGATCCGCCGGAGCGCCTTGCGCAGGCGGCGTGCTTCCTTGTTGTCGAACAGGCCGGACAATTCGCCTTCGAGCTGTTCGGTCGCCTCGTCGATCCGTTCGAGCTTCTCGCGGCCCGTGTCCGTGAGCTTCACGCGCACGACCCGGCCATCGGGCGAGGCGCCATCGCGTTCGACGAGTCCCTGTCCAGCCAGGCGCGTGATGGTCTTCGAGGCGGTCGGCGGGCGGACATGCAGCGCGCGGGAGAGGTCGCCCATCGACATGCCGTCTTCGTGCTGGGCGAGAACCTGCAGCGCGTGCTCCTGCCCCGGAAAGAGGCCGATCTCATCGAGAAGGATCGCCATGCGCGTGCGGTGCAGGCGCGCGGCCAGAACCAACTGAAAGCCGATGGATTTCCGCCCCGGATGTTTCAAGGTCCCGCCCCCCAGAAGATCGTGCCGCTGTTTGCAGCAGATGCCTGAAACCGCGCCTCTGTTGGTCACAGTTTGATGACAATTGGATGACAATGCACGCGGGCGCGCAATTACCCACAAGATTCAGGAATTCAGGCGTCGGGCCCAAGTGCATTCCCGCAAGTTTTGGCGCGGGAGGCGACATTCGTTAACTCTCGGTAATCCTGTCGAAAATTCAAGTTTTTTCGATCACGAAAAATTTTCATCCCGGCCTCCGGTTTTGCTTGCGTGCCGGGGGCGAAGCGCATATACACCGCCTTGCCCAATTTCGCACGTGCCTGTGGTTGCGTGCTGGTCGGCGGATCTCCGGACAAGAGGCCGGAAAAACGCCAGTCGTTGGGGGGAGAAGCGGAAGCTTTCGCCCCCTGAAGAACGGACCAGCAGCCGGAGGCGAAAACCGGCGGCCCCGCCCGAAGCGGGTGACGCAGCTCAAAGCAACGACGGAGCGGGCTTTTTTGGTCTCAGCCGGGTTCCAAGTCCGGCGAACTAAAGAGGCTTGTCCATCTTGCCGGGCGTGCGGTCGGGGTTCCCCCTTCCAAACGATGGCTTCTCCGAACGGCGGTGTCGCGTTCTCGCGATTCTGGCCGCGACGGGTCGTCCAACGGCGCAGCGTCACCGCCGCAACGTCTCCTCTCCGGAGACCGCGCGGCACGGGATGTCGGTTGAACCTGTCCCGCGCCTCCACCGCGCGAACGGGTGAAGCAGCATCCCTTCCGTGTCCATCGCCAATGCGGGCAGGAGCGCCCGCGTGAAGGGGATGCTGCTATGACTGATCGTATCCGCGAATTCCTCCGCACCCGCCGTGACGAAGGCCCGCGCCTCATCATCGACCTCGACGTCGTGCGCGACAATTACATCGGCTTCACCAAGGCGATGCCGGACAGCCGTGTGTTCTACGCGGTGAAGGCCAATCCTGCGCCGGAAGTCCTCGAGCTGCTCACCAAGCTCGGCTCCTGCTTCGATTGCGCCTCGATCGGCGAGATCGAGATGGTGCTGGCTGCCGGTGCGACGGCCGACCGCATCTCCTTCGGCAATACGATCAAGAAGGAGCGCGACATCGCGCGTGCTTTCGAGCGCGGCGTGAAGCTGTTCGCGGTCGATTGCGAGGCTGAGGTCGAGAAGGTCGCGCGCGCCGCGCCGGGCTCGAAGGTGTTCTGCCGCATCCTGTGCGACGGGGCGGATGCCGAATGGCCGCTTTCGCGCAAGTTCGGTTGCGTGCCGGAGATGGCGCCGCGCGTTCTTGAGCTGGCTCATCGTTCCGGCCTCGTCGCGCACGGCGTGTCGTTCCACGTCGGCTCGCAGCAGCGCAACCCGCTCGTCTGGAACACGGCGCTTGCCTCGGCGGCGGCGATCTTCCGCGAGATGGCGGAGCGCGGCATCCAGCTCTCGATGGTCAATCTCGGCGGTGGTTTTCCGACGAAATATCTCCGGGATATTCCGGCGGTGCAGGCCTACGGCCGTGCAATCCTCGACGCGTTGCGCAGCCATTTCGGCAACCGCATTCCGGAGACGATCATCGAACCGGGCCGCGGCATGGTCGGCAACGCCGGCATCATCGAGGCCGAGGTTGTGCTCGTCTCGAAGAAGTCGGACGATCCGGCCGATATCCGCTGGGTCTATCTCGACATCGGCAAGTTCCATGGCCTCGCCGAGACGATGGATGAGGCGATCCGCTACCCGATCCGCACCCCGCGTGACGGCGACGAGACGATTCCCTGCGTCCTCGCCGGCCCGACCTGCGATTCGGTCGATGTGATGTACGAGAAGGAGCCGTACTGGCTCCCGTTCAGCCTCGAGATCGGCGACAAGGTGCTGATCGAGGGCACGGGCGCCTATACGACGACCTACTCGTCGCAGAACTTCAACGGCATGTCCGGGCTCCGACAAATCGTCATCTGACGTTCGTCCGACGTAAATGCCCCGCGCAATTCCCTAAGGAACTCTGGCGCGGGGACTTTCCCGAAATCCCCCGTCCGGCGTGCGCTGCCATGA
>JAVTWI010000281.1:0-5502 GCA_032229845.1 Rhabdaerophilum sp.
CGTCCCGGCAGCGGGATCGCCGAACGGGCGACATGCGCCCAGAGGGCCCGATCCTCCGGCGAAATCTCGGGTTTGCGCCGCTTCGGCCGGTCTAGGTTGGGAACGGATCGCCCGCGTTTCACCGCTTCACCCCTTCGGCCAGAGCACGATGAAGCGGCAGGCATCGCGCACGAGCCCGGCACGTTCGCCCGCCCCCGGTCCAGTACCCATGAAATAGTCGCCGCGGGCCGGACCGACGATCGCCGAACCGGTATCCTGCGCGATCATCAGGCGCTCGATTTTCCGGCGGCCGCCTTCCGGCATCAGAGGCTCGACCGAAATCTGGACCGGCAGGCCGTAGGGCCAGATATTGCGATCAATCGCGAGGCTACGGCCCGCGGTAAGCGGCACGCCGGCGCCGCCGGTCGGGCCACGATCCTGCGGTGCGGAATCGTCGCGCGTGAAGAAGACGTAGGAGCGGTTTTCCTCCATCAGCGCACGGCCGCGCGCCGGGTTGGCGCGCAGCCAGCCCATCAGGCGGGCGAGCGACATCTCGGGGAGCGGAATTTCGCCGCTCTCGACGAGTTTCCTGCCGATAGAGGTGTAGGGATAGCCGTTTCGACCGGAATAGACCAGCCGCGTCATGCGCCCGTCCGGCAGGCGCAGGCGGGCGGACCCCTGCACCTGGGTGATGAACAGTTCGGCGTGGTCCCTCAACCAGGCGACCTCAAACCCCTGCCCGTCGAGCGCGCCGGCCCAGATCGCCGCGCGATCGGGAAAGGGTTCCAGCCCGCCGGCAGTCTTGCGGGCAGCCTGGAGAGCATCGAAGGGCGGCGAAAGCCGTTCACCCGGCTGCAGGGTCACGAGATCCGCCGGGCGGGCGAGCACGGGCACCGGGAATTCGTCCCGCCTTTCGAGTGAGGCTTCGATCACCGGCTCGAAATAGGCCGTGAGGAAACCGGCGCCGCTTTCCGGGATGATTTCAAAGGGCGTGAAATTCGTCTCGAAGAACGCCCGGGCCTGAGCAGGCATCACGCCGGGACTGGTCGCGAGCGCCTTGCGACAGATCGCGACAAGCGCCGGCGATGGCACGGCGGCGACCCTCAGCGAAGGTCCATTCTCGACGACCGGACGGCAGGTCTCGAGAAAAGCCGCAAAGGCCGCGGCATGGTCGTCCACAGCCCAGCCCGGCAGGGCCTCGAAGGCAAGCGGAGCAACACGGGTGCCCGGCGGCAGGGTGATATCGGGAAGCGGGTTCACCATCGCGCTCGTCCTGCCCGTCCGGGAATCGTGTGCCGGAGACCCATCCGCCAGTGCCCACGCGGTACCGGCTATAACCGCGAGCAGGAAAAGCCCGGCCCGCCGCCTCATGTCCTCTTGCTGTTTTTCTGCATTTTCTTCACGCGAACCGGCATCCACTTCGCTTGAAAAATGGACTAGTGCGCAGATTCCGTGGCGATCAGCCGCCAGTTCGGATCACGAGCGGAGGTCTCCCGCGAGAAGGTCCAGATATCGACGACGTCGATGACCTTCTCGGCGTTGCCGTCGATCACCTGCCCGGCGGAATCGCGCGTCGCGGTGATGAGCTTGGAGCTGAACCGCACAGTGACCTGCGCCGAGCGTCCGCGCAGCATCGCATCGCTGATCTCGGCCTTGTCGACCGAAACGAACTGGGTCTCTACCTTTTCGCCGCGGCTCTCGCGATCGGCGATCGCACCTTCGAACCCCTCGTAGACGTCGCGCGCAAGCAGATCCTTGAGGGTGCGGCGGTCGCCGTTGGCGAAGGCCATCACGATCATCTCGTAAGCGGCACGGGCTCCGTCGAGGAATTCCTTGGGGTCGAAATCCGAATCGGCGTCCATGATCCGCGACAGCCCGTCGTGAGCCGGCGACTCCTTGGCAACGAGGCCGGCAAGGCGCGCCTCGGGATCGACCGGCGGCGAGGCCTCGCGCCGCACACCCGGCATCGGCACGACGTTGCTGCCACCCTCGAGCGGCATCGCCTTGGTGCCTTCTTCCGCCGGAGGACGGCGCTCGAAAAGATCGCGCGGCGGCTTTTCCGTCCCGGTCCGCGTTCCCAGCACCGAACGCAGCTTGTAGATCACGAAAATCGCCAAGCCGAGAAAGACGAGGGTCAGGACATCAAAATTTTGCATAGACGATTTCCGATCGAAGGCACGGACGGCGAAATATGGGAACACCCTCAATTTATATAGGGCCTGTCGCGCCGGTTCGCTATCCTCCCGATGCGAATTGCTCTTTGTTTCGCCACGCTTGATGGCGTATTTGAGGCCTTCGCCCGCCCCGGAACATCATGAGATCCCCCTGGAGATCCCCTTGGCCCGCAAACCGGCCTTTCCTTCGGCTCTTTCCCCGCGTCTCTTGCGCGCCGGGCTTGTTTTGCTGGCCGGCTGGCTTCTGCTCGAGGCGGCGCTGCTGCAGCTGGTGGCCGCGCGCATCGGCTGGGGGCTGACGCTGGCGATCCTGAGCATCAAGGGTGGCATCGGTCTCGTTCTCGTCGCGGTCCTTGCCTGGCGCGGTTTTCATTCCATCCGCGCCGGCGCGGGAACCCGGCCCGGCGAACGAAGCCTGCGCGCCGGCTTCGGCGTCGCCAGCGGAATCCTCATCACGCTGCCGGGCCTCGTGCCGCCGCTTGTCGGCCTCGCCCTGTTCTCGCCCTCGCTTCAGGAGGCGATCATCGCCCGCTTCCGCGCCCCGCGACCATCCGGCGTGCCGCGCCAGATCGATCTTTCCGCGGAGGAATGGCAGGAAACGCGCCGCAGAAAGCTGACGCAGCGCCGGCGCAAGCCCAAAAGCATGGCTTGAGGCGCGCGCGCCGTCAGTGTAAGCGGGTTCCCGCAAATAACGAGCGCCGACCTTGTTTCCGGATCATCCGCGAGAGGGGCGCAGTCTGGAGACTGAACAAATGGCCGAAGGCAATGGCGGCGCGCCGCTTCTCGAATCGCTGGCGCAATACGTGAAGGATCTCTCCTTCGAGAATCCGAATGCCCCGCGCTCCCTCCGCCCGCAGGATACGCCGCCGAACATTTCCATCCAGGTCAATGTGAACGCGACGCCGCTCTCGGACGATGAATTCGAGGTCGAACTCGTGCTCGAAGGCGCGGCCGGCGAAGGCGACGGCACGCTGTTCCGGTTCGAGCTGAATTTCGCCAACCTGTTCCGGATGCAGAACATCCCGCAGGAGCACACCCATCAGGTGCTGATGATCGAGTGCCCGCGCCTGATGTTCCCGTTCGCCCGCGCGATCCTCGCCAATGCGGTGCGTGACGGCGGCTTCCCGCCGTTCCTGCTGCAGCCGATCGATTTCGCGCAGCTCTACCAGGCGCGCATGGCGGAAATGAACCCGCCGGGCAAGATGAACAGCTGATCAGCCGGGCTGATCGTCTTCAAGGTATTGCTTCCACAGGGCCTTGTCTCCCATCTGGGCGATGAAGGCCCTGTGTTTTTCCGCTTCCTCCGGCGTGATGAGCGCGATCTCCGGCAGATCGCGCCGGGCCTTGCCGGCCGGCGCTCCGAGCGTCACGAGCACGCCGCCGTTTCCCGCGCCGCCCAGCTCGCCGAGACCGAGGCTCGACTGACGACCGCCGGTTAACTCCATGTAGACTTCGGCGAGGATTTCCGCGTCGAGCAGCGCGCCGTGGCGCGTGCGGCGCGAATTGTCGATGCCGTAGCGCGCGCAGAGGGCATCGAGCGAGTTCTGGGCGCCGGGGTGCCGACGACGCGCCATCGTCAGGGTGTCGATCACCCGCGAGAAATCGACCGGCGAGCGCTTCACCAGTTTCAGCTCGTGATTGATGAAGCCGATGTCGAAGGATGCGTTGTGGATCACCAGCGGATCCTCGCCGATGAACTCGACGAACTCCGACGCGACGTCGCGAAAGACGGGCTTGTCGGCCAGAAAGGCATCGGAAAGCCCGTGCACCGCGAAGGCCTCGGGCGACATCGGCCGTTCCGGATTGATATAGCGGTGAAACACCCGGCCGGTGAGAAACCGGTTGACGATCTCGACGCAGCCGATCTCGACGAGCCGGTCGCCGCGCAGCGGATCGAGGCCGGTCGTTTCGGTATCGAGGACAATCTCGCGCATTTCCGCTTCCGAGTCAGTTGAGGGCCGGGGCCAGCGCCCGCAGCAGCGCCGCGATGTCGCGGCCGGCCGTCTCGAGCCCGCGCCCGGTATCGAGTATCGCATGGGCGCGTCGGCATTTCTCTGCCATCGGCATCTGCCGCGCGAGAATCGCGTGGAAAAGCGTTTCCGTCATGCCGGGCCGCGCGAGCGCGCGGCGCTTCTGCTCGTCGGGATCAACGATTGTCACCAGCACGGCGTCGCAGCGACCCTGCGCCCCGGTCTCGAACAGCAGCGGGATATCCAGCACAACGAGGCGGTGCCCGGCGACGCTCGCCGCCGCAATCGCGCGGTTTTCCTCTTCATGCACCAACGGGTGAACGATGCGCTCAAGTCGCGCAAACTCCTCCGGCTTGCCGGCGACCATCGCGCCGAGCGCCTTGCGATCGACGACGCCCTCGCGCACGGCGCCGGGGAAAGCCTCGGCGATCAGCGGCACCGCCGCGCCGGTATAGAGGCGATGGACGGCCGCGTCCGCGTCATGAACCGGAATGCCGGCCGCGCGGAACATCGCCGAGGTCGTCGATTTGCCGGTAGCGATGGAGCCGGTCAATCCGAGCCGGAACATGGCGTCACTTCCCCGCGAGATCGGCCAGGATATAGGCGCGCAGCGCTTCGTCCACGACAGGTGTTGAACCGAACCAGCGCTCGAAGCCCGGAACGGCCTGATGGAGCAGCATGCCGAGCCCGTCGAGGGTGCGCAGGCCGCGCGCCCTGGCGGCAGCGAGCAGCGGTGTTTCGAGCGGCACATAGACGATATCGGCGACGATTGCCTCCGGCGGCAGCAACGCCAATGGAAGTTCGAGCGGCGGTTGGCCTTTCATCCCGAGGCTGGTTGTGTTGATCAGGAGATCCGTTTGCGGCAGCAGGCGGCCGAGCGCCGACCATTCCTCGACGGCGAGGGCAGTTCCCGGCCGTGCTCGCGCGATGTCCGCCGAAAGGATTCGGGCCCGTTCCGACGAGCGGTTGACGATCCTCATCGGGCCCAAGGGTCGATTCAGAAGCGGAACGATGACGCCGCGCGCCGCGCCGCCGGCGCCCATGACGAGAACATTCGGCTTTCGGGCATCCCAGCCGGGGTAGGTCGCATTGAGATGCGCGACGAAGCCGGAGCCGTCGGTGTTGTCACCGAGCGTGCGGCCGTTGTCGAACCAGAAGGTATTCACCGCGCCAGCGATGCGGGCCGCGTCGGAAACCGCGTCGCAAGCCGCGAAGGCCTCTTCTTTGTGCGGGACCGTGACATTGCCGCCGCGATATCCTCCAGCGCGCAGTTTGGCGAAGGCCTCGGCAACGCCGCCGGGCTCGACCTCCAGCCGGTCGTAATGGCCTTCGAGCCCCATCTGCCTGAGCCAGAAGCCGTGGATGAGCGGCGAACGCGC
>JAVTWI010000282.1:0-3488 GCA_032229845.1 Rhabdaerophilum sp.
GAATCGAACTGAACGGTTCGGTCAATTTTGTTTGACATACCGCGCCTCATCTCCTATTTCAAGCTTTGACTGAACGGTTCGGTCAGAAAAAGATTCCCGATGGTTCGCTTGAGCAGGTCGCGTGCTTGGGGTCGGGGGAACGGCAAGGTTGAGGGGACTGGCTGAGATGGCGATTGCCGTGGCGGTGAAGGATGAGAAGCCGGAACACGCGAGCGAAAACGGCTCGGAATCGGCCAAGCGCCGACAGGTTCTCGACGGTGCCCGCCAGGTCTTCATGCGGGACGGTTTCGACGGCGCGAGCATGAATGATGTCGCCCGGATCGCGGGCGTCTCGAAAGGCACGCTCTACGTCTATTTCCCCTCCAAGGAGGCGCTGTTCGAAGCCTATGTCCGTGACGAGAAGCGCCGGCAGGCTGAGCAGATCTGCCGGTTCGATTACGCCAATCCGGATGTGGCTGTCGCGCTTGAAAGCTATGCGCGAAATTTCATCGAAGCACTGACCCGCCCCGAGGCACTCGCGCACACTCGGACGGTGATCGGCGTGACGGCGAAGATTCCCTCGATCGGTCGCGCCTTTTTCGAGGCTGGCCCGAGCTACGGAATCGCGCGCTTTGCCGACTATATTCAGGGTCTTCAAAAGGCCGGAAAATTCGAAGTCGACGATCCGGAGGAGGCGGCCGTCGTCTTTCTGGAGCTCGCGAAATCGGGGCTGTTCGGCAAGCTCATTTTCTGCGCGGATATTCGTATCACCCGCGAAGAGATCGAGGCCCAGGCCCGCAGGGCAGTCCGCTTGTTCCTGCGCCTCTATGGCCGGCAACAGCCCGGCAAGGCGTGAGTGGAGATGGGCTGGAAAGGCCCGCCCAGGATTTCGGAGAGGGCGAGCCTTCTGGGGGAATGGTGCCTGTGAGGCAGGGCATGGCCCTCACGGCTTGAGTGGAGCGATGACGATCGCGCCGTCGAGCAGCGCCGGCACCCAGATTTCACCTCGGACGGCATCGACCGCAAAATCCGCCGGACCATGGATTTTCTGCCCGAGATCGAGCTTCTTCTGCACCGACCCGTCGGCTGCGAGCACCTTGATCGTGCCCGGAACCGGAGGATTGATCGCACGCCAGTCCGAGACGATCATCCGCCCGTCCGGCAGCAGCGCCAGTCCGTCGAGAATGCCGTGCGGGCCTTTCTCGATCTTGTGTGTCGCGCCGTCGGCCCGGACCTCGAAGACATCACCGCCCTCGAACCTGGCGCCGAGGCCGACAACGAGAAGGCGCTTTGCCTTGGCGTCCCAGACGACACCGTTCGCGCCGGGAATACCGTCGGCGAACACGGCGAAGGCGCTGGTCTCGACATCGAGGCGGTAGAGTTTGCCCCGCAGCGTGTCGCTGACAACCAGCGCGCCGTCGACCACATCGATGTCGTTGAGTATGCTGGGGCCATCCCCCGGAACGCGCGCCTCGAATACCTGCTTGCGCGTTGCCGGATCGAAGCCGACCACCCGGTTGATGTCGGCCACATAGAGGCGACCGCCGAGCATCGCCATTCCCTTGGGCGCGTCGAGTTTCGCACCGTCGATCGGCATGGCGTGCAGGGCGACGATCCTGCCCTCGGCGTCGAGTTCGCTGATGAAGCCGTCGCCGTCATGGCCGACGGGATCGAGCTTCTCGCCGATATTCGAGACGAAACGCCGTGCGCCGTCGATCAGAACGCTTTCAGGGTTCTTGAATCCGGGTACGACGCGGATCGGCTGTTCGCCCCGGGCCGGCATGCCGCCGGCCAGCAGGGCCGCAACCAGAAAAAGGCTTTTGAACTGCATGGATCACTCCCGTTAGAGACGGCGTGACGCTAGGCGAAATTGTCCGCCGCTGTGTCACGAACCCGGTCAGAGTTGGACCCGATCCGGTCAATCCGGTCTGGCAAGGTGAGATACGGCCGGGTAGTCTTGCGATATGAACGATCTTGTCGCACCGGCCCCGTTGCTTGCCGGCCGCCTCGTCGAAGGGCTTTCCTCGTTTCGCGGAGGCGCCGTTTCCGGTGTGGCGCCGCATGCGGCCGGGCTCTTCTCCTACTGCGCGCTCACGCGCGAACGGTTGAAGTCGATCCGGGCGCCGAAGCCCATCCTCGGTGTCGTCCTCTCCGGTGCCAAGGAGGTGTTTGCCGGGGTGGAGACGGAGCGGTTGCCGACCGGCACGTTGTTCGTGCTGCCGGCGGATGTCGATCTCGATATCGTCAACGAACCGGACGAGCGGAGCGGCCTCTACCAGTCGCTCATTCTTGAGATCGACCCCGATACGACCCCAGATCTCGGTCCGCTGGAAGCGGCTGAAGGCGCCTGCACCCGGAGCTGCGCGGTCCCGCTGACCGCGGCGCTTGTCGATGCGACGGTCCATGCTGCCCGCGCCATTGCCGAGGGACCGGCGGGCGCGACGGTGCGGAAGGCGCGCCTCGCGGAACTGCTGGCATTGCTGCATGGCGTGCCCGAGGCGCGGCCGCTGTTCGACATGTCGATTTCCGAGCGCGTCGCTCGCCTTGTGCGAAACGGGCTCGACGAGCGTTGGACGGTATCGCAAGCCGCGAGGCGGCTTGCAATGTCGGAATCGACGCTGCGGCGACGCCTGGCGGCGAACGGGCAATCGTTCTCGACGATCCTTCAGCGCGAACGGATGGGCGTGGCGCGCCAATTGATGGAGCAGGGAGCGCGGAGCGGCACGGCCGCCTTCGCGGTCGGCTATGCCTCGCGGGCGCACTTCGCCCGCCGCTTCCGCGCGACCTTCGGTGTCAACCCCGCGCGGGACTAGAGCATTTTCCGATCAAGTGGATGCTGGTTGATCGAAAGAAAATACGACAAAACAGAAAGAGGGAGCGGACAATCTGATTCAATCAGATCGAATTCCGCTCCAACCGCTTGCCCGTCGGTCAGGCCCGCCCGTTGCCGAATTGCGGCATCATCCGGCGCAGGGTGTCATCTTTCAGGATGTAGTGATGCGCGAGCCCGGCCACGGCATGCAGCCCCGCCAGCGCCATCAGGCCGTTGCCGACCAGTTCGTGGGCCTCGGCGAAAAGCTTCCCTGTGGTCGGATTGGCGGTGAAGGGCGAGCCCAGCGGGTATCCGAAGAACCCGACCGTCCGGCCCTTCATCCAGGTTGCGGCCATCCCGACAAGCGGCACGGCGACGAGCAGGACGTAAAGACCGATATGGGCAAGCCGGGATGCCAGCTGCATCGCTGGCGTCATCGGGATCGGCTCGACCTGCGGCGCGGCGATGCGCCATGCGAGACGGACGGCCATCAGCAACAGGATCGACAGGCCAAGCGACATGTGCAGCCCCAGCAGGGCGGTGCGGAAATCGCCCTTCGGCAGGGCTTCGCGACCGAGCGCGATGGCGTAGGCGGCAAGGACCAGCAGGGCGATCAGCCAGTGCAGCGATCGGGTCAGGGCATCAAAACGCGTGCGCGTCATGGAATTCTCCGGAATTTCGAGAGGGAGAGGGAGAG
>JAVTWI010000282.1:3588-5460 GCA_032229845.1 Rhabdaerophilum sp.
GAGAGGGAGAGGGAGAGAATGCACCGGTGCGGCCCGCCGGAAGGTCGGGCAGCGCCGGGAAAGAGCGGTCAGTCGTCGTCGCGGGTTCTTTCGCGGATCAAGGTCAGCGTATCCGGCGCGAAGGTCGCCTTGACGCGCTTGCCGTCGCCGCGCGTGCCGTAGACCCTGTAGCAACCGTCGTCGGTCTTGATGCGGCGGATCTGCCAGCCTTCGGCCTTGAGCTTGTCTTCGAGGGCCTGCCGTGGCTGCCACTCGGCCAGCGGAGCATGGCAACGTGGGCCGGCGAGGGCAGGGCCAACAAGGCCGAGCGCGAGGCTCGTCAGAAGGGTCGATCGAATGATCCGCATGGAATCCTCTTGTGGCATCTTCTTGTCGTTTTCGATGCCATCATGCACCGCCAACCTGACGCCGGCCTGAAAGGCGCGGCTTTTGCCGTTCAGTTCCGTGTCAGCTAGAAGCGGTAGGAGCCGCTCGCCGGAAGAGGCGGGCCGGAGAGGGTGACATGCGCGTTTTGCTGGTCGAAGACGATGCCTTGCTCGGCGCGGCCATCCGCGACAGCGTGGCCGCGGATGGCCATGCCGTGGATTGGGCGCAGCGCCTCGCCGAGGCCGAGCACTGCCGGGCCGTCGCGCGGTACAATCTCGTTTTGCTCGATCTCATGCTGCCGGACGGGCGCGGTCTCGATTTCCTCAAGCGCCTGCGGCTCGCCGGCGAGACGACGCCCGTCATCGTTCTCACCGCGCGCGATCAGGTGTCCGACCGGATCGCAGGTCTCAATGCCGGCGCGGACGATTATCTCGTCAAGCCGTTCGATCTCTCCGAACTTGCGGCGCGCATCGGCGCGGTGACGCGGCGCGCGGTCGGGCAGACGGCCCCTGTCATTGCCCTCGGCGACGTGGAGATCCGGCTCGCCGACCGCGCGCTCGCACGGGGCGGCCGCGCGCTCTCTTTGACCGCGCGTGAATGGGCGGTGCTCGAAGCCCTGCTCAACCGGCCGTCGGCAATCGTCTCCAAGGGCGAGATCGAGGAACGGCTCTACGCACTCGATGCCGAGGTCGAGAGCAACACCATCGAGGTCTATGTCGCGCGGCTGCGCAAGAAGCTCGGCGCGGACCGGATCGTCACCGAGCGGGGCCTCGGTTACCGGCTCGTCCGGTAGGAAGGGCGGGCGATGGCGACACCTCCGGCTCCCGCGGCCTTCAGCCTGCGCCGCCGCCTTGTTCTGGGGCTTGGCGTGGCGGTGGCGATCTTCTGGCTGCTCGCGATCGCGGGAGCCGGCCTGATCGTGCGGCACGAGATCGACGAGGTCTTCGACAGCGCCTTGCAGGAGGTCGTTCAGCGCGTCCTGCCGCTCGCCTATTCCGATATTCTGGCGCGCGAGGCGGACGACACGGTCGAGCAGCGTCTGCCGGATGCCGGCCGGCACGACGAATACATCACCTATGTCGTGCGCGATGCGGCGGGGCAAGTGCTGCTCCGGTCTCATGACGCGGATGCCGGTCGGTTTCCGAAGGACCTCGCGCCGGGTTTCGTGACGCGGAACGGAAACCGGTTCTACACCGAGAGCGCCGTCAGCGGGACGATCGTCGTCAGCGCGATGGAGCGTCCCGGTCATCGGACCGGCACCCTCAGGAAAGCGGTGCTCGCCATGATGTGGCCGTTGCTCTTCCTGCTTCCCGGCATCATGGCCGCCACGATCTGGCTGGTCGCGCGCGGCGTCAGGCCGGTCGCGGAACTCGGCAGCGCGATCTCCGCGCGCGGAGAGGGCGATCTTTCGCCCGTGGCTTCGGCGGGCCTGCCGGCGGAGGTGCGGCCGGTCGGCCAGGCCGTCAACGCCCTGCTCGAAAAGCTCAGGCGTGCGCTCGAAGCCGA
>JAVTWI010000283.1:0-5374 GCA_032229845.1 Rhabdaerophilum sp.
GGTGTGACCGATGGCCTTCCTCGACGCGCAGTCGCGCACCGTTCTGTTCGACCCAGGGCATCGATATTCCCGCCGAGTTGCTCTCCCAGGTCGCACCGCTTCCCTGGGCTCATATCGCACTCACCGGCGACTATCTCTGGAACGAAATTGACCGACCCCTCGAACGCTTCAGGCCGATCCGCGCTAACCGTTTCAATCCAAACAACTTCGCTTTCCCTTAGCGGGTATTATTGCAGAAATGCCCACGGAACCCCTTAATGCTAAAATCCCTCGGCCGGAGCGCCAAGATGGGAATAATCGAGGCATCTCACCCGTCTTGTGCCGGGAGTAGCGAATGAAGCCGTACGCAGTCAGTGGAGCGGGACATAATAGAAGGCCGCCTGGTCGTCATGCGTTCTCGCTTTGAAAAAAGACTGGAGCCATATCATGCGCGGATGTTTGCCTATGCCGTGGCTTTGTCGCGCGATCGCGATCGCGCGCAGGACATTTTTCAGGAGTGCATTGCCCGGGCATTGGCCGCGCACGAGGTTCCCGAAAACGAGCCGACCTTCCGCGGCTGGCTCTTTGCGATTCTCCGCAACATCTGGATCGACCAGTCGCGCTCGGGCCGTAGACGTGCCGAGCTGGAGCAGGAGTTCGTCGCCGATCTGGTGGCCGAACCCGTCTCGCTCGAATCCGTACTTGTCGATGCGTTTTCCGTACGCCAAGCCTATGCCCGTCTCAGCATCGAGCACCGGGAAATCCTCGCGCTGGTGGACATTTCGGGGTTCAGCTATGAGGAGGCCGCCGCGATGATCGCGATCCCCAGAGGAACTGTGATGAGCCGAGTGAGCCGTGCGCGACAGGCGCTAGCCGCGAACCTTCGTGAAGGTAATGTCGTCGAGCTCGGGCCGCAACGAGGAAGCCGCAAGTGAAGCAGACTGAAATTAACGCAGACCTTCTCAGCGCCTATATCGACGGCGAGCTTGAACCGGCGGAGGCTTCGCAGGTCGCGCATTTGATCGTTTCCGACGAGGCCGTGGCGCGGCGTGCGGCCAAGCTTTCGGAGATGAAGGCGACGGTTGCGTCTATGGTCCCGGAGATCGTCGTCGTGACGGTCCCGCAGCGGCACTCGACGCGATGGCGTTTGCCGTGGGCGATGGCTGCGTGCCTTGCCTTCGCCATCGTCGCGGCGGCATGGCTTGGACTGCAGCCCGAGCCGAAGAATTCACCGGCTTTGGAGATCGCGGCCGCCGCCGCGATGCAGCATGACCTGTGGCAGGATGATAGGAACGAATCTCCGCTGGCTCCTGCTTCCACTCCGGCTGGCTTGTTTGCGCCGGAGATGGTGGCGGCTGGGCTGAGGCTTGCATTTGTCCGCAACGAAGTCGTCATCGACGGCCACTCCGCTTTGCAAGCCGGCTATATCGGGCGCCACGGCTGCCGTCTCAGCCTTTTCCGGATCCCTGGTCTCGGCTTCGCACTGGACTTCGGTATGTCGAGCGAAGGCGATCTCCTGCAGGCTTCCTGGGCCGGTGATGGCGTTCAATTTTTCCTTGTCGCCCGCAGCATGGACGAGGCCCGCTTCGCGTTTCTGGCCGGCGTCCTGAAGTCGGTCAGCGAAGGTGGCGGTCGTCAGGAGCAGGAGATGATCGCGGGCCTTGAAATGATGCGTCAGCCCTGCATCGGATAATCGGCGCGGATGGCGCTGGACCACAATGCAAAAAAGGTTCTCGGGCTACGGAATATTCGCGTGCGGCCAATCGTCTCTTCTTGTCGTCGCAGAGGAGGCTCGAAGCGGGTTTTGAATCGCTGGTCCTGCTAATCAACGAAGAGGAGGAGACGCATATGACTGAAATGCTCACCATGAAGCGAAGGACCTTTCTGACGGGAAGTGCCGGCGCTGTCGTTGCGGCCGGGTTTGCCGGGACGGCCCCCCTTGCGCGGGCGCAGGACGCCAAGCCGCTGCCGGATTACGTCGCGTGGAAAGATGCCGATGCGCTGATCGTCCACAGCGACAAGACGCTGGAGACCAAGCGAGGCGCGATCGGCACCAGCATCATCACGCCGGAAGAAAAGCTCTACATCCGCAATAACGTCAACACGCCGCCGGAATCGATCGTCGCCGACCGCGATGCCTGGGCGGTGGAATTCGCCGGCGTCAAGGAGCCGAAAACGCTCACGGTTGCGGAGCTGAAAACCCTGGGTCTGGCGACCGTCGCGACGGTGCTTCAATGCTCGGGCAACGGCCGCAAATACTTCATGGATCAGCTCACCGGCGACCAGAAGATGAGCGGAACGCCATGGACGGTCGGCGCCGCCGGCTGTGTCTTGTGGAGCGGCGTGCCATTGAAAGCTGTCGTCGACGCTCTCGGCGGACCCGCCGACGGGGTCCGGTTCATCACCGGCACGGGAGGCGAGGAGCTTCCGGCGGGTCTCGATCCCAAGGACCTGGTGGTCGAACGTTCGGTGCCGATGTCGAATCTCGAAAACGTGATTCTCGCCTGGGAGATGAACGGCAATCCGATTTCGCTGGCTCATGGCGGACCGCTGCGCATGATCGTCCCGGGCTATTCGGGCGTTAACAATATCAAATACGTCAAGACTCTCGCGCTGACGGAAGCCGAGACCGACGCCAAGATCCAGCGGACCAACTATCGCATGCATGCTCTGGGAGAGCAGGGGTCTCCTGATGATCCGCCGGTCTGGGAACAGCCGGTGAGGTCATGGATCACCACGCCCCTCGAGAGCGCTGCGGCCGGGCCCGCTCAGGTTGCTGGTGTCGCCTTCGGCGGCATGAATGCCTGCGAGAGCGTGGAAGTGTCCGTCGACGGCGGGCAAAATTGGCAGAAGGCCAATTTCGTCGGTCCCGATCTCGGGCGCTTCGCCTGGCGCAATTTCGTTCTCTCGGTCGAACTGGCGCCTGGCTCCTACACGCTGGTCAGCCGGGCGACCGACACGGAGGGCAATGTCCAGCCGGAGGAATCGGAAATGAATGGTTCGGGTTACAGCCACAATGGCTGGCGCGGACCGGCTGTCGCGCTCACCGTATCCTAAGCTCCATTGGGCTCCGTGCCGACACTGCGGAGCCCAAACTTCAATCAGGATCAACTCATGACTTATGTTTCAGGCCGCCTTGCCGCGGCTGCCCTCACCGTGTTGGCGTTGGGACTGTCACCCTTCGTGGCATCTGCCGAAGAAGACAAGCTTGCCTTGGGAAAGGAGGTCTTTCTCGAGCGCGCCCAACCGCAATGCGCGCTCTGCCATACGCTGGCCGACGCGGAGGCGATCGGAGAAGTCGGTCCCAATCTCGACGAACTCAAGCCTGACGCGGACCGGGTCAAGACCGCCGTCACCAACGGGATCGGTCCTATGCCTGCCAACGAGATCCTGACGGACGAAGAGATCGAAGCAGTCGCGCTCTATGTCTCGACGGTTGCTGGCAAGGCGGAATGACGGCGGGAAAACCCGCCCAAAACCGAACCAACACGGGAGGCAAGTTATGAAACTCGCAATCGCGAGCCTGGCGATGATGATGATGACCGGCCAGACGCATGCAGAAAAATTCCATATCGAAATGCTGAACAAGGCCGAAGATGGCCGCATCATGGCTTTCGAACCGGCCGTCGTGCGTGCGCAACCTGGAGACACGATTACTTTCGTGGCCAGGGACAAGGGGCACAATTCCGCGCTCATGAAGGGTAGTGCGCCTGAAGGCGCCGAGCCGTGGCAAGGCAAGATCAACGAGGAAATCAGCGTCACCCTGACGGAACCCGGCGTCTACATGTATCAATGCACGCCACATCTAGGCCTCGGCATGATTGGCGCGATCGTCGTCGGCGAGCCAATCAATATCGAAGCCGTGAGGAGCCTCAAATATCCCGGCAAGGCAAAAGCGGCCGCCGAGACAATCTTCGCTGAAATCGAAAGCGGCTACTAAGCGATAGGCCTGAACCGGACGAGGCATAAGTCCGGTACGTTCAGGCCAAGCGCTCGTAAACACGTGTGGCGATGGGCAGGAGCCGGTCGCGATCGAGTTCCGCGGCGATGGCAAACTGGAATCCTCCGTCAATCCACACGAAGGTCGAGACACCCTCCCATTCCGTGAAAGTGAAGGCCGTCTCCTCGTCACCGCCCGCGCGCAGATAGACGGTGAGCCTTGCCCCGGCAGCATCCTCATACATTAGCTGGGCTGCGGCAGTGTTGCCACCGGGCAGCACCCGTCCTCCGACCAGGGAATAGCCGAACGGCGTCAGGTTTGGTGGTGGCTGCAGTACGCGGCCAGAGCGGTTCGAAAGCCATTTGACCAGATGCGCCTCGTCGTTTGCGGCCACCTCCACCGGATGAGCAACCTCCACGACATAGGTCTTGTGGGCGTCGACCGCGCTCGCGACAAAGCTTGCCGCCTCGATCTGCCGCTGTGGTGCGACCTCACCGCGAATGACCCATCCGCCGGCAAGGCCGATACCGATCATGGCAATGCTGGCGGCAAGGGACCGCATCCGTGCCGCGCGGCGGGCGGCTTGCGCGGCGCGCAAATTGTCGATTCTCAGCCGGGCGGGAATCGGCTCCACGAATTTCGCGGCAAGCTGTGACCGGAGCGCGTCCCGGTCGTCGCGCTGTTTGTCGATCTCCGCTTTCAGATCGGGATTGTCATGGAGGAACCCCTCGACCATGGCGCGACGCGCGGGCGCCAGACGCTCGTCAATATAGGCTTGGAGGTCGTCCTCGCCGATCGGACCTTGAGTTGCCATGTCACTTGATCCTTCTCAACGACACCGGTGCCCGGTGTTCCAGAAGATCGCGAAGCCGACGGCGCGCCCGTGACAGCCGCGACATCACTGTCCCGACGGGGATACCCAGGGCGGCTGCCGCTTGCTCATAAGTTAGATCCTCGACACCGACGAGCAGCAGCAGTGAGCAGTGCTCCTCCGGCAAGGACCCGAGCGTCGCCAGGAGATCGCGCACGTCAATCGCATGGTCTTGCGTCGCATCCGCCCGCGGGGTCAAGTGCTCGTCCAGAGCGAGATGAGGGCCGCGTCGCTGCGTCTGTCTGCCCGCGGAAATATTCAGATTGCGCATGATGGTGAAGAGCCAGGCGCGCAGGCTCGTCCCCTCCTGGAACGAGCCCTGGGCCGTCCAGGCCTTGACCACCGTCTCCTGCACGAGGTCGTCGGCGCGGTCGTGGCTGCCGGCGAGCGACATGGCGAAGGCGCGAAGCGACGGCAGTTCGGCGACCAGCGCCGTCTTGAAGGCGGTGATCGCCGTCATCGCTCCGCCCCTTCGGATGTCGCGCCGCGGGCCGCGCGGGCGCGGCGCTCGAGTTCGTCGAGCAGTGCGGTCAGGCGGTCGGGAACGGGTTCGCTCAGGACCGATCCGTAGACCCGTCGCAAAT
>JAVTWI010000284.1:0-5353 GCA_032229845.1 Rhabdaerophilum sp.
TGTTCGTGCAGCGTTGAAGCATCATCCCATCAAGTGGGTACCGGTTGATGGACAAGATGATACGACAAAACAATGGGCTGGAGCGGTCGATCTGCTTCAAGCGGATCAGAAACCGCGATAGCGCTCAGAACAGCGTCAATTGCGTTCCGGGCAATTGCGGCGGGGTGAAAAGATCGGTCCGGAGGCGCTGGGCGGAGCGTCGCCTGAGCCCCAACCGGTCGCTCGCCAGCCGGAACCGCTTGGCGACCAGTTCGGCGAAATAGCCGGTTCCGACCTGCCGCTCGCCGAAATTCGAGACGTAATCCTTTCCGCCCCGCGTCGATTGCACGAGGCTCATCACGTGGCGGAGCTTGCCCGGATAATGCGTGAGCAGCCACTCGCGGAACAGTTCGCGCAGTTCGAGCGGCAGGCGCAGCAGCACGTAATTGGCTTCGCGCGCCCCGGCCTCGCTCGCCGCTTCCAGCAGCCGCTCGATCTCGTGATCGTTGATGGCCGGAACGATCGGCGCGGTGAGGACGGCGGTGGGCACGCCGGCCGCGGAAAGCTGTCGGATGGCCTCGAGTCGCCTTGCCGGCGTCGAGGCGCGCGGTTCCATCGCACGGGCGAGCTTGCCGTCGAGCGTCGTCAGCGAAAGCGCGACCCGCGCGAGGCCCCTCGCGGCCATCGGCGCCAGAAGATCGATGTCGCGGACGACGGAGGCCGATTTGGTGACGATCGTGACCGGATGGTTCGTCCGGGCAAGCACCTCCAGAATGCCGCGCGTGATCCGGAACTGTCGCTCGATCGGCTGGTAGGGGTCGGTGTTGGCACCGAGCGCGATTTCCCGCGGCTGGTAGCCGGGCGCGGCGAGTTCGCGTTCGAGAAGTTCCGCCGCGTTCGGCTTGGCGTAGAGCCGCGATTCGAAATCGAGACCCGGCGAGAGGCCGAGATAGGCGTGCGTCGGCCTTGCGTAGCAGTAGGAGCAGCCATGTTCGCAGCCGCGATACGGGTTTATCGAGCGGTCGAACGGGATATCGGGCGAATCGTTGCGCGTGATGATGGTGACAGCGCGTTCGAGCGTCGTTTCCGTCCTGAAGGGCGGCAGGGAATGCTCGGCGGGGTCATCCGCAGACCAGCCGTCGTCGAAGGCCGCGCGGCTCAGGCGCTCGAACCGGCCGCTCTCGTTGGTCACGCTGCCCCTGCCGCGCCGGTTGGCGTCGGCAAGGGCCGTCGCGAGGCGCGCGCGGCGCGCTTCATCGGGATCGTCGGGTGTCGGGCGCGGCATGTCGAACCTGCAATTGTGAACAAAAGAAGAACATAAGCCCGACCTTTGTCAAGTCCATCGGCCGGCCGAGGGCGCGGGGTTGCCAAGTCGATGTTGCGGTGCAACAATCCTCTGATGTTCATGGCGACAGCCTATTCGAGTCCCAGATGCTGATTGCCGTCATCGATTCGCGATCCGGCCCCATGGCGCTGGCTTCGACCCTCGGTCCGCTTGTGCGCGGGGTCGTCGAGGGCATGATCGGGACGGCGGTGATCGTCTCGCCCGAGGCGGATCCCGATACGGTCTCGATCGCGGATTCCTCCGGTTGCCGTGTACTGGCGGAACCGAATTGGACGGACGGGTTCGCGCGGGCGGTGACCAACGCGCAAGGGATCGGCGTCCTCGTGCTCGAATCCGGTCTGATGATGGGCCCCGATTTCTGGCCGATCCTCGCCGATACCTTGCCCGTGCTCGGCAACCGGCCGGCCGCCACCCTGCCGGCGGACGGCGGTGGACTCTGGGCTCGTCTCGGCCTGAACAGGCTGGGCGGCCGCGTCAGCCGCGATTCCGCGTTGCTGCTGCCGCCGAGCCGGGCACGGAAGATCGCGCAGGAGCGGGAGGACCCGTTCCGCGTCCGCTACGGCAAGGAATGCGTTTCGCTGCGCTCTGCCGCTACCCGCGTGCGGCTCTAGCGCGGGTCGCGCGGCAGACGGGAATAGTAATCGGCGATCTCCTCAAGTTCCGTCTCGTTCATGTGACGGCTCATGACGCGCATTTCCTTGTGCGGGCGCCGGCCCGACTGGAAGTTCTTCATCTGCCGGATGAGGTACTCGTAGTTCTGGCCGGCAAGGTGGGGGACGTCCTTGTCCTTGGCGATCCCGTCATCGCCATGGCAGGCCATGCATTCGAGGATCAGCGCGCGATTGGGCTGCTGCGCCGCCACCGGCGTGGCGGCAAGCGCGAGCAGAATCGCGAAGGCAAGACGGGACATGGTTCTCTCCCTGCGCGGCGGGATCAGAGCGCGCGGCTGTTAAACGTATCGCAGGCCTGCACCTGCCCGGTGCGCAGGCCCTGCTGAAGCCACCGCATCCGCTGTTCGGATGAGCCATGGGTGAAGCTGTCCGGCACGACATAGCCCTGCGCCTGCTTCTGCAGCTTGTCGTCGCCGATCGCCGAGGCCGCGTTCAGCGCTTCCTCGATGTCGCCCTGTTCGAGCACGCGGTAACGCTGGTTGGCGTGATAGGCCCAGACGCCGGCCAGGCAATCCGCCATCAGTTCGACCCGGACCGAGAGTGCGTTGGCCTCGCGGCGCGAGAGGCGCTGCTGCGCCTGCTGAACCTTGGGGAGGATGCCGAGCAGGTTCTCGATATGGTGGCCCATTTCGTGGGCGATGACGTAGGCGTAGGCGAAATCGCCGCCCGCGCGCATCTTGCTGGCCATCTCCTCGAAGAAGCTCATGTCGAGGTAGATGCGCGTGTCGAGCGGGCAGTAGAACGGCCCCATCGCCGATTGCGCGCCGCCGCAGCGGCTGTTGGTGGCGCCGCGGAAGATGACGAGCGGCGCGGTGCGGTAGGCGACGCCGCGCTGCTCCGGCAGCACCTGCTTCCAGACGTCCTCGTTGGTCTTGAGCACGCGGGCGACGAAGCTGCGCAGTTGCTCTTCTTCCGCCGATTGGCGCGGCGGGGCGCTTTGGCGCTGGGAGGTGACCTGTCCGCCGCGATTGCCGGTGACGATCTCGGCGCCGCCGATCAGGATGGCCGGGTTGATGCCGAGCGCCCAGCCGACCAGCGTCAGCAGCGCGATCGTGCCGAAGCCAAGGCCGCCGCGCCCGCCCGGAAAACCGAAGCCGCCGCCGCCTCCGCCGCCATCGTAGCCGCCTTCGCCGCGACGATCCTCAACGTTTTCGGATTCCTCGATATTGTCGAGCCGCATTCCCAGAACCTCCGCGAATTCCGCGCGGGAATATAGCAACCCCGGTGGCTGAACAGAACCACAACGCGGCTGTTTCTCGCGCCCCTTCGTGTTAGACGGGCCGGCGGCCCTTGCCTAGCCCCGATCGGCCCGGTCCTGATCGAGACGGGCCCTGAGTGCGCGCAGGTCGCGCCAGGAGAGGGCTTTCTGGGCTGGCTGGCGCAGCAGATAGGCGGGGTGCAGCGTCGCCAATGCCGGGATGGTCCGCGCCGGGCGGTCGTGCCCGCCGGTCTGGTAATCGAACCAGCGGCCGCGCAGGCGCAGGATACCCTCGCGCTGGCCGAGCAGGTTCTGCGTCGCCGGTGCGCCCATCGTGACGAGAACGTCCGGCGCCGCGAGTTCGATCTGCCGCTGGATGAACGGCATGCAGATGGCGATCTCCTGCGGCGTCGGCGTCCGGTTGCCCGGCGGCCGCCACGGAACGATATTGGCGATGTAGACTTGGTTCCGGTCGAGGCCGATGGCGGCGAGCATCCTGTCGAGTAATTGCCCGGCGCGGCCGACGAAGGGGCGGCCGATCTCGTCCTCGTCGCGGCCCGGCGCCTCGCCGAGGATCATCACCCGGCCCTGCGGATTGCCGTCGGCGAAGACGAGGCGCGTCGCCATGCCCTTGAGCGCGCAGCCGTCGAACCGGTCGAGAAGGTCCCGCAACGTATCGAGATCGGGGGCGGAGGCCGCGAGCTGGCGCGCCGCCATCGCCGCGTCGTCGGGGGCGGCGGGAGCGGGCGAGGAGGCTGGCCGGGCATCGCTTGCAGGTTGCCGGTCGCCAGCTATCGCCCGCGATTCCGGCTCTTTCGGGGGCGGCGCGAGCCGGTTGACCGGTTCGTCGCCGAGCAAGGTTTCGACGCCCGCGGCGGACAGGAATTCGAAGATCCGGTGGGGAGGATCGGCATGAAGTGTCAATTTCCCCTCCCTGAATGTCATCTGCCGCGCTTGCTTTTCTAAAGAGCCTCAATATCCAGAACATGCAACGATTGAAATTGGTTTATATATAAACTAAAAAAGAACCGTCGCCGGAAGCCGGGAAGGGGATTGGACATGGAACTGCCCGAACGCGAACAGATGGAATATGACGTCGTCATCGTCGGCGGCGGCCCGGCAGGGCTTTCGGCGGCGATCCGCCTGAAGCAGATTGCGGCGGAAGCGGGCAGCGATATCTCGGTCGTGGTTGTCGAGAAGGGCTCCGAGGTCGGCGCGCATATCCTCTCCGGCGCGGTGATCGACCCCATCGGCCTCGACAAGCTGATCCCGGACTGGCGGAACGACGCGGAGTGCCCGCTGAAAACGCCGGTGACCGACGACCGCTTCTATTTCCTTGGCCCGGCCGGAGTGATGCGCCTGCCGAATTTCATGATGCCGAACCTGCTCGACAACCACGGCAATTACGTCGTTTCGCTGGGCAACGTGTGCCGCTGGCTCGCGAGCCACGCCGAGGCGCTGGGCGTCGAGATCTATCCGGGCTTCGCCGCGCAGGAAGTGCTTTATAACGAATCCGGTGCCGTCATCGGCATCGCCACCGGCGACATGGGCATCTCGCGCGAGGGCGAGATGAAGGACGGTTACGCGCGCGGTATGGCGCTGCTCGGCAAGTATACGCTGTTCGCGGAGGGCGTGCGGGGCCATCTCTCAAAGCAGCTCATCGCGAAATTCGACCTCGACAAGGGCCGCGACGTGCCGAAGTTCGGTATCGGCCTCAAGGAACTCTGGCAGATCGACCCGAAGAAGCATCGGCCGGGCCTCGTGCAGCACTCCTTCGGCTGGCCGCTCGACGCCAAGACTGGCGGCGGCTCGTTCCTCTACCACTTCGACGAAAACCTCGTCTCGATCGGGTTCGTGGTGCACCTCAACTACCAGAACCCGACGCTCTCGCCCTTCGACGAGTTCCAGCGCTTCAAGCAGCACCCGATGATCCGCGAGGTGCTGGAGGGCGGAAAACGCCTCGCCTACGGTGCGCGCGCGATCACCGAGGGGGGCTACCAGTCGGTGCCGAAGCTTTCCTTCCCAGGCGGCGCGCTGATCGGCTGCTCGGCAGGCTTCGTCAACGTGCCGCGCATCAAGGGCAGCCACAACGCGGTGCTCTCGGGCATGCTGGCGGCAGAGAAGCTCGTTCCCGCCCTGCAGGCTGGCCGCAGCCATGAC
>JAVTWI010000285.1:0-5342 GCA_032229845.1 Rhabdaerophilum sp.
CGAGCCCGAAGATGCGCAGCACCTCGCGGTCCAGCCCCTCTGCGTGGTAGGCGAGCGGCACGGCGTAGATCTGATCGACGTCGCGCGCCTCGATCACCGCGCTCTCGCGCACGTTGCAGAACAGCGCGAGCTTGCGGCGTTCGCCTTCCGGGATCGGCCGGTCGGTGCGGCAGAGGAGGATATCCGGCTGGATGCCGATCGAGCGCAGTTCCTGCACGGAATGCTGGGTCGGGTTGGTCTTGAGTTCGCCCGCGCTCGGGATGAACGGCAGCAGCGTCAGATGCACGAACAGCGAATGCCGCTCGGGCAGGTCGTTCTTCAACTGGCGGATCGCCTCGAAGAACGGCAGGCCCTCGATGTCGCCGACCGTGCCGCCGACCTCGATCAGCGCGAAGTCATAGCCCTCGTTACCCTCGATGACGAAGTTCTTGATCGCGTCGGTCACGTGCGGAATCACCTGCACGGTCGCGCCGAGGTAATCGCCGCGCCGCTCCTTGGCGATGATCTCCTGATAGATCCGCCCCGTGGTGATGTTGTCGGCCTTGATACACGAGCGCCCCGTGAAGCGCTCGTAATGGCCGAGGTCGAGATCAGTCTCGGCGCCGTCGTCGGTCACGAACACCTCGCCGTGCTGGTAGGGCGACATCGTGCCGGGGTCGACATTGAGATACGGATCGAGCTTGCGCATGCGGACCTTGTATCCGCGTGCCTGAAGAACGGCCGCAAGAGCCGCTGATGCGAGGCCTTTTCCAAGGGAGGAAACCACGCCGCCTGTAATGAAAACATATCGCGTCATGGGACTCGATCTTTAGTTCGAAAGGTTCGATTCGCGCAAAAGAAAAAGCGCCATCCACAACGGATGGCGCTTCGGGACCGGAAACCCGGCGAAGGCTCAGGGCTTGGGCGCGTTCTGTCCGCCCTGAAGCTGCTTCAGCTGGTCGAGAACGTTCGGCGCGCCGCCGGGGGCCTGCGCCGGCGCGGTCTGGCCGGGAGGCGGCGGGGCGGCATTGTCGAGCGACGAAGCCGGTGCACGACCGCGCGTCGCAATCACCGCCAGCATCAGCGAGGTCACGAAGAAGGCCGCGCCGAGGACCGCCGTCGTCCGCGTCAGGAGGTTGGCCTGCCCGCGCCCGGTCATGAAGCCGGACGGGCTCGACCCCATGCCGAGGCCGCCGCCTTCGGAACGCTGGAGCAGCACCACGCCGCACAGCGCGATGACAATGAGCAGGTGGACGACAATCAGAACGGTTTCCATGGAAGCCTGTGCTTTTTTCCGCGGGCGGGAATTCAAACCCGCCTCTTAGCGACAATAACGGTCAAGGGCAATATCGGGAGCGGACTGGTGAAAAACCAGCCCTGCCCTGCCGCTCATGCTGCCTCGACGATCGCCATGAAGTCCGCCGCCTTGAGGCTCGCGCCGCCGACGAGCGCCCCGTCGACATCGGTGAGCGCGAGGATTTCCTTCGCGTTCGACGGCTTCACCGAGCCGCCGTAGAGGATGCGGATCTTGCCCGCGGCGTCCTTGCCGAGCAGGCGCGCGAGGGTCTTGCGGATATCGGCGTGGACTTCGGCGATATCGTGGATCGTCGGCGTGAGGCCGGTGCCGATCGCCCAGACCGGCTCATAGGCGATGACGATCTGCGCCGCGCTGGCGTTGGCGGGCATCGAACCCCTCACCTGCCTGCCGACGACGGCCAGCGCCTTGCCGGCCTCGCGCTGCGCCTTGGTCTCGCCGACGCAGATGATGGCGACCATCCCCTGCCCGATCACGGATTCGGCCTTGGCCTTCACCTCGGCATCGGTCTCGCCGTGGTCGGTGCGGCGCTCGGAGTGGCCGACGATCACCGCGCTCGCGCCGGCGTCGAACAGCATCGCGGCCGAGAGGTCGCCCGTGTGGGCGCCTGCGTCCTTCACATGGCAATCCTGCGCGCCGATGGCGAGCCCCGAGCCGAGCGCGCTCGCGGCGGCGGGAAACAGCAGCGTTGCCGGCGGGCAGATGAGCATGTCGGCCTTCGCGCGCAGGGCCGGCGTGAAAGCCCGCGCCATGCCCGAGAGTTCGAGGAGGCTCGCGCGCAGCCCGTTCATCTTCCAGTTTCCAGCGATCAGCGGCTTGCGCATCGTCGTTCCTCTTGTTGGCGAATTCGGTGCCGCGCGGCGTATCACGGGCTCGCGCCGGCATCAATTCCCGATGGATATTCCCGGCTTCGACCAAGAAAATGCCGCTTTCAGAGCCTTTCGCTTGCTTGCGTTGCGCGCCATCGGTCCCTATGGTCCGGCGCCATTCGCCCCACGGGACCAAGAGCGACAGAAGACCATGCTTGACGCCATTCGCACCGCCTCCACCAAATGGCTCGGACGCCTCGTCCTGACCGTCATCATGGGTGTCCTGATCGTGTCCTTCGCGATCTGGGGCATCGGCGACATCTTCCGCGGCGGCGTCAACCGGACGGTGGCGACCGTCGGCTCCGAGAAGATCAGCGCGGACGAGTTCCGCAATGCGTTCAATCTCGAACTGCGCCGGCTCCAGCAGCGCACGCGCCGCCCGGTGACGACCGAACAGGCGCGCGCCTTCGGTCTCGACAAGAGCCTCATCAACCAGATGATCGACGAATCCGCCCTGCGGCAGAAGGCGGAATCGCTTGGCCTCGCCGTTAATCAGGAGACGATCCTGAAATCGATCACCGAGGCGGCCGAATTCAAGACGGGCGGGCTGTTCGACCGCAACAAGCTCGGCGACTTCCTGCAGCAGACCGGGCTGAGCGAGCAGGGCTTCATCAAGAAGCAGGGCGAACTGCTGCTGCGCGTCCAGCTCTTCCAGGGGCTCGCCGGCGGCATGGCCGGTTCGACGGCCTTCGGGCAGGCGATCCACCAGTATCGCGATGAAGAGCGCAACGTCGATGTCGTCGTGATCCCGGCGGACAAGGTCGCCGCGCCGCCCGCGCCCGACGAGGCGGCCCTCAAGGCCTTCTATACCGAGCGCAAGGCGCAGTTCCGCACGGTCGAGACCCGCAAGGCGACGATGATCCGTGTCACACCGTCGGATTTCGCGAAGGACCTCACGGTCACCGAGGCCGATCTCAAGGCCTATTACGACAAGCAGATCGCCGCCGGCCGGTTCGGCTCGCCCGAGAAGCGACAGGCCCAGCGCGTGCTGTTCGACAACGAGGCCGATGCCAAGGCCGCGGCCGAGAAGCTCGCCGGCGGCATGACGTTCGAGGCCCTGCTGGCCGAGAAGAAACTCGCCGAGAAGGATGTCGATCTCGGGCTCAAGAGCGCCGCGGAGATTGCCGATCCGGCGGTGCGGGCGGCGATTTTCGCCACCGAGGCCGGCAAGGTTTCCGTGCCGATCAAAGATCCGTTCGGCTATGTGCTGATCCGCGTTTCCAAGGTCGAACCGGCGGTGAAGACGCCGTTCGAGAGCATCCGCGCGCAGATCGAGACCGAAGCCCGCGCCGACAAGCTCCAGCACGATCCGACGATCACCAAGAAGATGGCGGATACCTTCCGCGCCATCGAGGACCAGCGCATCGCCGGCAAGAGCCTCGCCGAGGCGGCCAAAACGGCGAACCTGCCGCCGATCGCGATTGCCGCGCTGGATCGCCAGGGACAGGACGGCAACGGCAAGGCCGTCGAGGTTCCAGGCGGCGCGGAGGCCGTCAACGCGATTTTCGCCTCAGACATCGGCCTCGACAACGAACCGCTCCAGCAGAAGGACGGCGGCTACGTCTGGTTCGAGGTCAACGGCGTCGATCCCGCGCGCGACAAGACCTTCGAGGAGGTGCAGGACGAGGTGAAGGCCCGCTACCTCGCCGACCGGAAGGACAAGGCGCTCGCCGAATTCGTGACCGGTCTGGTCAAGAAGATCGAGGGCGGAACCGCGCTGGTGCTCGTCGCGAGCGAACTCGGCCTGCCGGTTCAGCGCGTCGCCGGCGTCAAGCGCTCCAGCCGCGATACGACCCTCGGCGCGGCCGGCGTCGAGCGCACGTTCTCGGGGCCGGTCGGCAAGCCGGTTTCGGCCGCCGCGCCGGACGGCACGAGCCGCCTGCTGATCGTGCCGGTCGAGAGCAGCCTCCTGCCCTACGATCCGGCGGCGGACGAGAAAACGGGGCTACCCAAGCAGGTCGCGGTCAACATGTCCGAGGACATGATGCTGCAGTATACCGCCGCCATCCGGAAGGAACTCGGCGTCTCGATCAACGAGGCGGTGCTCAACCAGGCGCTCGGCCAGACCAACTGACACGGCGAGAGCTTTTCCGCATAGGTATTCCTGCATGAGCACCGAACCGGCCTTCGAGGTTTTCGAGCGTCGCTTCCGCGAAGGCGAGGCGCAGTGCCTAGCCCGCCGGCTGGTCGCAGATCTTGAAACGCCGGTCTCCGCCTTCCTGAAGATGAAGGCGCTCGCCGGCGATACACCCTGCTTCCTGCTCGAATCCGTCGAGGGCGGCGCGGTCCGTGGCCGCTATTCGATGATCGGGCTGATGCCGGACATCGTCTGGCGCTGCGAGGGCGCCCGCACCGAGATCCGCCGCAATGGCGTCACCGAGGCAATGGCCGGCAAGCCGCTCGACAACCTCCGCGCGCTGCTCGCCGAAAGCCGCATCCCCCATCTCGATGACCTGCCTCCGATGGCGAGCGGCGTGTTCGGCCTCCTCGGCTACGACATGGTGCGCCATATGGAGCGCCTGCCCGCCGCCAAGGTGGACCCGATCGGCGTGCCCGACGCGCTGATGATCCGCCCGACCATCCTGCTCGTCTTCGACGCGGTGAAGGATGAGATCGTCATCGTCACGCCCGTTTTTCCGAAGGCGAGCCAGTCGCCGCGGGCGGCCTACGAAGCGGCGAACGACCGCCTCAACACGGCCATCGACGCGCTCGAAGCGCCGCTCCGCCACCCCGGCGGGCCGGACGATCTCGCCGCGCGGCTGCCGGAGGCGCAGTCGAACACCACGCCGGCCGAATACGAGGCGATGGTGGCGCGCGCGAAGGAGTACATCCTTGCCGGCGACATCTTTCAGGTGGTGCTCTCGCAGCGCTTCTCCTGCCCGTTCGATCTCGACGCCTTCTCGCTCTACCGCGCGCTGCGGCGCGTAAACCCCTCGCCCTACCTCTGCTATCTCGACTTCGCCGGGTTCCAAATCGTCTGTTCGAGCCCGGAAATCCTCGTGAAGGTCGCGAACGAGGAAAAGGGTGCGCGCAAGGTCACAATCCGGCCGATCGCCGGCACACGCAAGCGTGGCGCTACCCCTGCCGAGGACAAGGCGCTGGAGGAGGAACTCCTCGATGATTTCAAGGAGCGCGCCGAGCATCTGATGCTGCTCGATCTCGGCCGCAACGATGTCGGC
>JAVTWI010000286.1:0-5332 GCA_032229845.1 Rhabdaerophilum sp.
GCAAGGTCGCGGATCATTTCGCCGCTGGCCTGGGCGTCGTCTCCAGCCTGTCTGGCGATCATCCGGGAGTGCTCGACCTGCTGGAGAATCGAGGAGGTCGAGGCGGACAACTCCTCGCCAGCGGCGGCGACGTTCTGCACATTGGTGGAGGCCTGCGTTGCGGCGGAAGCAACGGAGGTGCTCTGGATCATGACCTCGGAGGCGGCGTCGCTCATCACCTGCGCTGCTGCCTGCAGTTCGTTCGCCGCCGAAGCAACCGTCGCCATGACGCTTCCGGCGCCCTTTTCGAACCGGGAAAGCGCATCCTCCAACGCCTTGTGCCGGGCCAGGCGCTTTTTCTCGTCCTCGGCGATGCTGGCGTTCAACCGCTCGTTCTCGAGAGCATTCTGGCGGAACAATAGCAGCGCATCGGCCATGTGCCGGATTTCGTCGCGGCGCGTGAGCCCCGGGATGTCGATGGAAAAATTGCCGTTGGCAACGTCGCGCATCGCGCCGGCCATCGCGCCGATCGGCGCCGTGATGTTCCGCGCGATGACAATGGCCAGCGCAACCAGCCCGGCGATGATGGCAAGCATCACCATCATTTCGATGCGGTTCTGCAATTCGTGCGCGGCGGCGGCTTCCGTCCGGACGGATTTGAGGGTCGCCTCGACTGTGGTGTCGACCTGTTCGAGGATGGGCTCCATTCGCGCGTAGACATCGGACAAGGCCTTGGATGCGGCCTGCTTCTTCAGTGCGCCGTCGACATAGCTGTCGAAGGTAGCGCGGTATTCGCCGATCTTGTCCCGGATATGGGTGGAAACAGCATTGTCGTTCAGGGTTGGCAGCTGGGCCTCGAGCTCCTTCACGCGATTGTGAAGATCGGTCCGGTAGCGCTCCGCGCCCCGCAGCATGAAATCCTTCTCGTGCCGCCGCATCATCAGGATCAGGACTGTCAGATCGGGGCGGCTGGCGGTGCGGACGGCCTCCTCGGCATGGTGGACGGCATCGCGCAGCTTGCCCTCCAGGCCGAGCTTCTCGTTCAGCCCGAGCGCGACGCTGATGGTAGCAAGGTCCGCGAACGTCTTTTTATAGGCGGCCAGCAGCGGCTCGATTTTCTGAAGATCCTCGGTCATCTGCGGCGCGATCCGGCTCGCGTGCTCCCTCAGGAAACCCAACTCATCCGCGGCCTTTCCGAGCGCAGCGCTGTTTGCAGCGGTATATTTCTCGTCTTTTCGGATGATGAAGTCCTTTTCAGCCCGACGCGCCAGAAGCAATTGCCGTTGAAGCTGACCGACATGCTCTTCGATCGTGGAGTACTGGGCCACCCGCGCATTCAGGCCTTCAATGATCGCCTTCGACTGATAGCCGATCCAGGCGACGCCGAAGGTGGCGGCGATGCCGACGGCGGCGAGGCTGGCAACCATCTTGCGGATCGTGAGGTGATCGGAGAGGAAATTCTTCCGGGAGAAAGACGTCACGGGGCAACTCCAGCAGCATGAAAGATGCAGCCTGTATGCAGAATAACTAATTTAAGAACGCTTAAATTTTAGGCATAATTTCCGAATTTGCCGGCTTTATCGGGATGGCGTTCCCAAACTGGTCGGCTTGCCAAAGTTCGAAAGCCCATGATTAGTTAATCGCAGCTGCAAGAATTCAGCCTGGAGATCGTCAGATGAAGGTTGGGCCCAAATCCGCTTTTCGCGTTCTTGCGGTAGCCGGAGCGATCTTTGTCGGAGCGCTCGGCGCCTCCCTCGCCGAGGCCAAGACGTTCCGGATCAATGTCGTGGGCGATCCCGCGCAGATGGATCCCATCACCTACTCGGAGATCGTCGCCGGGCGCATCCTCCGGGCCATGTATCAGGGTTTCACGACGATCGACGACAGCGGCAGGAACGTGCCCGCGCTCGCCGAGAAATGGGAACCGCTTGCGACCGGCCCCGGTTTCCGTTTTCACCTTCGCAAGGGCGTGAAGTTTCACAGCGGACGCGAGTTCACCGCGAAGGATGTGAAATACACGTTCGAGGAACTGCTTCGCCCCGGCGCGAAGGGCGGCCTCAACTCGACCTACCTGAAAGTGGTGGTCGGCGCCGACGAGATGAAGAAGGGCACCGCCAAGGAAATCTCCGGCGTGAAGATCGTCGATGACCAAACCATCGACATCCAGTTCACGAAAATGGACGTCCTGTTCCCGATCTACCCGTTCTATTTCATGGACAGCGGCATTGTCGCCGAGCAGGGTGCGGACTGGATGACGAAGGTCTCCGCCGGCACAGGACCGTTCAAGTTCTCGAAATGGCAACGCGGCGCCTCCGTCGATCTCGTTGCGCATCCCGGTTACTGGGGTGGTGCACCCAAGGTGGATGGCCTGAGCTTCAAGATCGTCCCGAACGCCGACACCGCGATCTCGCAATATGAGGCGGGCGAGCTCGATTTCGTCGATGTCTACGCCGCCGCGATGCGCCGCGTGCTGCGCGACGACCGGTTCAAGAACGACATCATCCGCGTGCCGCGTGCGCAGTCGACCTATCTGGCGATGAACCAGAACCTTTACGCGCCGTTCAAGGACAAGCGCGTGCGCGAGGCGATCACCATCGCGATCGACAGGCCGGCGATGGTCAAGGGGCTCTATGGCGGCGCGGCCTTCGTGCTCAACGGCGTCGTGACGCCGGGCATGCCGGGCTTCAACCCGGATCTACCAGAGATCAAATATGACCCCGAGCGCGCCAAGAAGCTGATGGCCGAGGCCGGCTATCCCGGGGGCCAGGGCCTTCCACCGATCGATATCGCCTCCACAGAGGCGTTCAAGGACGAGATCACTTATTACGCCAACCAGTTCAACCGGGTGCTCGGCATGCCGGTCACCGTCAAGGTCGTCGAGCGCGCGACCCATATCCGCGCCATGAATGCCGGCGAGGTCGCGTTCTTCCCCTGGGGCTGGACCGCGGACTACACCGACGCCGCCTACTACCTCTCGCAGATGTGGTATGGCCCGAGCCCTTACAATCGCGGGCGCTGGAAGAATGCCGACTACGACAAGCTGATCGAGGAGGCGCTGACCGTCGCCGACGACGCCAAGCGTTTCGCGCTCTATCACAAAGCGGAGAAGATCCTGCTCGACGATTTCGGCATGGCGCCGGTGCCGATGTCGGCGGTTGTCGGGCTCAAGAAACCGAACGTGAAGAACTTCACCATCACGCCGTTCGGCTTCGGGGAATTCGCAAGGGTTGAGATCAACTGATCCGATGTTCCGGTATTTCCTCCGGCGACTCGCGGGGTTGACGCCGGTTCTCGGCGCCGCGATCGTCGTCACCTTCCTGGCGATTCGTGCCCTGCCGGGCGACCCTGTCGGCGTGATGTTGTCGGACCATTCGGCGGATGTCGCAATGGCGACGCGGCTGAGAGCGGAATACGGCCTGGACCGCCCGCTGCCGGAGCAGTTCCTGCGCTACGTCTGGGATATCTTCACCGGCAATTTCGGCCTTTCGTTCCGCTACGTCCACCGGCCGGTCTGGGAGGTGCTGCGCGACAGCCTTCTCATCAGCCCCCTGCTTGCGCTCGGCGCGCTGGCGCTGGCCCTGCCGATCGGCGTCCTGCTTGGGGTGCAGGCGGCGCTTCACCGCAACACGATGCGGGACACGGCGATCATCGTCTCGCTCGTCGCCGGGCTCTCGATCCCGAATTTCGGGATTGCGACATTCCTCGTCTATCTGTTCAGCGTGAAGATGAACCTGCTGCCCGTGGCCGGCTGGGGGCAGTTCAAGCAGGCTATCCTCCCCATCGTGGTGCTGGCCCTGCCGAGCGCGGCCTATATCGCGCGGCTCACCCGCACCTTCATGCTTGAGGTGCTCCAGCAGGACTTCATCCGCACCGCACGCGCCAAGGGGCTTGCCGAAAGGCTCGTCGTTTATCGCCACGCGCTCGGCAATACGCTGGTGCCGCTCTCGACCTCCGCCGGCATCATGTTTGGCGGGCTTCTGAGCAATACGGTCGTCGTCGAGACGATCTTCAACATTCCCGGTCTCGGGCGGCTCGCGATCGATTCCATCTTCGCGCGCGATTACCCGGTCGCGATGGCCGTCGTGATCCTGTTTGTCCTGTTCTACGCGCTGATCAACCTGGCGGTGGATCTGTTCTACGCGCTGATCGATCCGCGCGTCCGGCAGGAGATCGCGGCATGAGCGGGGGGAAGGACAGCGCAGACGCGTCTTCGGGCCGCTTCATCCGGCGGTTCCTCCGTCAGCGCAACGCGGTGATCGGCGGCGCGATCGTGCTTGTCGTGCTCGCGGTCGCGATCCTCGCGCCCTGGCTCGCGCCGCATCCGTTCGACGCGACCGATCTCGTCAATGTCTGGGCGCCGCCGGATGCGGTGAACTGGATCGGCACCGACAAGCTCGGTCGCGATATCGCGAGCCGGCTGATCTACGGCGCACGCGCCTCGCTCATGGTGGCGTTGTCGGTCGTCGCGATCACGCTCGTCCTAGGCGTGGCGCTCGGCATGATCGCCGGCTATTTTGGCGGGCGGACGGACGGCATCCTGATGCGCATCGTCGATGTGACGCTCGCTTTCCCGGAAGTGGTGTTCGCCATCCTTGTAGCCTCCGTGCTCGGCCCCGGCATGGCGACCGTGATCGTCTCGCTCGCGCTGGTCTGGTGGCCTGGCATCGCGCGTCTCACCCGTTCGCTGGTCCTGGTGCAGAAACAGGAGCTGTTCGTCGATGCGGCAATCGTCGCGGGCGCGTCGCCGGGCGAGATTCTCCGCCGGCATCTCCTTCCCAACATCGTCGCGCCGCTGATCGTGCGCGCCTCGGTCGGCATCGGTTTCATCATCATGGCGGAAGCGACGCTGAGCTTTCTCGGGCTCGGCTTGCAGGAGCCGACGCCGAGCTGGGGCAGCATGATCCGCGACGGGCTCCCGGCGCTGCGCACAGATCCCTATCTCGCCGTCTCCGGCAGCATCGTTCTCGGTCTCACGATCATCGGTTTCAACCTGTTGGGCGACGGTCTTCGCGACGTGCTCGACCCGCGGCTGCACGGGCGGTGACAGCATGAGCGAAGACCGTGTGACCGAAGACCTGCTCGCCATCGACGGATTGTCGGTTGCCTTTGACACGGAAACCGGTCGCCGCGAGGTCCTGAGCGACGTCTCGCTCAATATCGGGCGCGGCGAGATTCTCGGCGTGGTCGGCGAAAGCGGATCGGGCAAATCCGTGACCTCGCTTGCGGTCATGGGCCTTCTCGGCGCGCAGGGGCAGATGACGCGCGGCGACATCCGGTTCGACGGCGTCTCGCAGCGCTCGCTCGACGAGGCGGGCCTGCGCGCGCGGCGCGGCCGCGAGATGGCGATGATCTT
>JAVTWI010000287.1:0-5282 GCA_032229845.1 Rhabdaerophilum sp.
CGGGCGATCACCCGAACGTGAGCCGGCGCGTCGTGCGCAACGGCGTGCCCTGCGCCTCGATGCGCGCAAGGGCGTCGGCCAGCGACTCGATGATGACATTCATCGAAAAGGCGGTGGCGTGGATCATCGTGCCGTCGCCGCGCGCCATGGCGACATGGCCCGGCCAGAACAGGAGATCGCCGCGCCGGTAGTGCGCGGGATCGTTGGGAATTTCGATGCGGTCGCCAAGCGCGCCTTCCTGCATGTCGCTGTCGCGCGGGGCAACGATCCCGCAGGCGTGGCAGGCCGTCTGCACCAGCGCCGAACAATCGAGGCCGAGGCTTGATTTCCCGCCCCAGAGATAGGGAATGCCGAGGAAGCGTTCGGCGACGGAAACCGGGTCCTTTTCAAGGAAATCGATCGGGGCGAGATGGCCGGAAAAGATGAAACCCTCGGCGAGGCGCGAGAAACCGCCCTCGACCCCCTCGACCGCGACCTCGGCGCCGAAAGGCAGAAACCCGAGCGGGGTCGTCTTGATGCCGGGGCCGGGGTAGAGAAACCCGCGCAAGGCCGTGACGCGATAAGTCGCGGCCGGGAGCGCCGAGGACAGGGCCTTTTCCGGCACATAACCGACGTAGCGATCCCGTCGGGCCTGCCCCCAGGCCCAGCCGCCACGGAATTCGTAGACGTCGAAAATCTCGCCATGGACGAGTTCGGTCTCGAGCGCCCGGCCGGCTTCCGGCGCCTTGCGCAAGGCCACGGCCGGCTCGATGACGCGTCGCGGCTGTGCCTCGGCGAAGCGCTCGGCCGTCACCTTGCCGCGCAGCGAGGCAGCGGCGAGATCGAGCCGGGCCGCCACAAGGCGCGGGTCCAGCGTAAAAGAACTATGGGCAAAAGGATCGTTCATCGGGCCGTCGCCGCGTTTTCGAATCAGGGCGCGATCAGTTCCGCCCGCTCGACGATAAGATCGCCGAATTCCTCCAGGAACAAGGCCCCCCGCACGGTGCGCTGGATGATCACGTTGCGGCGGTCGGCCGGGTCGCGGCGGCGGGAGACGAGATCGATATCGCCCATCGCGTCGAGCGCACGCGTGATGACCGGCTTGGTAACGCCCAGCTTGAACGCGAGGCCGCGCACGGTGTGGGGCGGCGGCTCGAGATAGATCGTCAGGAGAATGACAAACTGCCGCTGCGTCAGGTCGGCGCCATTCCTGCGCACCAGGGACAACCCGACCTCATGCCAGAGCTTGAGGGCCTGAACAGGCCTCAACCGAACACTCATGCGGGCGATTCTTCCCCTGAAAATTCTCTATTCGCTCTAGCTAACGCTAGGAAACTATACCACACCTGAACGGATGCGGGTAAGTCGCCCCTTTTGCAACTTTGCGTTACGGTGCGGCATATTTTTCCTCAATCAACGAGGCGACAAGGCGCGCGGCCTGCGGGTCGCCCCCCTCGGGGCGCCCCGGCTTCGCCGCTGGCGTCCAGCCGTAGATATCAAAATGCGCCCATGACGTCGCCTTTGTGACAAATCGTTGCAGGAACAGGGCCGCCGTGATCGAGCCGGCGAAGCCTCCGGTCCCGGCGTTGTTGAGATCGGCCACCTTGGATTCGAACATCGACAGATAGGGCTTCCAGAGCGGTAGCCGCCAGACAGGATCATGCACCGAAGCACCCGCTTGGCGATCCCCTCGGCGAGGGTCTCGTCATCGGTATAGAAGGGGGGGAGGTCCGGGCCGAGCGCCACGCGGGCCGCGCCCGTCAGGGTCGCGAAGTCGATCATGAGCTCGGGGCCGTCCTCGTCGGCATAGGCCAGCGCGTCGGCGAGAATAAGCCGCCCTTCCGCGTCGGTGTTGCCGATCTCCACCGTCAGCCCCTTCCGCGAGCGATAGATATCGCCGGGCCGGAAGGCGTTGCCGGCCACCGCGTTTTCGACGATGGGCAGGACAAGGTGCAGGTTGATCTTCGCTCCGCTGCCCATCACGATCTCGGCTGCCGTCATCGCCGCCGCCGCGCCACCCATGTCCTTCTTCATCAGCAGCATCGAGCTGTCCGGCTTCAGATTGAGCCCGCCGGTGTCGAAAACGACCCCCTTGCCGACCAGCGCAACCCTTGGTGCAGACGGATCGCCCCAGCGGATGCTGATCAGGCGGGGCGGACCGGCCGCAGCGCGCCCAACGGTGTAAATCAAAGGAAAATTTTCCTTTAACAGCGCGTCGCCGACAATCTCCTCCACACGGGCGCCGAACCGCGCGGCGAGCGCACGCGCCGCGGCGGCAAGCGCCTCGGTCGTCATCTCGTTGGCGGGCGTGTTGATGAGATCGCGTCCGGCGGCGACGGCGCGCGCGATACGCTCGATCCGGCCCGACTCGCACCCCGTCGGCGGGTCAAAGGTGACTGCAGGCGCCTCGCTCGTCTTGTATTTTGTGAAACGATACGCGCCGTTGAGGCAGGCAAGATAACTGGCCGAAGCGTCCGCGAAGGGGCCTTCCAGCCTGTAACGGCCTGCTGGAAGCTCATTTGCCAGTTTTCCAGCGAGAAACGGGTTCCCGGCCAGCCCCTCGTCGTCCCCGGTGCCGAGAAGCACGGCCTCGATGCCCCCGGATGATCCGGGCAAGGCCAGAACGCGTCCGGACTTGCCCTCGAAGCCCTGCGCAGCGGCATAGGTCCTCGCCACGGATCCGAGCCCGGCGGCGATGCCCTCCCAGCGGGAGGAAGAGACGAGAATGACGGGAATGGAGGCGGTTTTGGCGGCCATGGCAGGGCTTTCGGGGCAAAGGACAGAAATCGCAGGCGATATCTGTTCATTAACACCTGATTAGGGTTAACGAGTTATTCTTTTTCGTGAAGGCGGTCATGCATCCGGCGCGCGTTGCCGACCTCCGGCGCGCCATCCTCGGATGATCGTCGATCCCGACCGGACGAGGAAGAAGCCATGTTCAACACCCAACCGTCATCCGCTCCTCGCCGCACGGCCCGACTCATGACCGCGCTGCTCGGCACGGCGCTGCTGGCCGGCGGATGTTCGGGCCGGCTCTCCAATTTCACCGGGTCGCTCTCGCAGCTTGGCGGCCGCGAAACAACCGCCGCGCCGGGCAGCGACCTGCGCCGCGAGGACCTGCGCGAACTCGGCCGCCGGTATGATTCCCGGCCCGGCGCCAAGGACACATCCCTCGCCTATGCCGCCGCCTTGCGCGCGAACGGCCAGCACCCGCAGGCCGTGGCAGTGCTTCAGCGCGCCTCCGTCGTCAATGTCGGCGACCGGGATGTCGCCGCCGCCTACGGCAAGGCCCTTGCGGACATCGGCCGGCTCGAGGAGGCGGCCAGCGTGCTCTCCCAGGCTCATTCCGAGGATCGTCCCAACTGGCGCGTTCTTTCCACCCTTGGCTCAGTGGCGGATCAATCCGGCAATCCGCGGCAGGCGCGCGAATATTACCATCGCGCCCTGCAGATCGCGCCGGAAGAGCCGAGCATTCTCAACAATCTCGGGCTTTCCTACATGCTGACGAAGGAATTGCCACTCGCGGAGGAAACGCTGCGCCGGGCGGCGAGCCGCGCGCCCGGCAACGCGCGCATTCAGGGCAATCTCGCGCTGGTGCTGCGCCTCCAGGGGAAGACCTCGGAGGCTGCAGCCGTCGAAATCCAGGGCGTCGCCCCGCGCGCCTCCGCCGCCGCCAACAAGAAGGTTGCGGCGATGCGGGCGCCGACAAACCTCGCTCCCAAGGGACTGAAGGAGCCGGAGATGAAGGATCCGGCTGCGGCGCAGCCGAACGGCAAGACCGACGGTCTTCGGCGCTGAACCCCGCAGAGCACCCCGGAAGCTGGCTTTTCGGGCAACACACCATTACCCGTTAACGCAAGAACCCCGGACGGAAATCCGGGGTTTGTTTTTGACGCACAGGCCTTTTGCGGGAGAAGCGAAGCCCTGCCTTACTTCCACTTGAAGATCTGGATCAGCGCCGGCGTCAGGATGACGATGAACAGCGCCGGCATGAAGAACACGATCATCGGCACGGTGAGCTTCGGCGGCAGGGCAGCGGCCTTCTTTTCGGCGGCGGTCATGCGCTGGTCGCGACTTTCCTGCGCGAGTACGCGCAGCGCCTGGCCGAGCGGCGTGCCGTAGCGTTCGGCCTGGATCAGCACGGTCGTGACCGACTTGATGCTCTCGACACCCGTCCGCTTCGCGAGGTTTTCGTAGGCCTGACGTCTTTCGGGAAGATAGGACAGCTCCGCCGTCGTCAGTGCCAGCTCTTCCGCGAGCGGAACCGAGGTGCCGCCGATTTCGGTCGAGACCTTGCGGAAGGCGTGCTCGATCGACATGCCGGATTCGACGCAGATCAGCAACAGATCGAGTGCATCGGGAAACGCGCGCCGCATCGAGACCTGCCGCTTCGAGGTCAGGTTCGAGAGATAAAGCTCGGGCAGCTTGAGACCGATATAGGCCGCGAGGATCACCGCGCCGACGCGTGCGCCGATCGGCAGGCCGAAGCCCTTGTTGATCAGAAGATAGAGGATCACGAACAGGACGAGGCCGATCGGCGCCACGAGCCGGCCGAGCAGGAAGGTGGTTTCCGCCTTCGGTCCGCGCAGGCCCGCACGCAGCAGTCGCTCGGTCGCGGTTTCCGAATCGAGCCATTTCTTGAGGTTGAACTGCTCGACGATCTGCTTGGCGCGGGCGCCGGGTGCCGAACGCAGCTGCGCCTTCTGCTTGCTCTGCTGGTTGAGCCTGTCGCGTTCACGCGCGCGGATGCGTTCGCGTTCGAGCGCCACCGCGTTCATGCGGTCCTTCATCTCGTTGCGTTCGAGCAACGGCAGGCCGATCGTTACGATCGTCGCCGAGACGGCCACCGCCGTCAGCACCGAGGCGATGACCGAAGGATTGGTGAGGGTATCGACAAGTCCGGACATGCCCTCTCCTCAGATGTCGAAATTGATCATGTTGCGCATCACGAGGATGCCGATGCCCATGATGGAGAGACAGGCGCCGAGGCCGATCTGCCCCGCCTTGGTCGTCCAGAGCAGCGAGATGTAATCGGGCGAGCCCATGAAGACGAGGCCGCCGACCAGGAAGGGCAGCGCACCGATGATGGAGGCCGAGGATTTCGCCTCCATCGACATCGCGTCCACCTTGTCGCGCAGCTTCTTGCGGTCGCGGATGACGCGCGAGAGATTGCCGAGAATCTCGCCGAGATTGCCACCCGATTTCGACTGGATCTGGATCACGATCGCAAAGAAATTCACTTCGGAGAGCGGCAGGCGCTCGAAGATCTTCAGCGCCGCCTCGCCGGCTCCGACGCCAAGCTG
>JAVTWI010000288.1:0-31869 GCA_032229845.1 Rhabdaerophilum sp.
GAACGGCGGCACGCTGTTCCTCGACGAGGTGTCCGAACTGCCGCTCGCCGTGCAGGTGAAGCTGCTGCGCGCCATTCAGGAAGGCGAGGTCGATCCGGTCGGTGGGCGCAAGACCGTCAAGGTCGATATCCGTCTGATCTCCGCGACCAATCGTGACCTTATCCAGGCCGTGCGGCAGGGGCGCTTCCGCGAGGACCTCTATTACCGGCTCAACGTTTTCCCGATCTCCATTCCCGCCTTGCGCAACCGCAAGGAGGATATTCCGGCGCTGGCGCGGCGGTTCCTCGCACGGATCGCGGCGGAGGAGGGACGCAATGTCCGCTCGATTTCCAACGAGGCGCTGGCGCTGATCTCGCGGTTCGACTGGCCGGGCAACGTCCGCCAGCTCGAGAACGCGATGTTCCGTGCCGTGATCCTGTGCGAGGGCGACGAGATCACCGTCGCGGATTTCCCGCAGGTGGCGCAAGCGGTCGAGGGGTTCGACGTGCGCATCCCGCCGATCAGCGCCGCCATTCCGGCACCGCCGGAGCGCGAGATCGTCCGTGTCGAGATCAAGGACCCTTCCGCGCTCGCGCTGCTCGACCAGACGGGCGATGTGCGCCCGCTCGAACAGGTCGAGGGGGATACGATCCGCTTCGCGCTCGAACATTACCGCGGCCAGATGTCGAAGGTTGCCCGCAAGCTCGGCATCGGCCGTTCGACGCTCTACCGCAAACTCAAGGATCTGGGAATCGAAGCCGACGAGGGCGAAAGCGATGGGCAGGACGAGGCGCGCGTGGCGTAAAGACAACGCCTGCGGCTTTCCGGGCGCCGTTCCGTTCACTTGTGCGCGAACGCACTTGACGTCTCGTCGGTTTCGATGATCCAAGCATGAGAACGAAGGGGCTTTTGAACGTGGCTGGCAAAACCGCTTTTCTGCTGACTGTTCCGCGACTTCCGGGGCATGCCCGTTTTCCGGCCCGCTTGCTGGCCGCCACCGCGTTGAGCGCGATGCTGCTTGCCACCGCGACGGCGCAGACCCTCGACTTGCCGACCCTTCCCGATACGACCGAGGCGACGACGCGCGATCTCGCGGCAAGCGCGGCCGAAAGTCGGGACGTTTCCGAAAACCCGCCGGCGCGCGAGGCGGTTGCGGCTCCGCAACCGGACCTGAAACTCGACCTGCCGGAGCCGCCCGAGGCCGTCGCCCGGTTCGACGCGCCGGAAGCGCCGATCGTCATCGCTTTGCCGGAACTGCCGCAGCCCGATCCGTCCACCGAATTCGCCGGCATCGCCGCCACGTCGACGACGGGTTCGGTCGCCGCGCCTGACATGAAGCTCGATCTGCCGGAACTGCCGCAGGTCGAACTCGCACTCGCGCCCTTGCGCCTTGATCTCACCGAGGACAAGCTCGTCGCGCTGCTCCAGCCCGCGCGCCAGAAGTTCAATTTCAAGCCGGCCGAACTGCAGAGTTTCGCCGCCGCTTATGCCGCGCGCGATTTCAACGCGATCTGGCTCAAGGGCGAGGGTGCCGATCTCGTCGTGTCGGCGAAGGCCGCCGCGCTGCGCGAGGCACTCGCCGGCGCCGAACGGAGCGGGCTCGATGCCAGCCGCCTGCTCGCCGTCCTGCCGGAAATGCGTTCCGGCAAGGTGCCGGCCGACAAGGCGATCGAGACGGATATCGGCTTCAGCCTTGCCGCCTTCGTCTATGCCCGCGACCTGCGTGGCGGCCGGGTCGACCCGTCGCGCCTCTCGGCATTGACGACACCAGCGCTGGAACTGCCGGAAGCCCGGGACGTGCTTATGAAATCCGCCACCGCCGAGCCGGCGGCGATCGGCAGCGCGCTTCTCGCCTATGAGCCGCAGCACGAGGGGTATCAGCGCCTCAAGGGCGCGTTGGCCAAACTGCGCGAGGCCCTCGCGGCGCCGGTTCTCACCGGGTCGGTCGCCGGTATCGGCGATGTGCCGCAAGCCACGCCGTCTCTGCCGCCGGACTGGCTCGACGGGCCACGGCTTGCCTTCGACAAGGCGGATGCCCGTGTGCCGATGTTGCGCCAGCGCCTCGGTCTCGCGCCGGATGCGGGCGATATCTACGATGCTGACCTCCGCAAGGCGGTGATGCGGTTCCAGCGCGCCAACGGGCTCAAGGCCAACGGCGTCATCACGCCGAAAACCCGCGCAGCGCTCGAGAACCCGGCCTCGGCCATCAACGAAACCGAGCGCAAGCCGGACAACAACGCCAAACTGACCGCGATTCTCGCCAACATGGAGCGCTGGCGCTGGCTGCCGGCCGATCTCGGCAAGCGGTATGTCTTCGTCAATGTCGCCGACTATGATCTCAAGGTCTTTGACGGCAAGACGAAGATCCATGAAACACGCGTGATCGTCGGTCGCCCGCAGACGCAGACGCCGATCTTCTCGGATGCGATGGAGCATGTGATCGTCAACCCGTCATGGGGTGTGCCGGCGTCGATCATCAAGAAGGAATTCCTGCCGAAGATGGCCGCGGACCCGGATTATGCCGCCCGGCGCGGCTACACGGTGGTGCGGCGCGGCAACCAGATCTCGATCCGCCAGCCGCCGGGCGCCGGCAATGCGCTGGGCTACATCAAGTTCATCTTCCCCAACCAGCACTCGGTCTATCTGCACGATACGCCGAACCGGGGCCTGTTCCAGGCCGAGGCGCGCGCCTTCAGCCACGGCTGTGTGCGCGTCTACCAGCCGTTCTCGCTGGCGGAGAAGCTGCTCCAGCCCTCGCTTGGCTATTCCGAGGCGGACCTCAAGGGCATGATCGGGCGCGGCGAACGCATGATCAAGCTCAAGGAAAAGATCCCCGTGCACCTCACCTATTTCACGGTCGATGTGAACGAGGCCGGGGAGGTCGTGCAGCACAAGGACATCTACGGGCACGATTCCCGGATGCGGACCGCGCTGCGCCTCTGATCGAGATCATTGCCGGCAATTCGACCCTTCGTTAGACAGAAACCTGTGCCGAAAGCGATTTGCGGCATTTTTTCGCCATGTTCCTGAAGCAGTCAGGCCAAGGGTTAGCATAGGCGGCTATCATGGGCGATTTGCATGGGCCCGATGTATTTGGGCCCAGTGTATCCATGTCGGAGGGGGGAGCGTTGCGTTCGGGTCGTCTAACCGATCTCCTGTCGCGCGCCGGGGGTGCCGGCCACTCCGTCCGCTATTTCGCGGCGGCCGCCTTGACGCTCGGCGCCTTCTTCTTCGGCTCGAACGGGACGCAGGATGCCAACGCGAATGGGGAGACCCGTTCGCTGACGATGGTCCATTCCCATACCAACGAAACGATCACCATCACCTACAAGCAGAACGGCGTCTTCGTCTCAGACGCCCTGCAAAAGCTGAACTGGTTTCTGCGCGACTGGCGCATCGAGGAACCGACGTCGATGGCGCCGAACCTGTTCGATATCATCTGGTATGTCTATCGTGAGGTGGGTGCGACGGAGCCGATCAAGATCATGTCGGCGTATCGCTCGCCGGGCACCAACGCGATGCTGCGCCGTCGCTCGCGCGCGGTGGCGAAGGAAAGCCAGCACATGCGCGGCAACGCCATGGATGTCCATATTCCTGGTGTCTCGATGGCGCGCGTGCGCGAGATCGGCATGCGGCTCCAGCGCGGGGGGGTCGGCTATTATCCGTCGGCCGGCTCGCCGTTCGTGCATCTCGATGTCGGTTCGGTGCGGTCCTGGCCGCGCATGACGCGCCCGCAGCTCGAACGCCTGTTCCCGGATGGGAAGACCGTGCATCTGCCGGCCGATGGCGTGCCGCTCGCCAATTATCAGGCGGCGCTCGCCGAGGTTCAGGCGCGGGGCGGCTCGGCGCTCGATTACGACACCGTCACCTCCAATCGCGGCAAGAGTCTCTGGGCGCTGCTGTTCGGCGGCGACGAGGATGACGATACCCGCGAGGCTATCGGGCGTGGCGGTCGCACCCGCGTCGCGGCACGCGGTCGCGGCAACGTGCCGCAGGTCGCCGCTGCGCCATCTTCGGGCGACAGCGTGAACGCCTGGGGCGTGGCGGGCCGGGTCGACAGCGTCCCGGTGGTTACTGAAGCGCGCCCGGCTCCGAGCGCCGCCGCGCCGGTCGCAGTCGCGGCGCTCCCGGCGACGCCAGCGCCTCAGAAGACGCCTGAGCCGAAGGCCGTTCCCGAACCCAAGAACACCATCGACATCGCTTCGCTCCCAGTTCCGCCGATCCGGCCGCGTGGCGCGCGGTTCGAGGCGCTGGTCGCTTCCGTCGAGCCGTTGCCGCCGATCCGGCCGAGTTCGATCGGCCTGACATTGCCGCAGCCCGAGGCAGAGGTTGCTGAAACAAAGGCCGCCGAGGTGCCAGCTGGCCCTGCGCCGCAGGCGCTCGCGGCGGTTTCGGGCATGCCGCTGCCGCCGGCGCGTCCGGCCTCGCCCACCACGGCTGTTCCCGCACCCGAACCGGCGCCGGCTCCGCAGGCCGTGGCGGCGATTCCTCAGCCGGTCGATCTCCCGTCGCCGCCAAGCCGCCCCTTGGAAAGCCGCCCCTTGGAAAGCCGCCCCGCCGAGCCGCAGGCCGTCGCTGCCCTGCCGGGTATCCTGACGCGGGGAGACGGTAGCAACGCTGCAGACGTGACACGCGCCTATGCGGCCGTGAAGGCACCGGCGCCGCCGGCGCGTCCGGCCCTGCCCCAACCGGTCGTGCCGCAACCGGTCGCGGCGTCGCCGGCTCCGGTGGTCGCGCCTGTCATCGCCGCTCCGACGCCCGTGCCGGTCGCACCGCCCCGTCCGCGGGTGGTTGCACGCCGCACCGATCCGGCCGCGCTGGTCGGCGCACGCCCGGAAGCGCAGGCGCGTCCGGTTCAGGTGACGTCGGTAACGGAGCCGCCGGTCGAGCGCGAGATCCGCCGCCCGGTCACGGCGATGAGCTTCTCGCAGGCACCGGCCAAGGGCGGGACGGGGAGCGGCGGCTTTTCAGGTTCGTTCATCCGTCCGATGGGCCTGAGTTTCTCGAACGGCGGCGAATGATGGCGCGGCGGTTCGGCCGCCGGCGCGCGCCTTATTCCATGCCGATCGCACGGAGATAGACTTCAAGCAGCTCTTCCTGCTCGTGGCGTTCGGAGGGTTCCTGACGGCGCAAGGAGACGATCTTGCGCAGGGTCTTGACGTCGAAGCCATTGCCCTTGGCCTCGGCGTAGACGTCCTTGATGTCCCCGGCGATATTGCGCTTCTCTTCCTCCAGCCGCTCAACACGCTCAATGAAAGCCTTGAGCTGTCCGGCAGTCGAGGCGTTGATATCATCCATCGGGAAACTCCGTTCGGAAGGGCGGCGAAGCCGCTTGAGGGATTGGCGCACCGGAACACCAGAACCGGGGCATGACGTCAAGAGCCGGGAAACGGGACGCTGCGGTTTATCGCCGCGTGCGCGGTGGCGGATGGGCACCGAACCAGGCCCGTTCGGCGAGGGCCGGATCGTCGAGCAGCGGCCGGATGAGGCGCGCGAGGCGCTCGCCCCAGGCCTTCGCTTCGGCTTCGCCGGCAATCAGGTCCTGCCGGATCTCGACGAGCGCATGCGGATAGCCATGGGCGAGGCAGTGACGATCCATCGTGTCACCGGTATAGCCGCCCTGATAGGGCTCGTTTTCGCCGACGATCAGCCCCGGCTCGCCTTCCAGCGCCCGCAGCACCGCGAGGTTGAAGCGCGGGTCGAAATCCCAGATCACGGTGGCGTGCCAGGGGCGGGCGATGCCCTTCATTTCCGGCGTGAACGAATGCACGGCGAGAATGATCGGCACGCGGGTGACAGCGATCTGCGCGAGCGTCGCCTCGATGGCGCTGTCGTAGGGGGTGTAGAAGCGCTCGATCCGCTCGCGGATTTCGGTTTCCCCGATCCGCGCGTTGCCGGGCACCAGCGCGCCGTCGGCGATGCGCATCACGAGCGTGGGGTCGTCGCGTCCGCGATTCGGGTCGATGAGCAGGCGCGAGAACCGGCTCATCACGGCCGGAACATCAAGTGCCGCGGCCAGCGTGCGCGAAACGGTCTCGGCGCCGATGTCATAGGCGATGTGCCGGGCGAGTTGCTCGGGCGGGAGCCCAAGATCGCCATATTCGGGCGGCATCGTGGCCTGCGCGTGATCGCACAGGATCACGAGGCCGGAGCGGGTCGCACCGCCGACGATCTCATAGGCGGGGTGATGCTGAGGGGTAATGCGGTCGGACAAGCCGGAACTCCAGCGCTTCTGCCAGAAGCGCGGTTCCTTGCGCCAGAAAGTTGCGAATTGCAAGACGTCTTACCGGCTTCCGAAGGCCTCCCGGCGATCGGTCCCGCAAGGAGGGAATTTCATTCCCGTTCAAATGGGTTAGGCTCCGCGCCATGTTCGATTCGATGAAGATCCGCACCCGGCGCAGCCACTGTCTCGAGATTTTCGAGGCGGCGGTTTCGGCCGTCCGACCCGGCCGCTTCCTGCCGCCTCACCTGCCGGCACCGCCGGAAACGGGACGCCTTTTCATCCTGGCCGCCGGCAAGGCCGCCGGCTCCATGGCGGGGGCGGCCGAGGCCCATTACCTCGATGATCTGCGGTTTCCCGCCGAGCGGATGACGGGGTTGGCGGTGGCACGACACGGTTATGGCGTGCCGATGCGCGTGGTCGAGATGATCGAAGCCGGTCATCCGGTGCCGGACGAAGCCAGCCTTGAAGGTGCGCGGCGGATGATGGCGCTGGCCGATCTGGCCGGGCCGGACGATCTCGTCGTCTTCCTGCTCTCGGGCGGGGCATCGGCCAATCTTATCGCGCCGGCCGGGAACATCACGCTGGCCGAAAAGCAGGCCTTCACGAAGACCCTTCTGCGATCCGGGGTGCCGATCGACGGCATGAACGCCATCCGCAAGCATATCAGCCGGATCAAGGGCGGGCGGCTCGCGCGGCACGTGGCGCCCGCGCGGCTGGTGACGCTGGCGCTTTCGGACGTGCCGAACGACGATTTCTCGACCATCGGCTCCGGCCCGACCATTCCCGACGTGACGACGCTGCAAAACGCACGGGCGGTGATCGAGCGCTATGGCATCACCGCTCCCCCCGCGATCGCCGCCGTGCTCGCGGATCCCGAAAACGAATCGGTCAAGCCTGGCGATCCGGCGTTCGACAAGGCGACGGCGATTATCGCTGCCCGCCCGGCCGATGCGTTTGCCGCGGCGGTCGCGGCGGCAGAGAAGCTCGGCTATCAGGTCGTCAATCTCGGCAGCGAGCTGGAAGGCGAGGCGCGGGCCATCGCCGCGCAGCACGCGGTCGCCGCTCTGCGCGCCGCGGAGGAGGGCGGCAAGACTGCGCTGATCTCCGGCGGTGAACTCACGGTCACCATTCGCGGCGAGGGGGTCGGCGGGCCCAATCAGGAATATGCGCTGGCGCTCGCCATCGGTCTTGGCGGCGCGAGCGGCATCGTCGCTTGCGCCGCCGATACCGACGGCACGGACGGCGGCGCCGGCAAGCCGACCGATCCCGCCGGCGCCTTTGTCGATCCGACGACGCTCAAACGGGCGGCGGAACTCGGGCTTGATCCGGCCCATTTTCTGGAAAACAATGATTCCACCCGCTTTTTTGCCGCATTGGACGATCTTCATCAGACGGGGCCGACGCTCACCAATGCGAATGATCTCCGGGTGATCCTGATCGGCGATTGACCGGATACATCGCGGACGCGATAGAACGAGCATGAGTTTTTTCCGGGCCGGCAGGCCATCCTTCCCCCATCGCGTTCTCGGGCGCGGCATCGGCAGCCTGGCGGGGATTGCCGGTTTCTCCGCTGCGGTGTTCCTGAGCGCCGCCGTGCCGGCGCGGGCCGATCTTCGGGTCTGCAACGCGACGACCGGGCGCATCGGCCTTGCGATCGGCTATCTCGACGGGCCGGTCTGGGTCACCGAAGGTTGGTTCAATCTGAAGCCGAACCGTTGCGAGACGATCGTCAGGGGACGGCTGGCGTCACGCTATTTCTATGTTCATGCTGTCGATTATGATCGTGGCGGGGATTGGAGTGGGGCCAATATCCTGTGCACGCGCGACGTCGAGTTCTCGATCCGCGGCCCGCTCGATTGCTACGCCCGGGGGTACGACCGGGCCGGGTTCATCGAGATCGATACCGGGCAGCAGGCGGACTGGACGGTGGAACTCGGCGACGGCGGCCTCGTCACGGGGCGTTGAACAAGACAAGAGCCGCTTTTCAGGCGGACAGGAAACGAAGGGCGGGCAAGAGCATGCGGCGTAACCGACGGACGAAGCTGATCGCGACCCTGGGGCCGGCCTCGCAGGAGGATGCGGTCGTCCGCGATCTTTTCCGCGCCGGGGCCGATGTTTTCCGCATCAACATGAGCCATTCGAGCCATCAGGTTCTCAATGACCGCGTGGCGCAAATCCGGCGGATCGAAGCCGAACTCGACCGGCCGATCGGTATTCTCGCCGATCTTCAGGGGCCGAAACTGCGGGTCGGCACCTTTGCCTCGCCTCCGGTGATGCTGGAGGCCGGGCAGAGCTTCGTGCTCGATTCCGACCCCGCGCCGGGCGATGCCTCGCGCGTCCATCTGCCGCACCCGGAAATTCTCGCGGCGCTGCGGCCTGGGCACCGGGTGCTGATCGACGATGGCAAGCTCCTGTTTGTCGTGACGGAGGCGACGCCCGAGCGTGCCGTGATCCGTGTCGACGTTCCGGGGCCGATCTCGAACAAGAAGGGTGTCTCGCTGCCCGACACGCTGCTGCCCAGCTCGGCGTTGACAGACAAGGACCGGGCAGACCTGCTTGCCGCGCTCGATGCGGGCGTCGATTGGATCGCGCTTTCCTTCGTGCAGCGCCCCGAGGACGTTGCCGAGGTGCGCAAGATCGCGCGCGGCCGGGCGCTGGTGATGTCAAAGCTCGAAAAGCCGCAGGCAATCGACCGGCTGGAAGAGATCATGGAACTGTCGGATGCGTTGATGGTCGCGCGCGGCGATCTCGGCGTCGAGATGCCGCTGGAGGTCGTGCCGGGCCTCCAGAAGCGCATCACGCGTCTCGCCCGCAAGCTCGGCAAGCCGGTCGTCGTTGCGACGCAGATGCTCGAATCGATGATCGTCTCGCCGATGCCGACCCGCGCCGAGGTCTCCGACGTCGCGACCGCCGTGTTTGAGGGCGCGGACGCGGTGATGCTCTCCGCCGAAAGCGCGGCGGGCAAATATCCGATCCAGGCGGTCGAGACGATGAACCGCATCGCCGAGGCGGTCGAGCGCGATCCGAACTACACCGTGCTGCTCGCCGGCCAGCGCTCGCCGCCGGAATCGACCGGTGCAGATGCGATCGCCTCTGCGGCCCGTTCTGTTGCCGAGACGCTCGATCTCAAGGTGATCGTCGCCTGGACGGCTTCCGGCGCCACGGCCCTGCGCATCGCGCGCGAACGGCCCTATCCGCCGATCCTGACCCTGACCACCAGCCGGCATACGGCGCGGCGGCTCGCGCTGGTCTGGGGCGTGCACGCCGTTTTCGGTGAGGACCCGAAGGATGTGGACGACATGGCGCGGCTCGGTGCCCGCATTGCGCGCGAGCAGGAGTTTGCCAATCCGGGCCAGCGCGTCATCCTCGTCGCCGGCGTTCCCTTCGGTACGCCGGGTGCGACCAACATGCTGCGCATCGCCTTCGTCGGCGCGAGCTGAGCCTGCTTCATATCCGCTGTTTCCGCCAGCCGGTCTTCCCTTGGCGCGCGGATGCCTGCGTCAGATCGGCTGGCCTTCCGCATCGACGCGCAGCTTCTCAAGGCTGTCCTTGAGATCGGGGAAATAGGGGTTGATCTCCAGGGCCTTCGAAAAGGCGCGGAAGGCGCCCTTCTTGTCGCCGAACCCGCGCAGGAGGCCGCCGAGGCTTGCGAGTGCGTGGAAGTGGCGCGGCTCGCGCGCCAGCGTTTCGCGGATATCGCGGAAGGCCGCGTCCTGATCCTGCCGGAGGAAATGGACGATCGCGCGGCGATGATAGGGTTCCGCCCATTCCGGGCGCAGCAGGGTGACGTAATCGAGCAGATCGATCGCGAGATCGAAATCCCGCGCGCCCATCGCCTCCTTGGCGCGGGAGAACAGCAGATCCGCCGTTGCGCTGCCCGAGCGTTCGAGCGCGCGTTCGATATCCGCCGCGACAGGTTTGGCGGCTTCGGGCGAACCGGCATTCTTCAACTGGTCGAACAACCGGTCGAGCCGTTCGGCGCTGCGTTGTTCGGGAGACAGGGGTTTTGCCTTCGGCGGCGCAGCCGGCTGTTGTGCCAATGCCGGCCCGGCAGCAAGGGGCAACGTCAGAAGCAGGAGGGCAAGGAGCTTCGCGCGCATCGTCAGATGCTACGCCCGGCGTCGGGCGCGTCAAGCGGCGCGTCGCCGTTCACGCGAGAATTGAAGGGTGGGGTTCACAAGAGCGGGCAAACGCGAAAAGGCGCCCCGAAGGCGCCTTGAACATCCGCTATAACGGAAATCGGCCGGACGCGATGCGCCCGATCAGCCAGAGTCCGATCAGCCCTGACGCGCCTTGTAGCGCTTCTGGGTCTTGTTGATGATGTAGAGCCGGCCGCGGCGGCGCACCATCTGATTGTCACGGTGACGCTTCATGAGCGCCTTGAGCGAATTCCTGATCTTCATCGTCTCAACTCCACCCGGTTGCCCGGCAATTCTGCCTGCCTGTCGGGCCTTCGGCCCTTCGGACAGGATCGGTAATGGTGGGCGCGACAGGGATTGAACCTGTGACCCCTACCGTGTCAAGGTAGTGCTCTCCCGCTGAGCTACGCGCCCTTCGCGCGACGTGGCGATGCCTGCCTCGCAAAAAAGGGAAGCGCCCGTATAGTCACCCCGGCGCCAAAGGGCAAGATTTTTTCCGGAAGTTTTTCGAAGGAATTTTCCGGCGTCGCGTGATCGCTTACGCCGCGAGCATCTGCTTCACCTGCCTCTCGCGGCTCAGGCCGCGAGCATCTGCTTCACCTGATTGACAAGGTCCTTCAGGTGGAAAGGCTTCGAGAGCACGCGCGCATCCTTCGGCGCGTTCGATTCCGGGTTGAGCGCCACGGCGGCGAAACCGGTGATGAACATCACCTTGATGTCGGGATCGAGCTCGGTCGCACGGCGTGCGAGTTCGATGCCATCCATTTCCGGCATGACGATATCCGTCAGCAGCAGTTCGAACGGCTCCTCGCGCAGGCGATGGTAAGCAGAACGCCCGTTGTCGAACGAGGCGACGTCGTAGCCCGCGTTCTGGAGCGCGCGGACCAGGAAACGCCGCATGTCGTTGTCGTCTTCGGCAAGGAGGATCTTGGTCATTCGGTTCTCGTCGGGCTCTAGAGCGGCATTCTCGGGGGTGACATTCTTTTTGGGGCGGCGTTGTCGGGCCTTGAAGCCTTCACCGCAACGATGGTTATGGAATTATGGTAAATAAGGCGTGTATTTTTGCAGCAAAGGGCCAAAACGCGGCTGGACCCTGCGGTTTTCGCGCTCCATGATGGTGTGGATTATCCTCACCTGAACCCGAGGTCGCGCATGGCGATAGCGCCGAAATCCGAATCGGCTCCGGAAGGCGTCTATATCCTCGACAATGCCGCAGCGCTCGAAACGCCGTTCTTCCTCAACTCGCCGCACTCCGGCGAGATGTTCCCGCCCGAGTTTCTCGCGCGCAGCCAGTTGCGCCGCGATACGTTGCGCAAGGCCTCCGATCTTTATGTCGACCGGCTGTTCGCCCCTGCCGCCGCCGCCGGTCTGCCGCTGATGCGGGCGTTGCTGCCGCGCTCCTATCTTGATCTCAACCGCGAACCGCTCGAGCTTGATCCGCGCCTGATCGCCGGCATTCTGCCGCCGGAAGCGAATACCCGTTCGCTGCGCGTCGCCGGCGGGCTCGGCACGGTGCCGCGGGTCATCGGCGATCAGGTCGAGATCTATGCGGGCAAGATCGGGCTCGACGAGGCGCTTGCACGGATCGACCGGGCCTATGTGCCCTATCACATGCGGCTGCATCGCGAGCTCGCGCTCCGGCACGGGCGGCACGGCGCGGTGGTGCTGCTCGACCTGCACTCGATGCCCTCGCAATCGATGGCGCGGGTGATGCCGGATATTGTGCTGGGCGACCGGTTCGGCGGCAGTTCGGCCGCACCGCTGGTGTCGGCTGCGGAGGATGCGTTCCGGGCGGCAGGCTTCCGCGTCGAACGCAACCAGCCGTACGCCGGAGGCTACATCACCGAGCATTACGGGCGGCCGGACCTCGGCTGGCATGCGCTCCAGATCGAGGTGAACCGGGCGCTCTACATGGACGAGGCCCGATTGGAGGCGCATTCCGGCTTCGTCGATACGGCGGAAGCGCTTTCCGGCGCTGTCGTCCGGCTTGTGACGGCGGCGCTCGGAACCAAGCTATTCGATTTTCACAAAACGGCCTTGCATTTCTTGCAGAAGGCTGCTGAATAGGGGCCGAAAAGGGAGGCGCACCACGGAGAGTGGCGGTCTTAGGCTCTGAAACGCCCGCGTCAGATGGGAAAAGGGCCCAAAACGAGCCGGAATCTCAATTCCGGCCAAAAAAAAGGCCGCACGAAGCGGCCTTTGAAAGTCTAGGGAGGAAACGCCCAAGGAGGGCATGTCACGAGGGCGAACCGTCGTGACAACCTGAATATATATTGCGGCGCACAAAAAACAAGTCCTATCGCTCGCGGTAGGCATTTTTTTTGACCGATCGGCGCTCCGGAAGCCGAAGAATTTCAAAAGAGGGGAAATTCTTCTTTAATCGCAGGCGTTTGTTTGCGATGCGCGGGTTGCGGCCGAAGCCTGGCTGCGCCATAGGGTGTTGGTGCTTGCCCGCCGGGGTGGCGTTCGATCTGAAAGAACCGGAACGGCCGCTCCATCTTTTTGTGTTGCCGCATTTTCTTCCGCTCAACCGGCACCCATTTGGGCGGAAAATGCTCTGGAGCAGGGGAATTCATGCGTCCGGTCGATCTTTCCGCCTTCATCGAAACGCTGGCCCGCCAGTCCGGCGAGGCGATCCTGCCGTTCTTCCGCACGCAGTTGCGGGTCGACGACAAGGACGGACAACGCTTCGACCCCGTGACCGAAGCCGATCGCGCGGCGGAAATCGTGATCCGGCGGGCGATCAATGCCGCCTTTCCCACCCATGGCATTCTCGGCGAGGAATTCGAGGCCGAACGGCCGGATGCCGAATATCTGTGGGTTGTCGATCCGATCGACGGCACGCGGTCGTTCATCTGCGGGCTGCCGGTCTGGGGCACGCTGATCGGGCTGATGCGCAGCGGTGAGCCGGCGATGGGACTGATGAACCAGCCCTACACGGGCGAGATGTTCATCGGCGACGGCGGCCGGGCCTGGCTCAAGGGGCCGCGTGGGCGCAGCGACCTGCAGGCCAGCCAGTGCAAGACGCTCTCGGATGCCTACCTGATGACGACCGATCCGCGCCTGTTCCGCGACGGGGAGTCGCCGGCCTACGCGCGGGTCGAAAGCGCGGTCCGGCTCGCGCGTTACGGCACCGATTGCTACGCCTATGCGATGCTCGCCTCCGGGCAGGTCGATCTCGTCATCGAGACGGGGCTCAAGCCCTACGATATCGTCGCGCTGATCCCGATCATCGAGGGTGCGGGCGGGGTCATCACAACCTGGGAAGGCCAGAGCGCGAAGGACGGCGGGCGCGTCGTCGCGGCAGCGACGCCGGAGCTGCACGGGCAGGCGCTGGCGCTGTTGCGCGGCTAGCGCATTTTCCGGCCAAGTGGATGCCGGTTGGCCGAGAGAAAATGTAAAAATAAGAAGATGGAGCGACCGACTCTAGGGAGCGGCATCAAGGCGCATGAAGGCATCGAACGCCACCCAGAAGCGGGCGCGGATCGCATCATTTTCCATCAGGATCTCGTGCTGCGAACCCGGCAGGAGAATTGCGCTGGCATCGCGCATCCGCAGGGCCAGCGCCTCGCTTGCCGCCGTATCGACGACCTGATCAGCGCCGGCCAGAAGCATCAGGATCGGCGTGCGGTTGAGTCGCCCGAACCCTTCTTCATGAAAGCCGGCCATGGCCTCGAAGGCGGCATCGGCCCAGCCGATCGTCGGATCGCCGATCGCGAGCAAGGGTTCCGCGGCGAGCCAGCGGTGCGCCGTCTCGAACCGGGAGCGATCGCTGGTGAGGACATTGCCCTCGAACGGCTTTTCGGAAACGGATTGCGCGCCGCCGCCGGGAACGAAAAAGGTCGAAAGACCGATGCTGGTGAGGGTTCGCGCGAGAACACGCGCCGCGCCCGGAAACTTCAGGCCCGCAATCCCGGTCAGCGGCGCGGTCAGCACCATCCGCCGAAACGGCGTCTCGCCACGCCCGGCCGCCATCAGCGCGATGCAGGCGCCGGTCGAATGGGCGAGCACGCCGAATGGCTTCGGCAATCCGCGCCGCTCCGCTTCGACAACGAGGACGTCGAGATCGAGGAGGTAGTCGTCGAAGTCCTCGACGTGACCCTTGCGCGGATTGCGCAACTGCCGATCCGATCCGCCCTGACCGCGCCAGTCCAGCGTCGCGATCGCGAAGCCGCGCGCGTGCAGTTCGCCAAAGACTTCGCCGTATTTCTCGATGAATTCGGCGCGGCCCTGCAGCACGAAAACGGTGCCCTTCGATGGGGCATCCTTGCTGGCTTCTCCTGCCGGCAGGAAAGCCATGCGGATGCGCAGGCCGTCGGCGGCGGCGACAAGGGCAGTCTCGAAACCGTCCGGGAAGGTGAGACCTTCGGGCGGCATGACGAGATGATCGAGCATCGGCAAGGAACTCCGGCGAACCGGCCTAGTTTGCAGCCTGCCTTCGCAAGGGCAAGGGGGCTTCGGGCGCCAAACTCACGCAGCCGGTGGCCGCGTGGGTCGGCGGCTCGATCGGCTTGAGGCCGACGAGGGTCATGGTTCTGGCCTCGAATACCATGCGGAGGAAAGAACCGTCTTCGGCGCGCATCGTGCCGACGAGCAGGCTCCCTTGCTTGCGGAAGCCCGGCAGATGCGGCTGCGAGGCTGCGACCTGCTTCGCCGGTGCCTTGAGGCCGAGGCGTTCGGCGACGCGTTCGGAAAGGCTTTCGGAGAACGCCGCCATCGGCAGCGCGACCGCCCCGATAACCAGGGCGGCCACGAGCACCGGGCGACGACGGCGCGACGCGGCGGAAGCCGGTTCTTTCAGGAGCGGGTGCGGTGACATGACGGATCTCGTAACATCCTCGGGCCGGCGATCACGCCACCCGATGACAATGGCATAGCTCGCCGCGCCTGAATTTCGACGGGCCGGGGCGTTCATCCCGCGTTCATTGCAACGCAACATCGCGGAGCCGGATTTTGCGCGCAACGCCCTCTTGAAACCGCGTCCGGCGCTTCCCACCTCAATTTTCGTGCAGGCCAATACCGGCTGCACTCAACCCGGGGTCCGGCCAGATGGCGGGTCCCGCTGCATGTCGCTTCAAGGAGGATATGCCATGCGTTCTTTTGATCTTGCTCCCCTTTATCGCTCGACCGTGGGCTTCGACCGCCTGTTCTCGCTGATGGATCAGGTTGGTGGTTTCGAGCAGCCGACCCAGAGCTACCCGCCCTACAACATCGAGAAGACCGGTGAGAATGCCTACCGCATTTCGCTCGCCGTCGCCGGTTTCACCGAAGCCGATCTCACCATTCAGGCCGAGGAAAACTCGCTGATCATCCGTGGCGAGAAGAAGGTCGAGGCTGACCGTGCCGAGCGCGAGTTCCTGTTTCAGGGCATCGCCGCGCGCCAGTTCGAGCGCCGCTTCCAGCTCGCGGATTATGTCGCGGTGACTGCGGCCCGCCTCGAGAACGGCCTTCTGCACGTCGATCTCGTGCGCGAGGTGCCGGAAGCCAAGAAGCCGCGTGTCATTCCGATCGGTGAGGCCGTCGGCCTCAAGAGCGTCGAGCAGATCGCGGCCTGATCTCCGCAGACCGGCGGGCTTTCCCCCCAAGTCCGCCCCCAAGGGTCTGCCCCGAGGTCCGCCGCTGCCTGTTCCGCCGCCGCGCGCGACGGAACGGCGCTGATCGACCTTCCGAAATCGAGACACATGAAAAACGAAGGGGCACCTGAAGGTGCCCCTTTTTGCATGTCCTTGATCGTCCGCCGTCAGGATTTCGGTGCCCAGAGCGAGGGATCGCGGGCTGGCGCGACCGGCTGCGGCCGGCGCGCGGGGAGATCGGTCGCAGGCGGGAGCGACGGCGCGGTTTCCGCTTCGGCGGGGCGGCGGGGCGGGGCGGGAATTTCCGCGACGGAGCCGGACTTCTTCGCGCCGCGTTCGCCCTTCGGCTCGATGATGTCAGGCATCGGCGGCCGGCGGGCCGCGCCTGTCTGACGCGAGAAGCGCTCCAGAATCTCGCCGTCGAAGCGGTCGACGACGAGGCGCACCGGTTCGTTCCGGCGCGTCATGGCGTCGATGATGTAGACATCGCTGCGGCGACCGGAAACCGTCATCGAGTGGTAGCCGCGCTCTTCGAGGTCGAGGATCAGGTCGGAGGGGTGCATGCCGACCGGGGCGCGCGGGACCGGCGGCAGGACGAGATCGCCGCGCCAGGCGCCGCCATAGCCGAACGGCCGGATATAGACCTGCGCGGATGCGGTCTCCGCGACGGTCGCCGCGATCAGCAGCCCGCCGGCGAAAAGGCCCGCGCGACGCCATGCGACGGGAAAAAGGGAATACACCGAAGCCATCATCGGTTCTCCAGTTCGGCCGGGTGAGGCCCGGCGCTCCGATATCTGGCGCCGAACATGGTTCACACCAGATTAATGGCGCCAGAACAGGCCCGGTCTTTGGGGCAAAATGATGGAATCCCGTGCGGTTTCACGAATTGCCGCGATAATCGGCGACAAGGGTGATCAGCCGGTCGATCTCGTCTTCCGTCGTGCGGAATGAGGTAACGAGGCGCAGCACCACCTCGTCGGCACCGGCGGTGTTGTCCGGCGGCAGCGAAGTTTCGGACCAGTCGATGCATTTGACGCCCGCCGCAGTCAGATACTCCCATAGCCCGTTCGAGACGATCGGGAACACCTGGTTGATCTGCTGCGGCCAGCCGAGCCGGACATGGGGAAGAGCGGCAAGCCCGGCAGCGAGACGCGCAGCCATGGCGTTCGCGTGGCCGGCGAGATCGCGCCAGTGGTCGCCCCCGAAGAAGGCTTCGAACTGCGCCGAGATCAGGCGCTGTTTGGAGAGGGTCTGCCCGGCGCGCTTGCGCTTGAAGCGGAAATCCTCGGCAAGAGCGGGGTCGAAGAACACCACCGCCTCGGCCATCAGGCAGCCGTTCTTGGTGCCGCCGAGCGAGAGCACGTCGATGCCCGCCTTCCAGGTCATCTCCGCCGGCGTGCAGCCGAGTGCGACGAGGGCGTTCGAGAACCGGGCGCCGTCCATGTGGGTGCGGAGGCCGTGCGCCTTCGCGGTGGCGGTGAGAGCGGCGATCTCCTCGACCGAATAGATCAGCCCGAACTCCGTGCCCTGTGCGATCGAGAGCCCCTTGATCGGCGGCCGGCGTGTGCCGCCGGGTTCGTTGGCGATATGGGTCTCGATGGTTTGAGGGGTCAGCTTGCCGCCGGTGCCGGGGAGGCCGGTCAGCTTGGCGCCGCCCATGTAGAATTCGGGCGCGCCGCATTCGTCGTCGATCACGTGGCTCTCGCGATGGGTGAGAAGCGCGCCCCAGGGCGGGCAGATCGCGGCGGCGGCAAGCGCGTTGGCGGCGGTGCCGGTCGTCACCATGAAGGCCGTCACCTCGCGCCCGAAGAAGGTGTTGAGCTGGCGCTCGACCCGCGCCGTCCATTCGTCGGCGCCATAGGAGCCGGCGGTGCCGGCATTGGCGGCGGTGATGGCCGCGAGCACCTTGTCGCTGGCGCCGACGACATTGTCCGAGATGAAATTCATGATGGTTCCGGGATGATGGAGGAAAGGTGCAATCAAGAATGATTTTCGGACGCTGGCAACCGCCTTGCGCTTCCGGGGCTTTGTTCTGGAAGCTGCTCGGGGATTGGTGGATAGGCCATTCTGACGCATTCTTTCAGACTAAATCGCCTTCCTGTAATTTTATTGCTCATTTTTAGCGGGTTCGGGCAACAAAAGGGATAAATTTCCTTGAATCAGGTCTTGTGTCTCCGGCGCATTTCTGGTTATGTGCCTTCCGATAGGACAGTGTTGCTGACCTACTCGAAGAGCCCGACTTCCGGCAAAGCCTCTTCTCCCCGAGGCCTTGGCCGGAAACCGGGCTCGGAGTGTCTGTAGTGCCCTGTCTTGTCGGCAAAGCCGGCCGCAACCGGATGGTCCGGGGAAGGCCAAACGCAACATTCCAGCTTTTCAGGAGCGGAAGATGACCACGAGAGAGACGATGTTCGAGGCCGTAACGCAGAGCCAGCAGGCGACGCGTGCTGCCACGAAACGCGCCTCGAACGCGGCCGTCCGAAAGCCGCGCGATCCCGGCTTCCCCGAGGCTTCCGGCCTCTATGATCCGCGCCACGAGAAGGATTCGTGCGGTGTCGGCTTCGTGGCTGACATCAAGAACCGCAAGAGCCACACGATCATCGAGCAGGGGCTGAAGATCCTCGAGAACCTCGATCATCGCGGCGCGGTCGGCGCCGACCCCAAGGCGGGCGACGGCTGCGGCATGCTGGTGCAGATCCCGCATCGCTTCTTCAGCGAGGAATGCGCGAAGCTCGGCTTCGAACTGCCGGAGCCCGGCCACTATGCCGTGGGCCAGTATTTCCTGCCGCGCGAGCCGGAGGCGCGCGCGCAGATCGAGAAGATCATCGAAGAGACGATCATCGCCGAAGGGCAGAGCGTGCTCGGCTGGCGCGACGTGCCGGTCGACAATGCCGATCTCGGTGAGAGCGTGCTGCCGACCGAACCGTGCCATCGGCAGGTTTTCATCGGCCGTTCGCCGGACATCGCCGACGAGGAAACCTTCGAACGGCGGCTGTTCATCCTGCGCAAGGTGGTCTCGCATACGCTCTATCTCTCGACCGAGCGCGCCAAGGCCTCCTACTATCCCGTCTCGGTCTCGTGCCGCACCGTGACCTACAAGGGCATGCTGCTCGCGACCCAGCTCGGCGGCTATTTCAAGGACCTCGTCGATCCGCGGTTCGAGAGCGCGCTGGCGCTGGTGCATCAGCGCTTCTCGACCAACACCTTCCCGACCTGGCAGCTCGCCCATCCCTACCGGATGGTCGCGCACAACGGCGAGATCAACACCCTGCGCGGCAACGTCAACTGGATGGCGGCGCGGCAGGCCTCGGTCGATTCCGAACTCTACGGCATCGAGATCGGCAAGCTCTGGCCGATCTCCTACGAGGGGCAATCGGATACCGCCTGCTTCGACAACGCGCTCGAGTTTCTCGTGCGCGGCGGCTATTCGCTCGCCCATGCGGTGATGATGCTGGTGCCGGAAGCCTGGGCCGGCAACCCGCTGATGAGCGAGGAGCGGCGCGCGTTCTACGAGTATCACGCCGCGCTGATGGAGCCATGGGACGGGCCGGCGGCGATCGCCTTCACCGACGGCCGCCAGATCGGTGGCACGCTTGACCGCAACGGCCTGCGGCCGGCGCGCTACTATGTCACCAAGGACGATCTTGTCGTGATGGCCTCGGAGATGGGCGTTCTGCCGTTCCCCGAGGAGGACATCGTCACCAAGTGGCGCCTGCAGCCGGGCAAGATGCTGCTGGTGGATCTCGTCGAGGGGCGCATCGTCTCCGACGAAGAGATCAAGGCCAGCCTCGCCAAGGCCAACCCATACGCCACGTGGCTCGAGAATACCCAGATCGTGCTGGAAGACCTCAAGCCGGTGGAGCCGCGCGCCTCGCGCACCGACGTCACGCTGCTCGATAAGCAGAAGGCCTTCGGCTACACGCAGGAGGACACCAGGCTCCTGATGGCGCCGATGGCGGTGACCGGGCAGGAAGCGGTCGGCTCGATGGGCACCGATACCCCGCCGAGCGTGCTCTCCGACAAGTCGAAGCTGCTCTATACCTACTTCAAGCAGAACTTCGCGCAGGTGACGAACCCGCCGATCGATCCGATCCGCGAGGAACTCGTCATGAGCCTCGTCTCGTTTATCGGGCCGCGGCCGAACCTGTTCGACCTCGAAGGCAACGCCCGCCGCAAGCGCCTTGAGGTGCGCCAGCCGATCCTCACCAACGGCGATCTCGAGAAGATCCGCTGTATCGGTCATTTCGAGGATCGGTTCGACACCAAGACGCTCGACATCACCTATCCCGCGCTCCAGGGCGCGAAGGGGATGGAAGCCGCAGTGAAGCTGCTGTGCGACCGCGCGGAAGCGGCCGTCCACGGCGGTTACAACATCATCATCCTGTCCGACCGCATGGTCGGGCCGGACCGCATTCCCGTGCCGGCACTGCTGGCGACGGCGGCGGTGCACCATCACCTGATCCGCAAGGGGCTGCGCACCTCCGTCGGCCTCGTGATCGAGACCGGCGAAGCGCGCGAAATCCACCATTTCGCGTGTCTGGCCGGCTATGGCGCCGAGGCCATCAACCCCTACCTCGCCTTCGAGACCCTTGTCGCGATGAAGAACGACATGGAATTCCCGGAGGAGGTGGATGAGTACGAGATCGTCAAGCGCTTCATCAAGGCAGTGGACAAGGGCCTGCTCAAGGTCATGTCCAAGATGGGGATCTCGACCTACCAGTCCTACTGCGGCGCGCAGATCTTCGATGCCGTCGGGCTTTCGAGCGTGTTCGTGGATGACTATTTCTCCGGTACAGCGACGACGATCGGCGGCGCTGGGCTTGCCGAGATCGCGGAGGAATCCATCCGCCGCCATGCGGAGGCGTTCTCCAAGTCGCCGGTGCTGCGGACCTTCCTTGATGTCGGCGGCGAATACAATTTCCGCCAGCGCGGCGAGACGCATATCTGGACCTCGGACGCCGTCGCCGAGCTCCAGCATGCGGTGCGCCTCAACGCCAAGGACCGCTACCGCGCCTTCTCGAAGCAGATCGATCAGCAGGACAACAAGCTCACGACCATTCGCGGGCTGTTCCGGATCAAGGGTGCCGAGGAGGCTGGCCGCAAGCCGGTCGCGCTCGATCAGGTCGAGCCGGCGAGCGAGATCGTGAAGCGCTTCGCCACCGGGGCGATGTCGTTCGGCTCGATTTCGCGCGAGGCGCACGAGACGCTGGCGAAGGCGATGAATGCCATCGGCGCCAAGTCCAACACCGGTGAGGGCGGCGAGGAGGCGGCGCGGTTCCAGCCCTTGGCCGATGGTTCCTCCAACCCGCGGCGCTCGGCGATCAAGCAGGTCGCTTCGGGCCGGTTCGGCGTGACGGCGGAATATCTCGTCAACGCGGATGTCATGCAGATCAAGGTCGCGCAGGGGGCGAAGCCCGGCGAGGGCGGTCAGCTTCCGGGCCACAAGGTCGATGCCACCATCGCCAAGGTGCGGCATTCGACGCCGGGCGTCGGCCTCATCTCGCCGCCGCCGCACCACGACATCTATTCGATCGAGGATCTCGCGCAGCTGATCTTCGATCTGAAGAACGTCAACCCGGCGGCGGATGTCTCGGTCAAGCTCGTCTCGGAGGTCGGTGTCGGCACCGTTGCCGCCGGCGTCGCCAAGGCGCGCGCGGACCACATCACGATCTCCGGCTACGAGGGCGGCACGGGCGCGTCCCCGCTGACCTCGCTCAAGCACGCCGGTTCGCCGTGGGAGATGGGGCTTGCCGAAACCCAGCAGGTTCTGGTGCGCAACCGCCTGCGCGGGCGCGTCGCGCTTCAGGTCGACGGCGGGCTTCGCACCGGGCGCGACGTGATCGTCGGTGCGCTGCTCGGGGCAGACGAGTTCGGCTTCTCGACGGCACCGCTGATCGCGGCCGGCTGCATCATGATGCGCAAGTGCCATCTCAACACCTGCCCGGTTGGTGTCGCGACGCAGGACCCGGTCCTGAGGAAGCGCTTCAAGGGCGCGCCGGAGCACGTCATCAACTACTTCTTCTTCGTCGCCGAGGAAGTGCGGGAGATGATGGCCGAGATGGGCTTCACCCGCTTCGAGGAGCTTGTCGGTCGCGCCGATCTGCTCGACACGCGGGAAGGCATCGCCCACTGGAAGGCGAAGGGGCTCGACTTCAGCAAGCTCTTCGCGCAAGCTGAAGCGCCGGCTTCGGTCGCGCGCAAGCACGCCGAACGCCAGAAGCACCCGATCGACAGCGTGCTCGACCGCAAGCTGATCGCCGAGGCCAGGGCCGCGATCGAAAACGGCACGCCGGTCAAGATCGAAAGTGCGATCCGTTCGGTCGATCGTGCGACCGGGGCGATGCTCTCGGGCGAGATCGCCAAGCGGCACGGTCATGCCGGCCTTGCCGACGACACGATCCATATCGCGCTTCGTGGCACCGCCGGACAGAGCTTCGGCGCCTGGGTGGCGGCGGGCGTGACGATCGAACTCGTCGGTGAAGCCAACGACTACGTCGGCAAGGGCCTTTCCGGCGGCAAGCTGATCATCCGTCCGGCGGACAATGCCGCCATCGTGCCGGAGAAGTCGATCATCGTCGGCAACACGGTGCTCTACGGCGCCATCGCCGGTGAGTGCTACTTCCGCGGTGTCGCGGGCGAGCGCTTCGCGGTCCGTAACTCCGGTGCCATCGCGGTCGTCGAGGGCACGGGCGATCACGGCTGCGAATACATGACCGGTGGTGTCGTCGTCGTCATCGGCGAGACCGGGCGCAACTTCGCGGCCGGCATGTCGGGCGGTGTCGCCTATGTCCTCGACGAGGACCGGACGTTCCGCTCGCGCTGCAACCTCTCGATGGTCGATCTCGAACCGGTCGAAGAGGAAGAGGAACTCATGGAGCGGGATTACCACCACGGTGGCGATCTCGAGTTCAAGGGGCGCATCGACATCATGGGCGACATGTCGCGCCATGACGAGGAGCGCCTGCACCAGCTCATCGCCAATCACCTGCGCTACACGGGCTCGACCCGCGCGAAACACATTCTCGAACATTGGCCGGAATACCGCGTCAAATTCGTGAAGGTGATGCCGGTCGAATATCGCCGCGCCATCCGCGAGATGGAGAAGGCCCGCAGCCTTCAGGCGGCGGAGTGAGCCCGGAACCGGCACGGCGGCGGGAGCCGCCGCAGCCGGGAGCAAGATTGGAGAGTTCCATGCAGATCTACGGTGATCTGAACTCGGGCAACTGCCTGAAGGTCAAGTATGCGGCCGATTATCTCGGCCTCGGTTACACGTTCGTGCCGGTCGACCTGACGAAGGGCGAGACGCGGACGGCCGAATTCCTCGCGCTCAACGATATGGGACAGGTGCCGGTGATCCGCCTCGACGACGGGCGTACGCTTGCGCAGTCGAACGCGATCCTGCGCTATCTTGCGCGCGGCACGAAACTCCTGCCGGAAGACCCCTGGCTTCAGGCAAAGGCCGACGAGTTGATGTTCTGGGAGCAATACAGCCACGAGCCCTATGTCGCCGTGTGCCGCTTCCAGATGGTCTACCTGAAGAAAACCGCCGGGGAGCGCGATCCTGACAAGGTCGCGCGCGGCGAGAAGGCGCTCGATTTCATGGAAGGGCGTCTCGAAGGGCATCGCTTTTTCGTCGGGGATGCCTTCTCGGTCGCCGACATCGCGCTTTTCGGTTACACACGGCTTGCCCATGAGGGCGGGTTCGATCTATCGACGCGGCCGAATATCTCGGCTTGGATTTCAGCTTGCGAGCAGGTGCTCGCCCTGCCGCCGCTGCGGCACGCCTGATCGGGGTTCGGATTATGGGCAAGGTTACGGGTTTTCTTGAGATCGACCGGCGCGAGGCGAAGTATCAGCCCGCGTCTGATCGCATTCGCCATTTCCGCGAATTCACGCTGCCGATGGACGACAAGGATGTGCGCGAGCAGGCCTCGCGTTGCATGGATTGCGGCATCCCCTATTGCCACGGGCCGAACGGCTGCCCGGTGCATAACCAGATCCCGGACTGGAACGACCTCGTCTACAACGACGACTGGCAGCTGGCGCTGGAGAATCTCCAGTCCACCAACAATTTCCCGGAGTTCACCGGTCGCATCTGCCCCGCCCCTTGCGAGGAGGCCTGCACGCTCAACCTCGAGAACATGCCGGTCGCGATCAAGACGGTCGAGCAGGCGATTGCCGATCACGGCTGGAAGAATGGCTGGATCAAGCCGGAGCCGGCTGAAAAGCTTACCGGCAAGCGCGTCGCCGTTGTCGGTTCCGGGCCGGCCGGCCTAGCCGCCGCGCAGCAGCTCGCGCGCGCGGGGCACGAAGTTCATGTCTTCGAGCGTGAGCCGAAGGCGGGCGGGCTTCTGCGCTACGGCATCCCTGATTTCAAGATGGAGAAGCACCACATCGACCGCCGCGTCGGCCAGATGACGGCGGAAGGGGTGATTTTCCACTACGGCGTCGAGATCGGCGTCACGAAGTCGATGGACGATCTCGTCGCGAGCTTCGATGCGGTGCTACTCGCGGGCGGCGCGGAAGCCCCGCGCGACCCGCAGCTGCCGGGGCAGGACCTTGAGGGCGTGCATTTCGCGATGCCCTATCTCGTCCAGTCCAACCGCCGTGTCGGTGGCGAGCCGGAGGCCGAGATTCCGGTCGTCGCCTATGCCAAGGATGTCGTCGTCATCGGCGGTGGCGATACGGCGTCGGACTGCGTCGGCACGGCCTTCCGGCAAGGCGCGATGGCGGTGACGCAGCTCGACATTCGCCCGCGGCCGCCGGAAATCGAAGACAAGCTCGTGATCTGGCCCTATTGGCCGACGAAGTTCCGCACCTCGTCCAGCCAGGCCGAGGGCGCGGATCGCGAGTTTCAGGCGGCGACGCTCGGCATCGTCGGCAAGAACGGGCGCGTTACCGGCGTGCAATGCGCGCGCGTCGACGAAAAGCGCGTGCCGATCGCGGGAACGGAGTTCATCATCAAGGCCGATCTCGTTTTCCTCGCTATCGGCTTTGCCGGTCCGCTCAAGGAGGGGATGGTCGAGCAATCCAAGGTCAGCCTCGACCGCCGCGGCAATATCGTCGCCAACGAAGAAAATTATCGCACGAGCCGTGACAAGGTCTTCGCGGCGGGCGATATGCGGCGCGGGCAGAGCCTCGTCGTCTGGGCGATCCGCGAGGGTCGGCAGGCGGCCCGCGCGATCGACGAATTCCTGACCGGATCGAGCGTGCTGCCGCGGTGAGTTTTATTGGCCCGCCCCAGGCTTCGCCGGGTGGGCAAGTCCCCTCGCTTAAGCTCGGCGGCCCGTTCGGGCCTAATCCGGCCATCCACGATTGGTCCTTCTTTCCATATGAAACAAAAAAGCCGGACCCGAGGTCCGGCTTCAGCCTTTCATGGCGGCGGTTGCTCAGAGGTTGATCTTGAGCACCAGCGAGGTCTTGGCAGGCACATCGACCATCTTGCCGTCGCGCGGGTTGCGGGCCTTGCGGGCCGGACGGGTGACGGATTTGAAACGGCCGAGATCCGGCAGGGCCGCGAAGCCTGACTTCGCCTGAGCGATGGCCGCCGCCGCATAGGCGCGCGAGATCCGGTCCGCTTCCGCTTTGGTGATCCCTGCGGCTTTGGCGAGGGCGTCGATGAATTCGGCCTGGGTTGCCATTTCGGTATTTCCTCCAGCTCTTTCAATTGACCCGATTTGGGCGCGTTCGGCCAAGAAATGGCCCGAAATCGCGGGAAATCCCGCTTTTCGTGCGCGCGACATTAGCGGGAAGGCGGACGCGGTCCAGACGCTTCCTGCCCGGAAGGGCCGGGAGGGTAAATTTCGCTGTGATTAACCCCTTCGAAAGCGACGGACAGCGGCTGTGCCCAGCGGGAAATCGCCCTTTCAGGTTCCGCGCGGCGGGTGGTCCTTGACGATTCGCTTGGTGCTCGCCGGAAATCGCTTGAGTTTCTCCGCGGGCCTGATCGGGCGGCGCAGAAGTTCACCCCCGCAGTTGGGACAGACAAAACCGAATTTTCCGTCTGCGCAGTCGAGGCAGAACGTGCATTCGAACGAGCAGATGAAGGCTTCCGCCGAGGCGGGCGCGATATCGCGATCGCAACTCTCGCAGTTCGGGCGCAATTGCAGCATGGGTCGATCTCCTCCGCTCCATCGTGACGCAGAATGCCGCGCAGGGAAATACCTTGACGAAATAATTGTAACAAGTAGTATGTACAATTATCACTCAAGGAGGTTTCCATGCCCTTCGTCCGTATCGATCTCTCGCCGGCTGTCCCGGAAAATCTCGCCCGCCCCATCGCCGATGCCGCGCATTCCGCGCTGATCGAGGCCGCCGGCATCCCGCCCGACGATCGCTTCCAGATCGTCAGCGCGCGCCAGGCCGGCATCATCCACGACCGGAACTTTCTCGGCGTCGAGCGCTCCGATGCCCTGGTGATGGTGGAAGTTCATCTTTCTCCCGGTCGCAGCGTCGCCATCAAGCAGGCGTTCTTCGCGGCGCTTGCCGAAAAGATCGGAGCGCTCGGCTTGCGCCCGGAGGATCTCTTCATCCATCTTGTGGAGACGACGCGCGAGAACTGGTCGTTCGGCAAGGGAATCGCGCAGTATGTGGTCAATCCGCCAGCGCATCTGCCGGCGCAATGACACGGGTGGCATGAAACGCGCGCATTCGCTTCGCGACCGCATCGTTGCGGCAACCAAGGATCTGATCTGGGAGCGCGGGTTCGAGAACATGAGCCCGCGCGACGTGATGGATCGTTCCGGCGCGGGGCAGGGCAGCCTCTATCACCATTTCCGGTCGAAGCAGGCGCTGGCCATCGCCGCGCTCGACGAGATGAAGGCCGAGGAGATGGCGTCGGTCGAGCAGTTGTTCGATCCGGCCCTGCCGCCGCTCGAACGGATCTCGCGCTACCTGGCGCGTGAGCGCAACGCGCTGCGCGGCTGCCGCATGGCGCGGCTCGCCAACGAAGCGGCGATGCAGGAGCCGGATCTGCGTGGTCCGGTCGCGAGTTATCTCGAACATATCGCCGTCCTCATCGCGAGCACGCTGGCCGAGGCGCAGGCGCGCGGCGAGATTGACGCAGACGTCGATCCGAAGCAGATCGGTGCGACGCTGCTGGCGATTGTCGAAGGCGGCTTCGTGCTCGCCCGCGCGCATTGGGACGAGGCGCGGATGCGCGAGGTGCTGGCGGGTGCGGCGCTTTTCGTGGAGCGGCTCAGGACCGCGCCTCCTGCCGGACAGGAAAAAGGGCCCCGTGCGAGGGCCCTCTGAACTTATTGTCCGGCTTGTTCGCCTCAGGCGGCCAGCGCCTTGGGCTTGAGCAGGTTGCGGTTGATCAGGCATTCCGCGATCTGGATGGCGTTGAGCGCCGCGCCCTTGCGCAGATTGTCCGAGACGCACCAGAAGGCGAGGCCGTTTTCGACCGTGATGTCCTCGCGGATGCGCGAGATATAGGTCGCATCCTCGCCCGCCGCCTCGTGCGGGGTGATGTAGCCGCCGTTCTCGCGCTTGTCGATGACGAGGCAACCCGGCGCCGAACGCAGAATATTGCGGGCCTCGTCGGCCGTGATCGGCTTCTCGCACTCGATGTTGACGGCCTCGGAATGGCCGATGAACACAGGCACGCGCACGCAGGTCGCGGTCAGCTTGATCTTGGGGTCGAGAATCTTCTTGGTCTCGGCCATCATCTTCCACTCTTCCTTCGTGAAGCCATCCTCCATGAAGACATCGATATGGGGGATGACGTTGAAGGCGATGCGCTTGGTGAACTTCTTGGTCGTCACGTCCTTCGCGGAAAAGATCGCGCGCGACTGGTCGAAGAGTTCGTCCATGCCGTCCTTGCCGGCACCGGAGACCGACTGGTAGGTCGAGACGACGACGCGCTTGATGGTGAAGGCATCGTGCAGCGGCTTCAACGCGACAACGAGCTGCGCGGTCGAGCAGTTCGGGTTGGCGATGATGTTCTTCTTCGTAAAGCCGCGGACAGCCTCGGCGTTCACTTCCGGCACGATCAGCGGAACGTCGGCGTCGTAACGCCAGGCCGAGGAATTATCGATCACGACGCAGCCCTTTGCGCCGATCTTCGGTGACCAGGTCTTCGACACGTCGCCGCCGGCCGACATCAGGCAGATATCGGTATCGGAGAAATCGTAGTGCTCGAGCGCCTGAACCTTCAGGTTCTTGTCGCCGAAGGAAACTTCCTGCCCGATGGAGCGCGAGGAAGCGAGGGGAACCACCTCGCTGACCGGGAACGCCCGCTCGGCGAGGATATTGAGCATTTCCCGGCCCACATTGCCCGTGGCACCCGCGATTGCGACCTTGTAGCCCATGATCGAATTCCTGTTCTGATCGATTTTTCTCCCCCGGGACTGCCCCGGAAAACCTTCCGGGCTTGCCCTTCCCCCGCCGGGGGAGGACCCGAGAGCGAGGATAGCCGTCAGCGCACGAGAGCCGTTTTGGCTTTCGTGGTTTTCGTCGTCGGTTTCGTGGTGACCCGGACGGACATGCGACGCTTTCCTCGGCGGGAGTGCCGATGGTCAGGTGAAAACACCGAAACCGCGGAAAAGTCAATCGCGGCTTTGGGATAGGCGAGGATCGGCCTCCGGCCGGAAACCCTTCCTTTACCCTGCCGGGAAGTTGGCGGGGCCCGGTAACCGGCACGCCACCTTTCGCGTCCCAAGGTGCAGGCGGGACAAGGGAAGCGGCGTGCCGCCAGGGGTTATCATGCAGGGGGAGACGGAGGCCTTGCCGGCGGCGGGCCTGCGCATCGATGACATCATCGGCGGCGAAGGGAAGCAGCGCCTCCTGCGCAAGGGGGCGCTCGGGCTGGTCCTGCTGGCTGGGCTAGCGCTTGCGGGCGCGCTGATGTCCGTGCCGGAACGCGAGACGCCGACCGCGATGTCGCCGGACCCGACCGACGAGGCCGTTTCATCACCCGCTTCCGCGCCGGTGCTGGAACTGCGCCCCGCGCGAGCGGCGGTGAACTGGGTGCCGGTCAAGAAGCCGGTCGCGGTGTTCAATCTCGAAGCGCCGGAGACGGAAGGCGCGGCCTTCACACTCCGGGTCTTCGCGCAGGGCCGATACAGCCGGCAGGATATGTTGACCTGGCGGGCGGAGAGCCGGCGCCGTGCGAGCGCCGCGCGGCCGGAAATCCGCCTGATCGTCGAGCGGTTCGAGAAGGACATGCCCACCCATCGGCCGCTCTATGCCGACATCGCGCTGCGGGCGGCCGATGCGGGCGCCTCGATCGAGCGGATGAGCCCGGCGCAGGAACTGGCGACGAAATTCGGCGGTATCGAGGCCGCGGACGCGATTGTCGCTTTCGAGGGCGGGCCGCTCTCATGCCTCGTCTTCCGCCGGATCGACACGGCCGGCCTCACGCTCGCCGGCTGGTATTGCGGCTCGTCGGAGCGACCGGCGGACCGGGTGAGCCTTGCCTGTTTCGTCAACCGGCTCGATCTCGTGAGTGCGGGGCAGGACAAGGCGCTCAAGCGCCTGTTCTCGGAAGCGGAACTCCGCCGGCAGGGGTGCCGTTCGGCTCGGCATGCCGGGCGCAAGATGACCTGGCTCGATCATGAGGCGCCGGTGCCGCCGCTGAAACTGTCGCAGGCGGCGCGGCGCTGAACAAAAGAACCGCGCTGTGGCTCCTTTGCGCCTTGTCTTGCGGTTACGGCGCGTTAATCAGTTTATGGATATGGTTAATGCGGTTCAACCGCCGGAGACTCCCATGCGCGCCTTTGCCCTTGCTGCCCTGTGCGGCCTTTCGCTTACGATGCTGGGCGCCGCTTCGGCGCAGGATCGTCTCGTCATCCGCGTCAAGCCGCGCTCCTGGCTCGATGCCGGGCCGGTCGTTCCGGTCGGCTCGATGCAGAACTACATGAACGATACCGGCGGCATCCCCGACACTTCGCGCTTCGGCGCCCGCAACGGTTCGAGCCTGCTGCCCGACCGGTTCGCGGCCGGCCGCGGCTTCGTGTTCGAGACCCCACAGTTTCGTGGCTTCGATTGATCGGACCACCGATCCGGGCATGAAAAAGGGCGCCATCGGCGCCCTTTGTTTTTTGATCGTGCCGGGAAGGCTCAGACGAGGCGCTTGAGCGCACCGACGATCGCGTCGCCCATGTCCTTCGTGCCGACCGCATTGCCACCCTTGGCGGCGATATCGCGGGTGCGGGTGCCGCTCGCGAGCACGTCGGCGATGGCGCGATCGACAAGGTCCGCCGCCTGGCCGAGGCCGAAGGAATAGCGCAGACACATGCCGAACGAACCGATCATCGCGATCGGATTGGCGAGGCCCTGACCGGCGATATCGGGGGCCGAGCCGTGCACCGGCTCGTAGAGCGCCTTGCGCTGACCGGTCTTCGCATCCGGTGCGCCGAGCGAGGCGGAGGGCAGCATGCCGAGCGAGCCGGTCAGCATCGCGGCGATGTCGGAGAGCATGTCGCCGAACAGGTTGTCGCAGACGATGACGTCATACTGCTTCGGCCAGCGCACGAGCTGCATGCCGCAGGCGTCGGCGAGGTGATGGTCAAGCTCGACATCGGGGTATTCGGTGGCGCCGACCTTCGAGACGACCTCTTTCCAAAGAACGCCCGAGCGCATGACGTTGTGCTTCTCGGAGGACGTGACCTTGTTGCGGCGGACCTTGGCGAGATCGAACGCAACGCGGGCGATGCGCTCGATCTCGTGGGTGGTGTAGACCTGCGTATCGACGGCGCGCTTCTCGCCGTTCTCCAGCGTCACGATCTCCTTCGGTTCGCCGAAGTAGACGCCGCCCGTCAGCTCGCGGACGATCATGATGTCGAGGCCTTCGACGATCTCGCGCTTCAATGAGGAGGAATCGGCGAGCGCCGGATAGCAGACCGCCGGCCGCAGGTTGGCGAACAGCTGGAGGTCCTTGCGCAGGCGCAGGAGGCCGGCCTCGGGGCGATGTTCGTAGGGCACCTTCGCCCATTTCGGTCCGCCGACCGCGCCGAACAGCACGGCATCCGCCGCGAGCGCGCGCTTCATCGCGTCTTCCGAGATCGCCTTGCCGTGCGCGTCATAGGCCGAACCGCCGACGAGATCGGTCTCGGTCTCGAACCTGGCGAGGCCCGCCTGGCCGAGGAAATCCGCGACCTTCTTCACCTCGGTCATCACTTCGGGGCCGATGCCGTCACCGGGCAGGAGGAGGAGGTTGAAGGACGCCATGGGAATGCCTCTGCTGTCGTGTCTGCGGGAACGATGGCGTTGACTACAGAAGGGTTTCCCGCTCGGCAAGAGGCCGTGGCAAGGCTGTGCCAATTAACTGCGTTCCGGGGTTTCGCTCGGCTTTCGCCTCTCGCTTGGGTAAATGAAACCTGAACAGCAGGGTTAGGCACGAGCGATGGCAATGCAGCGCATGACGGCATCCTCCCGGCGGGGCTTTCTGGCCGGTTTCGGAACAGCGGTGGTTCTGGGGCTCGGCGGTGCGGGCGCTGCGCTGTCGCTGACCGCGCCCGGCACCGGCAAGAGCAGCCGGCCCGTCCCCGCTTCATTTAGTGCGCCGACGACGTCTTACGGCCCGCAGAAGGTCGTCTATCACGTCTCGACGCGCGGTTCCTGGCGCGATCGCGAGAGCGAGGCGTGGCGCCTCGTTGCGGTGGTCAACAACCATATCAACGCCGTGGAGCCCGATCCGATCGAACTGCGCATCGTCTTTCAGGGCGATGGTATCGACGCGCTGCGCCGGGCCAAGACCAACCCGAAGCTCGCAGCCGCCTTCGACACCCTCAAGAAGCGCGGCGTGACCTTCGCCGTCTGCGCCAATACGCTCGAGGCCTATCACATGAGCCTCGAAACGCTCTATGGCGTGAAGGAGCAGGATCTGGTGCAGGCTGCCGTGGCGGAATTCGTCCGCCTTCAGCAGAAGGGCTTCAGCTACATCAAGTTCTGAGCGAACCGGTCAAACCTTCGCCTGCAAAGGCTCTTTTAATGTCTTCGCTGCGCCGGCAAGATG
>JAVTWI010000288.1:31879-33584 GCA_032229845.1 Rhabdaerophilum sp.
ATCAAGTTCTGAGCGAGCGCCGACCAAACCTTCCGCTTGCAAAGGACCGCTTTTCAGCACGCCTCTTCTTCATGCGAACCGGTTCCCGCTTCGCCAGCAAAGCTATCTCAACGCGTCGAACACCTTGCCACCGGCGCGGCCGGTCTGCGGCATGCCGGGCTTGGCTTCCACATCCTTGATCGCGGCGCGGGTGAGGGCGCCGATGGCGCCGTCCGGCTTGCCGACGTCGTAGCCGCGCGCGGTCAGGCGCTCCTGAAGAATCTTGCGCTCGGCGCGCGAGAGGCCGCGATCATCCGTCGGCCAGTCGCCGCGAACGCCGGGACGCCCACGTAGCCGATCCGAGAGAACGGAAATCGCAAGGGCGTAGCTCTCAGCGGCATTATAGGCATAGGCGGCGTCGAAGTTCTTCGTCACGAGGAAGGCTGGGCCGTTGCGCCCCGCCGGCAGCAGCAACCCCGCCGCCGGGAGCGAGGAGAGAGGCGAGCCGTCGATCTTGGTGATGCCGCGCCCGGCCCAGGTGCCGATGTCCTGCTTGCCCTTGCGGCCTGATGGGCCGGAATAGCCGTTCGGCACCCGCACCTCGTAGCCCCAGCTTGCGCCGGAAATCCAGCCGGACTTCCGCAGATAATTCGCGGTCGAAGCCAGCGCATCGGGGATCGAGTCAACGAGATCACGCCGGCCGTCGCCGTCGAAATCGACAGCGAGGCGGAGATAGGTCGAGGGAATGAACTGGGTGTGCCCGAAGGCGCCGGCCCATGACCCTTTGAGCTTGTCCTGCGAAAGGTCGCCGCGCTGGATAATCTTGAGCGTCGAGACCAGTTCGCCGCGGAAGAAGTCGCGCCGGCGGGTGCCGAAGCAGGCGGCGGTGGAAAGCGCCTGCGGCAGATACCAGCGGCCGGGCACCTGCCCGAAATCGCTCTCGACGCCCCAGACCGCGACGACGGCGTGGCGGTCGACGCCGTAGGTCTGCTCGATGCGGGCGAGGGTGGAAGCGTGCTGGCGCAGCAGCGCGCGTCCTTGCGCGACCTTTTCCTCATCGACGAGCGTGGCGAGATAATCCCAGATCGGCGTTTTGAACTCGGGCTGGGCGCCCATCGCCTCGATGATCTTCATGTCCGGCTCGACGCCCGACATCGCCCGGTCGAACACGCCCGCGCTGATCCCCTGACCCAGCGCATGGCTGCGAAGCCCGGCGACGCAGGAGGCAAAATCCGCCCGCGCGGGCGAAACGCCGGCAGGCAGGGTCGCGAGAAGCATCAGGGTGGAGGCGAAAACCGCGCGCATGAGAGAAATCTCCTTCTCAATCCGCGCGAGATTAAGGCGGGACGGTTAACGAAGATTAACCATCCCGTTTTCGTCAGAGCCAGGGACCGTCCTTCACAGCCAGGGGCGGTCGGCCTTGGCCTTGGTCTCGTAGCCAGCGATCTTCGGCGCCTTTTCCATCGTCAGGCCGATATCGTCGAGGCCCTCGATCAGGCACTTCTTGCGGAAGGGGTCGATATCGAACTTCACCGTGCCGCCATCCGGGCCGGTGATCTCCTGCTTCTCGAGATCGACCGTCAGCGTCGCGTTCGAGCCGCGGTCGGCATCGTCGAACAGCTTGTCGAGGTCTTCCGGCGAGACGGTGATCGGCAGGATGCCGTTCTTGAAGCAGTTGTTGTAGAAAATATCGGCGAAGCTCGTGGAGATCACGCAGCGGATGCCG
>JAVTWI010000289.1:0-5256 GCA_032229845.1 Rhabdaerophilum sp.
TCTCGGTCGCCTTCGACGTGAAGGATACCGGGATCAAGACCATGCTCAAGGATTGCGCCACCAACACCAAGGGCCAGTTTTTCGATGCGACGAATGCCAGCGAGTTCCTGGCCGCCTTCGCCAAGATCGGCTCGACGATCGCGGAACTGCGGCTGAGCAAGTAAGCGCCGCTGCGATCGGGAAATGAAAAGGCCGGGCATCGCCCGGCCTTTTGTTCTCACCAGTTCGGCTTCTTGCTGGCGGGATCGAAACGCCGCTTCAACGCGCCCCAGCAATCGAGATACTCGGAATCGATGAGCGAGAGCGTCGAGGCAAAGGCGGTCAGCCGTTGCGGGAGCCGTGTCTCGAACATGAAGGCCATCGTTCCGGTGAGCTTGTGCGGCACCATCGGTTCGTTCGAGGCGTTCTCGAAGGCCGGCGCATCGGGCCCGTGCGGCAGCATCATGTTGTGAAGGCTCATCCCGCCCGGCAGGAAGCCCTTGGGTTTGGCGTCGTAGATGCCGTAGATCAGCCCCATGAACTCGCTCATGATGTTGCGGTGATACCACGGCGGCCGGAACGTGTTCTCCGCAACCATCCAGCGCTCGGGAAAGATCACGAAATCGATGTTCGCCGTGCCGACCTCCCCGGAAGGCGAGGTCAGCACCGTGAAGATCGACGGATCGGGATGATCGAACTGGATCGCGCCGACGGGCGAGAAATGCCGGAGGTCATACTTGTAGGGATAGTAGTTGCCATGCCAGGCGACCACATCGAGCGGCGAGGCTTCGAGATCGGTCACGAACATCTCGCCGCACCATTTGACATAGAGCTGGCCCTTGGCCTCGCGGTCCTCGTAGGCGGCGACAGGTGTCTTGAAGTCGCGGGCATTGGCGAGGCAGTTCGCGCCGATCGGTCCGCGCTCCGGCAGGGTGAGCGCGCCGCCGTAATTCTCGCAGACGTAAGCGCGTGCCGGCCCGTCAACGAGGTCGCAGGCGAAGATGACCCCGCGCGGAATGACGCAGATTTCCCCCGGCTCGATCTCGATCACCCCGAATTCCGTACGGAAACGCAAGGCGCCTTCCTGCGCGACGATCATCAGTTCGCCGTCGGCATTGAAGAAATACTCATCCTCCATCGAGGCGGTGACGAGCGCGATATGCGCGGCCATGCCGGCTTGCCCTTCCGCGTCGCCGGCCGTGGTGATGGTATGAAGGCCGGTGCGGAAATTGAGGGCGCCTTTCGGAAGCGGGATCGGCTTCCAGCGCATCTGCCCGATCGGCAGGCTCGATTCCTCGCGGTTCGGCGCGGTGCGGATCATGCCGGCATCCGCCTTGCGATAGCGCCCCTGATGCTTGACGCCCGGCAGGATGCGATAGAGCCACGAGCGCTCATTGGTCGAACGCGGCGCGGTGAAGGGCGAGCCGGAAAGCTGTTCGGCATAGAGCCCGTAGTTGCATTTCTGCGGCGAGTTCCGCCCCACCGGCAGCGCATCCGGCAAGGCCTCGGTCTCGAAGGAATTGCCGAAACCGGTCATGTAGGCGAGCTGCGATTCGGTCGTCAGCTTGGCGCCGCCGGCGCGGATCGCCTTGTTCTGGATGTTCATCGCGCGTCCTCCCGCAGGCGTCGACGCCCGCTCGTTCTGATCCGCGATCATGCCAGAGTCGGCGATTTTGGCAATTAAATTGTTTCTCGTGAAACTATTATCCGACCACCGGCGGCTTTCCCAGATGTCTGGCGAGGAAATCAAGGCTCCGCTCCCAGGCGAGCCCCGCAGCGGCGGCGTTGTAGCGCGCGGCGTTGGTGTCGTTGTTGAAGGCGTGGTCGACCCCTTCGTACACATGCAGCTCGAAGGTCTTGCCGGCCTGCTCCAGCGCTGCCTTGTAGGCCGGGATACCGGCATTGATGCGATCATCCTTGCCGGCGTAGTGCAGCAGCAATGCCGCACGGATGCCGCCGACCCGCTCGGCTGGCACCTGCACGCCGTAATAGGCGACGCCGGCCGCAAGCGCCGGCTCGATGCTGGCGACGCGGTTGACCTGTCCACCGCCCCAGCAGAAGCCCATCGCGCCGACCTTTCCGGTCGATTGCGGGTGGCTCGCGAGGAAACGCACGGCAGCAGCGATACGCCTGGCGGCATCCTCCGGGCTGAGCTTGCCGATCATGTCGCGCGCCGCGTCCTCGTTGGCCGGCGTTCCGCCCTCGGGCGAGAGCGCGTCGATCCCCAGCGTCAGGTATCCGGCCAGGGCCGCCCGCCGCGTCATGTCGCGGATATGCGGGTTGAGACCGCGGTTCTCGTGGATCATGACCAGCGCCGGACGTTTCTCGCCGCCCTTTGCCCCGACGAGATAGCCCTTCAGCCCAGCATCGGACTCCGGCACCGCGACTTCCGACGAGACCAGCCGGGATCGTCCGGCTTGACGGTCTCGGCGCGGGCGTAATCGTTCTGCAGGAGCGGCAGCATCGCGGCGGCCGCCGCGGTCGAGCCCGCCAGGCGTGTGAGACGTTCCATGAAGGCACGGCGGTCCATGGCGCCATGCGTGAACTGATCATAAAGCTGGATGATCTCACGATCAATCGGCGGCATGGCGTTCTCCCTCGGACCATGGACCGGCGCACCGGACCTGCAGGCGTGCCATGCAGGATATTCCCGTAAAACAGCCCCGCAAGCTTCGCTTTCCAGGCAGAGGGACGCTTCACAGACTTTTGTTTGCGCTATTTATGCAACAGATGTTGCTCGAACTGAACTTCCCGATGAACCAGCAACGAATCGTGGTGGACAGTATTCACAACTTCGCCAGCATCATCGCGCCGCGTAATCCAACGCGATTCGGGAGATTGGGAACGATGAAGACCATTGCCAAGGTTATTCTGATGACGATGATCGCCAGCACCGTTGTCGCCTGTGCGACGCCGCCGGCCAAGGCGCCGGTCGTCCGCAAGGGCTGATCCGCCGTCATGACGCAAAACCCGCCGGCGGCCACGCCCCGGCGGGTTTTTTGTTGCCTGAAAACAAAAAGGCGGCCCGCAGGCCGCCTTGAATTGATCTGCGAAGAAACCCGCTCAGGCGGACTTCTCTTCCGTCTTACGGTCCGTGCGCTCGGCGATACGAGCCGACTTGCCGCGGCGATCGCGCAGGTAGTAGAGCTTGGCGCGGCGGACCTTGCCGCGACGGACGAGCTTGATCGAATCGATGTTCGGCGAATAGAGCGGGAACACGCGCTCAACACCCTCGCCATAGGAAATCTTGCGAACGGTGAAGCTCTCGTTGAGGCCGCCGCCGTTGCGGGCGATGCAGACGCCTTCATAGGCCTGCACGCGGGAACGGTCGCCTTCCTTGACCTTCACGTTGACGATCACGGTATCGCCGGGGGCAAAATCCGGGATCGACTTCTCGCCCAGCACGCGGGCGGATTCTTCTTTTTCGAGAGTCGCGATGATATCCATCGAAATAACCTTTTTCCGTTTCGTCTCTTATGGACGAGCGCTTGGACACGCTGTTTTGAGTTGAGGCGCGCTCCCTACACGAGAAGCGCGGCCCTGTCATCCCTCCGCCAGCGGTTTTTTGCGCTTTTTCGGTGGCTTGGCGGGGATTTTCGCCGCGAGATCCGGGCGGCGCTCGCGCGTCAACCGTTCCGACTGTTCCCGCCGCCATTCGGCGATGGCGGCATGATTGCCGGATGTAAGGATTTCCGGGATTTCCCGCCCCTCCCATGCGCGCGGGCGGGTGTAATGCGGATATTCGAGCAGCCCCTGTTCGTGACTTTCCTCGATGTCGCTCGCTTCCCCGCCCATCACGCCGGGAATGAGGCGGATCACCGCGTCGAGCATCACCTGCGCCGCGAGTTCGCCCCCCGAGAGCACGTAATCGCCGATGGAGACTTCCTGAAGGCCGCGCGCCTCGATGACGCGCTCATCGATGCCTTCGAACCGGCCGCAGACAAGGATCGCGCCGGGACCGGCCGCGAGTTCGCGCGCCATCGCCTGATCGAACACCCTGCCGCGCGGGCTCATGAGATAGCGCGGGCGCGGATCGTTGGCGGCAACGGCGGCGTCGAGCGCGGCGGCGAGCACATCGGCGCGGATCACCATGCCCGGCCCGCCGCCCGCGGGCGTATCGTCGACGGCGCGATGCCGGCCGATGCCATGATCGCGGATATCCTTGATATCGAGGCTCCAGAGGCCACGCTTCAGCGCGTCTCCCGCGAGCGATTGCCCGAGCGTGCCGGGAAACATGTCCGGCATCAGCGTGAGGACAAGCGCCCGGAACGTCATTTCAACCCGCCCCGAACGCGAAGCGCCCATCGAGTTCGGCAAAGGTGGGGACGGCGGCGATCACATTGTCGAAGGCAGCGAAATCCGACGCCCCGAGCATCGTCAGCATGGCGACGGCGCGCATCCCGGCGCGGCGGGCAGCCTCGACACCGAGCGGTGCATCCTCGAACACCACGCATTCCGCCGGCGCGACCCCCATCCGCTCGGCTGCGGCGAGGAACATGTCCGGGTGCGGCTTGCCGCGAAAACCCTGGCTGGGCGAGACGATCGTGCGGAAGCGTGCGCGCAACGCGAGCGTATCGAGCACGACGGCGATATTGTCGTTCGGCGCGGCGGTGCCCACCGCCATCGGCACGGCAGCGGCTTCGGCCCGCGCCATCAATTCTACAAGGCCGGAGACGGCGCGAACGTGCGGGCGGTAGAGCTCGACATAAAGCGCCTCCTTCTCCATGCCACGCGCGACAATTTCGTCCGGCGCGAGGTCCGGGAACATCTCGCCGATGATTTCCGGATTGGTGCGTCCGGCGGTGCGGCCAAAGAAGCTCGGCCGGTCGAACGGCAGCGCGTATTTCGCGTGCCACGCCTCCCAGGCATCATCATGGAAGCGCATATTATCGACGATGGTGCCGTCCATGTCGAAGATCAAACCTCGGATCGGCACGCTCATGATTCATCTCCGGCTTCCGGCGACCGCCCTTCCGGCTTGGTGAGGAAGGCCGCGTCGATGGTGACACGCCGCGCGGCCAGATCGATCGCCGGCGCGGCCGCCCTGGTGAAGGGCAGCAGCCAGGTGCCGCCGCCGCCCGCCGGGCGGATTTCAAGAATATCGCCGGCGCCATAATCATGGATCGCAAGGATTTTCCCGAACGGCTCGCCGCCCGCTTCGGCGACATCAAGGCCGATGAGATCGGCGTGATAGAATTCCTCCTCATCAGGCTCGGGCAGGTTGGCCCGGTCGATGAAGAGTTCGGTGCCGGTCAGCGCTTTAACGGCTTCCGGCGT
>JAVTWI010000290.1:0-5231 GCA_032229845.1 Rhabdaerophilum sp.
GCAGTAGGAGAAGCGCGTTCCGCTTCCGCGCCGCCATGAAACGATCGCCCGCCATGTCAAGCGCTCCGCATCGGAATCAGGTGGCCGGACGCCGCCGAGTAGCCGATGCGGACCTCGGCACCCGGAGCGATGTCGCTGGACCCGCGCCGGGTATGCGGATGCGAAACAAGCGCTGTACGTCCGTGCCCGATGTCGGCGTGGACCTGCATTGTCGAGCCCACGAAGACTGTCTCCCTGACCCGGCCTTCGATTGCCGGAACGTCGGCATCGCCCGTTTCGTCCCGGGCCAGGATCGTCAGATGTTCGGGCCGCAGAACAAGCCTTACCTGGTCACCGACCCGAAACGCCGTGCTGGTTGCCGCCAGCCGCCGCCCGTTCCCAGTCTCCAGGATCACCCGGTCGCCGCTTATGGACGCGACGGTGCCCGCGAACATGTTCGACGTCCCGACAAAATTCGCAACGAATTCGTTTGCAGGCTTGTCGTAAACCTCGGTCGGGGTATCCAGTTGCTGAAGCCGTCCCTGCGCAAGCACCGCAATTCGGTCGGACATCGCAAGCGCTTCTTCCTGATCGTGCGTTACGAAGACGAATGTGATCCCCACGGCATGCTGCAGGTTCTTTAGCTCGATCTGCATGGTCTCGCGCATCTTTCGGTCCAGCGCCGACAGAGGCTCGTCTAGGAGAAGGACCTTCGGCTTCAAGACCAGCGACCGGGCAAGTGCGACGCGTTGTTGCTGGCCACCCGACAGTTGCGTCGGACGTCGTCCTCCAAACCCCGAGAGCCCCACCAAGTCCAGCGCCTCGCCCGCGCGGCGGTCACGCTCGACCTTAGATACACCAGCCACTTCCATCCCATAGGCCACGTTCTGTTCGACCGTCATGTGCGGGAACAGTGCATAATTCTGAAAGACCGTGTTGAACGGCCGCTTGTGCGGTGGCACGCTCCGCAGACTTTTGCTGTCCAGGATTAGATCACCACCGTCCAAATCCTCGAAACCAGCAATGCACTTCAACAAGGTGGTCTTGCCGCAACCGGACGGACCTAGCAGCGTGAGAAATTCATTGTTCCTTATGTTGATAGTAACATCGTCAAGTGCCTGAACCGATGAGCCTTCGGGTGTCTGGTACACTTTGCGGGCAGAAAGGATCTGCAGGAACCCCATATGGTCAACGCTCCCCGATGAGTCGTTCTTGTTTTTTGCTATAATCAAAATACATAAGATCCGGAGTCTGGCAAGAAGTTTAGCGAACTCACGCCAAGCAAGTGAAGGAATGCCGAAATGATGCGCAAACGTGCTCGCGAACTGGGCTGGAAGTTGACAGGAAGGACGGGGCCATCGAACGCAATAACCGATGTTGCAGGAGTTCTGGTGGGCATGACGACGCTCCTTCAGCCCGAAGGAAAAGTGCGAACCGGCGTTACCGCGATCTTGCCGTTCGGCCACAATCCCGTGCCACAGATTGCCCACGCCGGTCTGCATGTTCTGAACGGAAACGGCGAAATGACCGGGGCGCACTGGATCAGGGACGCCGGACATTTCCTGGGCCCGATCTGCATCACCAACACTCATGCCGTCGGAACGGCGCACCACGCCGCGACTAGGTGGATCGTTTCGCACTACGGCGAGGCATTCCGTGACAATCACCTCTGGGCCATGCCGGTCATCGCCGAAACATACGACGGCGTTTTGAATGATATCAACGGCTTCTACGTTTCGGCCGACCACGTTCTTTCGGCAATCACCGGCGCACGCGGAGGCCCTGTGACGGAAGGCAACTCTGGCGGCGGGACCGGAATGATCTGCTACGAGTTCAAGGGTGGCACCGGCACATCGTCGCGCCTAGTTCGGATCGGCGACCGTGAGCTCACCTTCGGGGTCCTTGTCCAGGCCAACCACGGCAGACGGGAATGGCTTACAATCCTTGGCGAACCCGTGGGCACAATTCTGACCGAGGATGCGTTTCTGGGTCAGGAACGCGGATCGATCATCGTCATCGTCGCCACCGATGCGCCCCTGCGGCCAGACCAGCTTTCCAGACTTGCACGCCGCGCCGCAATCGGGATCAGCCGGTCCGGAACGCCGGGAGGCAACAGCTCAGGCGACATCTTCCTCGCCTTTAGCACGGCGAACGGACGGCCGTTGCCGCAGTTCGATACCACCGTTCAGACATTCCGGCACCTGAATGACGAACAAATGGACCCGGCATACGAAGCCGTAGTGCAGGCCACTGACGAGGCGATCCTGAACGCGATGCTGGCGGCAGAGCCGCTGACCTCGATAAAGCCTGCCGGGCTCGTCTGCCGCGCGCTCGACGGTCCTGCCGTTACCGAAGTCCTGCGCCGGGCTGGAAAAGCTGACTGATCCGGGCTGGCCCGACGCGCCTCTTCAATCCGGCTGTGTCCTGAAATGGTAGGACTTCAGTCGCGTCAGGTGAGCGTAGGCATGCGTTGACAGCGAACACCCACGCCCGGTGTCCTTGACGCCAGTCCAGGCAAGGCCCGGATCAAGGTAGTCGCAACGATTGGCAAAGCATGTCCCAGTTTCCATCCGACGCGAGATTGTCTCGGCAACCGCAAGGTCCCTCGTCCAGATGGAGGTGGTCAGGCCATACCGGCTTTCGTTCATCAGCCGCACCGCCTCGTCGTCGCTGTCCACCGCCATGATACCGACTACAGGGCCAAAACTCTCTTCCGTCATCACCCGCATCCCGTGCGTCACGTCGACCAGAACTTGCGGCGCGAGATAGGGCGTACCCTCTTTGCTCGCCGGAAAGTCGGCTGGCGCGATTAGTGCCCGCGCACCTTGTGCTACGGCGTCGGTGATCTGGCCCCGCACGAAGTCCGCTGCCTTCGTGCTGACAACCGGGCCCAGCGTCACATTCGGGTCGGTCGGATTGCCCAGCCGATAGGCCCTGACAATAGCGACCACTTTGGCGACGAAATCCTCATAGACAGCCTTGTGCACGTAGACGCGTTCGATCCCGCAGCATGACTGACCGGAATTGAAGAACGCCCCATCCACGATCTGCTCTGCCGCGAAGGCGACATTCGCATCGGCGCGGACATAGGCCGGATCTTTTCCGCCAAGTTCCAGATCAATGCCGCTGAAACTTCCCGCGTTTGCCTTCTGCAAGTCACGCCCGACCTCAACCGAGCCGGTGAAGACGGCATGATCGTGATGCGCCTCCCCGATCAGCCGGGTGGTGTCGCCGTTGGTCGTCATCAGCAACTGGAAGACCCCCTCCGGCATCCCGGCTGCGGCAAAGGCCGCTGCAAACCGCTCTCCGCAAAGCAGCGTCTGTGCCGAATGCTTCAAGATCACTGCGTTCCCCGCAGCAAGGGCCGGGAAGATCGCATTCGTCGCGGTCAGCAGCGGAAAGTTCCAGGGCGCGATCACCAGGACGGTTCCTAGCGCCTCACGACGGATCGTCCTAAGCGCCAGGCCGTTCAGTGGAAGTTCATCCTGGGCCAGCGCCTGTCGCGCGATGCCAAGCATATAGCGCGCGCGCTCCTCCAGCCCCCTAATTTCCCCCACCGCCTGCGAGACCGGGCGACCCATCTGCCAGGAGATCTCAAGCGCGATCGCGTCCTGGTGCGCGACGAAATAGTCCACTGCCCTGCCGAGCATCGCGGTCCTTTCCGCAAGCGGTATCGTTTCCCAGCCAGCCTGCGCGGCTTTGGCCCGGGCAAAACTCTCCCGTCCTTGTTCGAGGGACATCGCGGTCCGCTCTACATGGACGCTACCGTCGACAGGGGACACGCATTGGATGATGGCATTCATTCGTCGCTCCAGTTTGCTTAGTCCTGCCACTTCGGTCAGAGGATCTCGAAATAGCGCTTCAGCTCCCAATCCGTGACCGCACGGGCGTATTGGCGTGCCTCGAACAGGCGGGAGTCCGAGAAGTGGCGCACGAAGGCCGGGCCGAATAGATCGATGGCCGCCTCGGACTGCTGAAGCAGTACAGCCGACGTCTCCAAGTTTCCAGGCAGGCGCCGAGATTCGGGGATGTCCTGGGCGTAGGCGTTTCCGACGGACCTTGCTCCTGGATCGATGCCTCGCTCGATCCCCAGAAGCCCCGATCCGATCGCGGCGGCCATTGACAAGTAGGGGTTCACGTCAGATCCCGGAACACGGTACTCTAGCCTCTGCGACTTAGGCGAGCCGGGGATGACCCTGATCCCGACGGTCCGGTTGTCGATGCCCCAGGTCGCTGCCGTCGGCGCCCAGTAGCCGGGCGTCAGGCGCGAATAGCTGTTGATGTTCGGCGCAACCATCGCGGCGAACTCACGTAAGTAGGCAAGCTGCCCGCCGAGGAAAAGCCGCATCGTCTCGCTCATCCCGTCGGGCGCCGCGGGGTCGTGGAACAGAGGCAGGCCTGCTGTCGACCAAAGCGACATATGTGTGTGGCCGCTCTGACCCGAAAGGGTCTCGTTCCATTTCGCCATGAAGGTCGCCATCAAGCCCCGCTTCTGGGCCAGTACCTTCATGAACGCCTTGAAGATCGAGGCTTTGTCGGCCATCGCCATCGCCTCGTCCACAGCGATGGCGGTTTCCACCACGCCCGGGCCGGTTTCGGCGTGCAGACCTTCCAGCGAAATGCCGATGGATCCGAAAGTGTCCAGGATTTCCTGATAGAGCCCCTCCTGCACCATCGACCGAAGAAGGGAATAACTGAAACTTCCCGGAGACAGCGTCTGGAGATCCCGGAAATCCTTCGCCTTCAGCGTGTCTGGGGTCTCTTGGAACATAAAGAACTCGAACTCCATCGCCGCACGGACCGAAAAGCCCATGCTTTCTGCCCGCGCCAGCACGCGGCGCAGAACGCCCCTCGGGCAGATGGCTTCGGCCGTGCCGGCGAACTCGCTCGCGAAGAACAGCGTCTCGTTTTCGAACGGCAGGACCATCGCGCTTTTGGGCAGAATCCGCAGGGTCACGTCTGGATATCCACTGTGCCAACCGGTAAAGACCGAATTGTCATAAAGGGTGTCGCTGACGTCCCAGCCCAGCAGGGCGTTGCAGAACCCGAAACCGTCATCGAGCGCCGACAGGAACTTGTCGCGGGCGATGTACTTGCCGCGCAGCACACCGTCCACGTCGAAGACCCCCACCTTCACATGGGCCGGATTACGTTCCCTCACCAGCGCGCGGGCTTCCTCGATGGTCGAGACGTTCAGCTTCTCTCCCGGCATTCGGGCACTCCATCAGACATAAATCGGAGGCGTTCCCCGG
>JAVTWI010000291.1:0-5195 GCA_032229845.1 Rhabdaerophilum sp.
GTTCCTTCGCCATCACGGCGATGCCTTTGACACGGCCCGTCGGCTGAAGCCGGCCGGCGGCATCGACAATCGGCTTGCCGGCCGTATCGAGCGCGACCTCGCGATGGCCTGCTCCCGGTTTCGTGGACACGAAGATAAGATCGTGACCAAGGAACAGGAGAGTTTTTATGCCAAGACGGAAGTTCAGCCGCGAGTTCAAGATCGAGGCGGTGAGGCTGGTGACAGAGCGTGGTGTCGCGGTGGCTCAGGCTGCCCGAGACCTTGATCTGGCCGAGGGGCAGCTGCGGCGCTGGATGCGTGAACTGACGGTAGCGCCCCAGGGTGCCTTTCCGGGGAATGGCCAGCAACGTGCTGATATGGCCGAGATTGCAGCCCTGAAGAAGGAGGTTGCCAAGCTCAAGGCGGAGCGTGACATCCTAAAAAAAGCCGCAGCCTATTTCGCGAGGGATGCGACATGAGGTTCGCTTTCATTGCCCGGCACCGCCATATCTGGCCCGTGAGCTGGATGTGCGAGGTTCTCGATGTTTCCCGCTCGGGTTTTCATGCCTGGCTCACGCGGCCAGCCAGCAAGCGTGCCCGTCATGACGCCCGGCTCGTTACCAGCATCGACAAGAGCTTCAAGGACAGCGACCGCACTTATGGCGCCCGCCGGATCTGGCGTGATGTGCTCGAAGACGGGCTGGCGTGCGGGCTGCATCGGGTTGAACGCCTGATGCGCCTGAATGCTCTGCGCGCTCGTCCCAGGCGTCGTGGCGCGCCCAAAGATGACGGAGAGCGCTCACAGATTGCCGCCAATATTCTGGACCGGGACTTCCGGGCTACCCGACCGAACCAGAAGTGGCTGGCCGACTTCACCTACATCTGGACGGCTGAAGGTTGGCTCTATGTTGCAAGCGTGCTGGACCTGTTCTCCCGGCGAATCGTTGGGTGGTCCATGAAGGCGGAGCGTGACGCTTCGCTGGTCATGGATGCCCTGATGATGGCTGTCTGGAGGCGCGGAAAGGCCGATGCCCTGTTGCACCACTCGGATCAGGGGTCGCAATACACTTCGGAGCAGTTCCAGCGATTGCTGGCCGACAACGGCATCACGTGCTCCATGAGCAGGGCCGGGAACGTGTGGGACAACTCTGCCATGGAGAGCTTCTTCTCGTCCCTAAAGACCGAGCGAACGGCCAGAAAGGTCTATCGAACGCGCAATGATGCCAAGGCAGATGTGTTCGACTATATCGAGCGCTTCTACAATCCGCGTCGACGCCATTCAAAACTGGGGTATCTCAGCCCAATGGCGTTCGAAACAAAGGCTGCGACAGCCTAAACCGGGTGTCTACAGAACCGGGAGCAGGCCAATATTCGTCCCCCGGCATTTCGATGGGATCACCTCGTCCCCAATGGTATGATCCGGTCTTGACGAAATTGCGGATCAAGCAGGCCAGAAAGATGCTTAGGCAAGTTGCAGGATCGGGCACTGAAGCCCTTTTGCCCTCTTTTGGCTCGGGGAACATGAGCGGCCCGTGGCGGTGTCGGTACAGCCACGGTCCAGCTTGCGCCATCAGGTCGGTCGTTTTGGCTTCCTCGCCGAATGCCCTGAGCACATCCGCGAGGGCAATGATTTGATCGGTCGGCTCATCTTGATATTGGCCACTCTCACCGACACCTAGCAATCGGACCTTGGCTTTGATAATCGCCACGCCGACAGCCCTTCCGTAGGCGCGTTGATTGTCTCTCAACGCTGTAGAAAGCGCCGTAGCCATGCGCGCGTAATCGGGCGCATTGGCAAGCACTGCGCTGTCGCTCTGGCGTTCCTTGCTTTCCGGAAATGCGTAGGCTCGGGCCTTTTCGCATTGCTCGATCAGATAGCCGAAAAACGATGCTGTCTTGGGTTTAACGGCCGGATCTGCCGGCCAAAGGATTCGCTCGGCTTGATCGATGCAGCCGGCGTACCGTTGCCTCAGTTCCAGCGGCATTCGCACCGACGCGCCGCACTCGACCATGATGTGGACGCGATTGACATAGTCGCGAAGGCGATACCGGCGCTGCCCCTTGCCGCTCACCGAGGATCTCTCTCTTGCCGGCTCTCATCTGCACGACAAAAACTGTCGAGCCATCAAGAAACTCTCATGTCACAAAAAAAATTCTGCGCCCGACACCCGATGCGGTCAATCACCCTCGATGTTCCAGAGATCGAGTGCCCCCACCCTTTCGTCAGGAAGTGGGGCCAAAAGTGGGGCCACGCGAAAACGAAGAGCGTAATCTTCTGATATAATTCGGTTAAAAAAGAGAAATGGCGGAGAGGGAGGGATTCGAACCCCCGGTACGCTTGCACGTACTCCGCATTTCGAGTGCGGCGCGATCGACCACTCTGCCACCTCTCCGCGGGGCGCGTGAAACACGCGTGGTCAGGCGCCGGGTGATACAGAAGCAGGGCGCGGATGGCAAGGGCCAAAACGGGCGGAGGAGAGAACCGGGGGCGCTGGCTGGCGAAGCGGAAGAATGATAATCAATTGTCTGGCGTTGTTGAATACACGCCGGAGGTCGCACTCCCGCACGATTGGCCATGGGAGCGAAGCATGCACATCGAAGGCAAGAATAGAATCGGGACGAAGATCCTCGCTCTCGCAGCCTCTGTCACTGTTGCTGCGGCTTGCGCCAGCGTTGATCCGAACACCGGGCGCACGCTGAAGATATCGACATTCCTGACGGGTTCCGAGACGTGGACGGTGATCGTCGACGATGAGCGCGACCTTTCTCCGGTCGCGGTCCTGAATTACCGCATCCAGCGAAGCGACGGCAGCCTTGTCGAGAAAGGCACCATGAACCCCAGAGGGGGAGGCGCTGGGCCGGAATACCGCCGGATGGCCCGCATCAAGGCCAACCGCGAGGGAGGGGGCGGCGTGTCGCAGCAGCACATCCCGGAAGCCCCGATCGCCGGCGGGGAATAGCCGTTTTCACGGCATGCCGGCGAGGCGTTATGGAGCGGGGTTCTGCAGCGTCCCGGCCATGATGCTCGCCTCGATCCGTTGTTTCCAGTCGTCGATGGAGGCTTGAAAGGCGTCCTCGGTCAGGGCCGCGAGCTTTTCCGCTCCGCGCTCGTTGAGCGCGGTGATCGTATAACACACCTCGACCCGCGTGCTGCCGGGGCCCGCGGCTTGGCATTGCACGGCGACATGGGCGAAGCGGGTTTCCGGCGAGACGCGGGCGTAACGGATTCGGTGCTGCTCCGGCGCGAATTCGATGCAGCTCCACAGCGTTTCCTCACCGCCGTGGCCGGTGCGGAACACCATGCCGGTCTCGGTGCGGCCGTCGGTGGGGTGGAGGAACTCCGGCTGCCACTCGGCCAGCCAGAGTCGCTCGCCGGCCGGCGTGAACAGCGGAAAGGCGGTTTCCGGCGGCAGCGGCACGACGATGGCATGGCGGCGTTCGATATGCAGGGTCATGGTGTCATTCCTCCAGCCGATGGGCGTCCTGCGCCGTCAGGTCGAGCCCGTAGATCGCCTTCAGTCGGGCGATTTGGGCAAGCGTTTCCTCGGAAAACGGCGCCTTGCCCTCAAGCGCATGGAGGGCGATGCCTTCCACGAGGTCGCCGAGGCTGATGTCTTTCAGTTCCGCCAGCGCCTTGAGGACCTTCACGAGGCGCCGCTCGATGCGGATGCCGGTCTGGATGCGTTCGATCTTCATGGTACTTTGGTACATTTATAACATATTGACGTCAAGAAGGCTTGTGCCGCCTCGCGGTCTTGGGCCCCGGGTAGGTGCGATGCGGGCAGTGGTCAGTAATGCGGGGGTGGTGGCTCGGGGCCTTCGCGTTGGGCGGGCAGCGAGAGAAGTGTCTCGCGAAGGCGTTCGACGAGGCGCTCGAGTTTGTCGATCCGCCGCCATTGGCCCGTGACGACATCGTTCAGTTCGGCGATGATGCGCTCCTGATCCGCGACATGGGCTTCGAGCGCTTCAAGGCGTTGATCGATGATGGCGAGAGGTGCGCTCATGTCGGTTCCGATAAATGACGATTCTCAAGCCATAACATGAAAGCGTGATTGTCTGCGCGGGGGGAGAGCGCCCCCCTTCGTGCAGGGGCGGTACCTTTCAAGGCATCAGACTTGACAGGTCAGGGGAGAAGCATCATACGACGCGCTTCCAACGCGGCGAACGAACCGCGCGTATTGTATTGCGCCAAGAGATATCGCGCCAAGCGAGCCTTCTCCGGGAGCGCATGAACCCAAAAAGGCTGCCCGTGGCTCCGGCTGCGAAGGCGGTGAGAGACAAGGACTTAAGATATGTTCGCAGTCATCAAGACCGGCGGCAAGCAGTATACTGTTGCAGCCAACGACGTCATCACGATCGAGCGCCTCGAAGGCGAAGCGGGTGACGTGATTTCCTTCACCGAAGTTCTGATGCTGGGCGGCGACAAGGTTGTCGTCGGTTCTCCGCTCGTAGCCGGTGCCACCGTTGCCGGCGAGCTGGTCGAGCAGGCCCGCGGCCCGAAGGTCATTTCCTTCAAGAAGCGCCGCCGCCAGAACTCGAAGCGCAAGAAGGGCCATCGCCAGCACCTTTCACTCGTCCGGATCACCGAGATCCTGACGGATGGCAAGAAGCCCTCGGGTGCCAAGGCCGCCAAGCCGGCGAAGGTTGCCGCTGCCGCCGGCGCCGCTGTGGCCGCTGCCGCGCTTTCGGACGGCGGGCGCGACGAGACGAACCTCTCGCTGATCTCGGGTGTCGGCCCGACCATCGAGAAGAAGCTGCGCGCCGCCGGCATCACCACCTGGTCGCAGATCGCGGCCTGGGACGAGGCGGCGATCGCCAAGTGGGACGAGGAACTCGCCCTGCGTGGCCGCGCCACCCGCGAGGAGTGGGTCGAGCAGGCCAAGGAGCTTCTCGCCGGCAAGCCGCCGCGCGCGAAGGTCGATCAGGCCGAGCTTGCCTCGGGCGAGGACAAGTAAGAGATCGCAGGTTTTCGGACGCGGAAATCCCGTCAGCAAGGCTGACATTTTTCGCGTGAATTTTTCAGAATTGTCGGGTAGGATGAATTCATCGAGATTCATCCGGCCCCGTAAGGGATCGAAGGAGCACTCAAATGGCTCATAAAAAAGCTGGCGGTTCGTCGCGCAACGGTCGCGATTCGCACTCGAAGCGTCTTGGCGTGAAGAAGTTCGGCAACGAGGCTGTCCTCGCCGGCAACATCATCGTGCGTCAGCGCGGCA
>JAVTWI010000292.1:0-5179 GCA_032229845.1 Rhabdaerophilum sp.
ACATGCGGCAGTTGCCGGCGATCGAGAGGCGCTCGTGGAAGCAGAAGCGCGGCACTTCCATGCCGGCCGCTTCCGCCGCCTGCAGCAGCGTGTAGTGCGGCGGCACATCGACTTCGACATCATCGACGAGGATTTTGGTCATCGCGCGTTACTCCGCAGCCACGCGCACGGGTTCATCGTGCGGATTGGCCGAATATTGGTCGATCTTCTTCTCGATCTCGCCCCGGAAATGGCGGATCAACCCCTGGATCGGCCAGGCTGCCGCGTCGCCGAGCGCGCAGATCGTGTGGCCCTCGATCCGGGTGGAAACGTCGAGCAGCATGTCGATCTCGCGCTTGTGGGCGCGGCCCTCGGCCATGCGCGCCATCACGCGCGCCATCCAGCCGGTGCCCTCGCGGCACGGCGTGCACTGGCCGCAGCTCTCGTGCTTGTAGAAATGCGAGATGCGGGCAATGGCGCGGACGATATCGGTCGACTTGTCCATCACGATCACCGCCGCCGTACCGAGGCCGGAGCGCAGCGCACGCAGCGTGTCGAAATCCATCGGCGCGTCGATGATCTGCTCGGCCGGCACACACGGCACCGATGAACCGCCCGGAATAACCGCGAGCAGGTTGTCCCAGCCGCCACGAATGCCGCCGCAATGCTTGTCAATGAGTTCGCGGAACGGGATGCCCATCGCCTCTTCGACGTTGCAGGGCGTGTTCACATGCCCCGAGACGCAGAACAGCTTGGTGCCGACGTTGTTCGGCCGGCCGATGCCCGCGAACCAGCCCGCGCCCCGGCGCAGGATGGTGCCGGCAACCGCGATCGACTCGACATTGTTGACGGTCGTCGGGCAGCCGTAGAGGCCCATGTTGGCCGGGAACGGCGGCTTGAGGCGCGGCTGCCCCTTCTTGCCTTCGAGACTTTCAAGGAGCGCGGTCTCTTCGCCGCAGATATAGGCGCCGGCGCCATGATGGACATAGAAATCGAACGGATAGCCGTTCTTGTTGTCCTTGCCGATCAGCTTGGCCGCATAGGCCTCATCGACCGCCTTCTGCAGCGCGATCCGCTCGGCGATGAACTCGCCACGAATGTAGATGTAGGCCGCGTGTGCGCCCATCGCGAACGAGGCCAGCATCGCACCCTCGATCAGGAGGTGCGGATCGTGACGCAGGATCTCGCGATCCTTGCAGGTGCCGGGCTCGGATTCGTCGCCGTTGATGACGAGGTAATGCGGACGGCCGTCGTTCACCTTGGGCATGAAGGACCACTTCATGCCGGTGGGGAAGCCCGCGCCGCCGCGCCCGCGCAGGCCCGAGGCCTTCATCTCGTCGATGATCCAGTCGCGCCCCATCTCGAGGAGCTGCTTGGTCCCGTCCCAGTTGCCGCGCTTGAGCGCGCCCTTCAGGCCGGGGTCATGCTGCCCGTAGAGATTGGTGAAGATGCGGTCTTTGTCCTGAAGCATCGTTCTCAGATCCGGTTCGGGTTGGAGAGAATGGCTTTCACCTTCTCGCCAGCTTTGGTTTCAACTGTGGTCACGAGCGTGGCGTCGTCACGCTCGTCGCGGCGCTGGTAGCGGGTCTCGTAGCCGACGCGCGTCACCAGCAGCCATTTGCCTTGCGGCAGATCAGAGAAGGCGAAGCGCCCGGTCGTGTCGCATTGCGTCCTGCGGACGGCCTTGCCATGCGCCTCGTGCAGCGTCTTCGGATTGGCGAGGCGCGCGCCGGAACGATAGACCTCGATCCATTCCTGAAAATACGGCGTCGCCGGCACAAGGTAGACCACCCCGCCCGAGCAGCGCGCGAGCGACGCATCCGGCCTTCGCAGGAACCCCTCGCCGGAAATTTCCGCGTCGCCCTTCGCCATCCACGCGGCGTGATCCTTGTCGACGAAGGCGATCTTCTTTTCGATCTCCTCGCGCGGGCCGCAGCCAGCAAGCGACAGGCCGCCGATTCCAAGCCCCACAAGGCCGATCGTGACCGCACGGCGGACGGGACGGCGCGCGCCGGCGATGCGGAGGCATCCCGGCGAGCGTTTCATCCCGATCTCAGCGGTGGCGAGCATGGCTTATCCCTTGCTCGTCGGAACCGCGCCCTTGTCGACGCGTTTCGAGAATTCCGTGTCCCCACCCGCGGCGAGCGTCGCCGCCTGCGCGAGCCAGTCCTCGCGGTCGATCCGGCCGGGGAAGGCGAGATAGGTGCCGACCCAACGGATTTCCGGGCGACCCCAGGCCGCGATCTGATCGAAGTGGAAGATGCCGAGCGCGTTGAGCTTGCCCTCGTTGACCTTGCCGATGCCCTTGATGCGCTTGAGATCATCCGCCGCGCCCTTGCGCGCGGCCTTGAGGCCCTTCGGGCGCGCGCCGACCGCGTCCGCCTTCTGCTCGGACGAGGCATCCTTCGGCAGCGCCGCGATCTTGGCGGCCATCTCGGCTTCCTCGGCCTGAAGCGCGGCTTCGCCCGGTTTCGCGGCCGCAACGGCATTCGCGGCCGAGCCCTTGGCCTTCACGGCATTTCCGCCTGCAGCTGGGGTGTCCTGCGCCGCGTTGCTGGCGGGTTTCGCCGGCCGGGCGGGCGTCGCCGCAGCAGGAACCGCCGCGGCCACAGCAGCCGGGGCAACTGCTTTTGCCGCCTCGGCGGCGGCCTTGGCAGCGTCTTCCTTCGCCTTCTTCGCGGCGGCGGCGCGTGCCTCGAAGTCCTTCTTCCAGCCGCCCACGGTCGAGCCGTCATAGAGCGAGGCATCCTGAAGCGTCTTCGGCCCGCCAAGCGGCTCGGATTTCTTGCGCCCGTTCTGCGGACCGATATTCACCGCCTTGCCGGCGGCGAGATCGTCGATCAGCTTCGTCAGCGTCTCGGTGGTGAGGTCCTCGTAGAAATCGTCGTTGATCTGCACCATCGGCGCATTGGTGCAGGCGCCGAGGCACTCGACCTCAAGCCAGGAGAACTTGCCGTCCGCCGTGATGTGGCGCTCGTCGCCGATCTTGTCTTTGAGCACCTTCTTGAGGTCTTCCGCGCCCATGCAATGGCAGGGAACCGTGCCGCAGAGCTGGATGAAATGCCGGCCGACCGGCTCGAGGTTGAACATCGTGTAGAAGGTCGCGACTTCCAGCACGCGGATGTTCGGCATGCCAAGCACGCTCGCGACATGCTCGATCGCGGCCTTGGGCAGCCAGCCGCCGGCCTGCTTCTGGGCCTGCCAGAGCAGCGGGATGACGGCGGACGCCTGCCGGCCTTCAGGATATTTGGCGACTTGCGTCTTCACCCACGCCTGATTGGCGGCATCGAACGCGAAGGTAGCGGGCTGGATGGCATCGGGAGCGAGGCGGCGTACGGACATCTGTCTTCCCTTAGACGCGCGCGCATCGCGCATGACGCGGCGCAACGAATGGACGGGTCTTACCACCCCCACCGGAGGGGGCAAGACTGGAAACATTAAAATCTGTGCTCTGCCGGCCACGACATTGGGATGATGCCTTGGGGATGATCCCCCGGACCATCCCCTGCCGCACCGGCGGACCACGAATTCAAGCTTCGAAGCCGCCCCCAGCCACGGTTGCGCCCTCGTTTTCGGCATCCGACCTGCCCCGGATGCCGGAGACGACGTCCCTACCGGTCCACTTCCCCGAACACGATGTCGAGCGAACCGAGGATCGCCGAAACGTCCGCGAGCATGTGGCCCTTGCACATGAAATCCATCGCCGAGAGATGCGCGAAGCCGGGCGCGCGGATCTTGGTGCGATAGGGCTTGTTGGTGCCATCCGCGACGAGATAGACGCCGAATTCGCCCTTCGGCGCCTCGACTGCGGCATAGACCTCGCCCGCCGGCACGTGAAACCCTTCGGTGAACAGCTTGAAGTGGTGGATCAGCGCCTCCATCGAGCGCTTCATCTCGCCACGTTTGGGCGGAACCACCTTGCCGTCGGTCGTCGAGATCGGCGTCTTGCCGTCCGGGCCGCGCAGCTTGGCGATGCACTGCTTCATGATGCGGATCGACTGGCGCATCTCTTCCATGCGGATGCAGTAACGGTCGTAGCAATCGCCGTTCTTGCCGATCGGGATATCGAATTCGAGTTCGGAATAGCACTCGTAGGGCATCGCGCGGCGCAGGTCCCACGCCGCGCCGGAGCCGCGCACCATCACGCCCGAGAAGCCCATCTTCCACGCGTCGTCGAGGTTGACGATGCCGATATCGACGTTGCGCTGCTTGAAGATGCGGTTGTCGGTCAGCAGGCCTTCGAGATCGTCACAGAGCTTGAGGAACGGATCGCAGAACGCCTCGATATCGTCGACCAGCGCTTTCGGCAGGTCCTGATGCACGCCGCCGACGCGGAAATAGTTCGCGTGCATGCGCGAACCGCAGGCGCGCTCGTAGAAGATCATCAGCTTCTCGCGCTCCTCGAAGCCCCACAGCGGCGGCGTGAGCGCGCCGACGTCCATCGCCTGCGTGGTGATGTTGAGGAGGTGCGAGAGCAGCCGCCCGATCTCGGAATAGAGCACGCGGATCACCTGCCCGCGCTTCGGGACCGTGATGTTCAGGAGCTTCTCCGCCGCGAGGCAGAAGGCGTGCTCCTGGTTCATCGGCGCGCAATAGTCGAGCCGGTCGAAATAAGGCGTCGCCTGCGCATAGGTCTTGGCCTCGATCAGCTTCTCGGTGCCGCGATGCAGCAGGCCGATGCGCGGATCGGTGCGGGTGACGATCTCGCCATCGAGTTCGAGCACGAGGCGCAACACGCCGTGCGCAGCCGGGTGCTGCGGCCCGAAGTTGATGGTGAAATTGCGCATATTCGGTTGTTCGGTCATCGCCACGTCCTCAGGTCCGAAAGTCAGGTCCAAGAGCCGAATTCGGTCTTGATGCCCCTCTCCTTCAGAAAGGCTCCGAAATCGCCGATGCCGTTGTCACGGCCACCGAAACGGTCTCGGATCAGTTCCACCAGTAGGGATTTCGTCGAGCCCGGCTTGAGAAGATACCAGAACTCGTAGTCGCCATCCCCGAATGTTGCCTCGACGGCAGGGCCGAAGTCCTGCGCGTCCATCTTCAGCGAAAAGTCCGGCTCCAGCGTCAGGCGGATCGAACGGGCATTCTCGGTTCCCTTCGGGGACCTGAACAGTTCGACCTCACGCGCCGCTTCCGCCATGCCTTACACCTTCGCCTTCTCGTCGCCCGGCAGAACGTAGTCACTGCCCTCCCACGGCGA
>JAVTWI010000293.1:0-5106 GCA_032229845.1 Rhabdaerophilum sp.
TCGCCCATGCCGCCAAGACGCGGCCGCTGGGCCCCGGCACCATCGTCGGCTCCGGCACGGTATCGAACCGCGACCCCGATGGTTCGCCCGGTCGTCCGGTTGCGGAAGGTGGACGCGGTTATTCCTGCATCGCCGAGCAGCGCATGGTGGAGACCATCCGCTCCGGCGCGGCCAAGACGCCCTTCATGAAGTTCGGAGACACGATCCGGGTCGAGATGAAGGACCGGAAGGGCCATTCGATCTTCGGCGCCATCGAGCAGCGGATCGAGCCGACCGGCATGGGAGGGGCGTGAGATGAGCGGCCCGGCCTTTGCCTCTGCTTCGGACCTCTCCGAGAAGAAGATTACCTTCGCCGAGATCGGCGTGGGGCTCTATGCCTTCACCGCGGAGGGCGACCCGAACACCGGCATCATCATCGGCGACGACGGGGTTCTGATCGTCGATGCGCAGGCGACGCCGGCGATGGCTCAGGCGGTTATCGAGCGCGTTCGCAGCGTGACGGACAAGCCGATCACCCATGTGCTGCTCTCGCATTATCACGCCGTGCGCGTGCTCGGCGCCTCCGCCTACAAGGACGCGAAGACCATCATCGCCTCGGATGCGACGCGGGCGCTGATCGTCGAGCGCGGCCAGTTCGACATGGACAGCGAGATCGGCCGCTTCCCGCGCCTGTTCCGGGGCAAGGAGACGATTCCCGGCCTGACCTGGCCGAGCGTGACCTTCGCCGGTGAGATGTCGATCTGGCTTGGCAAGCGCGAGGTGCGCATCAAGCACCTCGGACGCGGGCATACGGCGGGCGATACCGTCGCCTGGGTGCCGGACGCAGGCGTGATGTTCTCGGGCGATCTCGTCGAATACAAGTCCGCCTGCTATTGCGGCGACGCGCATTTCACCGATTGGCCGGAGACGCTGAAGAAGGTTGCCGCGCACGATCCCGTGGCGCTCGTTCCGGGGCGGGGGGATGCGCTCGTCGGGCGAGAGAAAGTCGGCGCAGCGATCGCCGGCACCAAGGATTTCCTCGAGACGCTCTATGGCACCGCGCAGCGCGCTGTAGGGGCAGGCAAAGACCTCAAGGCTGCCTTCGCCGACGTTCGTGCGGCGATGGACGGGCCGTTCGGTTCCTACGCCATCTACGAGCATTGCCTGCCGTTCAATGTCTCCCGCGCCTACGATGAGGCGAAGGGCATCGACCATCCCGTGATCTGGACCGCCGAGCGCGACCGCGAGATGTGGTCGAAGTTGCAGGGGCAAGGCTAGGGATAGGGGCAAAGGGCCATGCACGCCGTTTATGCCAGCTTCAAATACCGGAAATCGCCCGATCAGGCAGCGACGGTGCCGGTCCGGCACCCGGTGATCGTCATCGGCGCGGGACCGGTCGGCCTGTCGGCGGCGATCGACCTTGCCCAGCGTGGCATTCCCGTCGTCATTCTCGACGACAACGACCGGATCGGCGAGGGCAGCCGCGCCATCTGCTTCTCGAAGAAGACGCTTGAGGCCTTCGACAAATACGGTTGCGGCGAGGGCCTGCGCGATGCCGGCGTCTCGTGGAGCCGCGGCCGCGTGTTCCAGCGCGAGGGCGAACTCTACGCTTTCGATCTCCTGCCGGAGGCCGGGCACAAGATGCCCGCCTTCATCAATATCCAGCAGTTCGTGGTCGAGAAAGCACTGGTCGACCGCGCGGAAGCCCTCGAAAATCTCGACCTGCGCTGGAAGAACCGCGTCATCGGCATCGAGAACGGTGCGGACGGAGCGGTGTTGACGATCGAGACGCCGGATGGCGACTATCGCCTCGCGGCGGATTACGTCATCGCCTGCGACGGCGCCCGCTCGCCGATGCGCGGCATGCTCGGGCTCGACTTTCCCGGAGAGATTTTCGAGGAACAGTTCCTCATCGCCGATGTGAAAATGACGGGCGATTACCCGGCCGAACGCTGGTTCTGGTTCGATCCTCCGTTCCATCCCGGCGGCTCGGCGCTGCTGCACAAGCAGCCGGACGACATCTGGCGCATCGACCTCCAGCTGCCGGCGACGGCCGATGCCGAAGTCGAGAAGCGGCCGGAAAACGTCACGCCGCGCATCGAGCGGATGCTCGGACATGCGAATTTCACGCTTGAATGGGTGTCGATCTACCGGTTCCGCTGCCTGCGGCTGGAACAATTCATCCACGGCCGGGTGATCTTCGCCGGCGATGCGGCGCATCAGGTCTCGCCCTTCGGCGCGCGGGGCGCGAACTCCGGCGTGCAGGATGTCGAGAACCTTGGCTGGAAGCTTGCAGCGATCTTGAAAGGCGAGGCGCCGGCCGGCCTGCTCGCGACCTATGATTCCGAGCGCAGCGAAGCCGCGGACGAAAACCTCGGCCATTCGACCCGCTCGACCGATTTCATCGCGCCGCAGTCGCCCGCCGAACGCGGCCTGCGCGATGCCGCGCTCGCGCTGGCCCGGAAGCACGACTTCGCCAAGCGCATGGTGAACTCCGGTCGGCTCTCGGCACCGACTGCCTACCGCGCGAGTCCGCTCTCGACGCCGGATGCGGAGCGCTGGGAGGCTGGGCCCGCGCCCGGCGCGCCGATCCCCGATGCCCGGCTCAGAAGCGCCGAGGGGCGCGATTGCTTTCTCTCGGAATGCCTCGGCCCCGGCTTCGCGCTGCTGATGCGCGGCGGCGAGCCGGCGGAGGTGCCACCTGGCGTGACGCCGGTCCGGATCGGCGCCGACGGCTATTTCGACCGGTTCGGCGAGATCGCCGGCCGTTTCGCGCTGGAGCCGGGCTCGGCCTATCTCATCCGGCCGGACGGGCATGTCGCCGCCCGTTTCATGCGATGGAAACGGCCTGATATCGAGGCCGCCTTGCATAAGGCACTTGGAGGCGCCGCATGAAGGAAAACCTGAAAACCGGTGCGACCCTGACCACCGCTTCGCGCTTTCCCGATCCGGATCGGGCCTTCCGCCTGCTGATCGAGGCGCGGCGCGGGCTCTCGGCCGAGGAAGCAGCCGCGCTCGATGCCCGGCTGGTGCTTCTGCTCGCCAACCACATCGGGGACGAGGCGGTGCTGGCCGAGGCGGTTCACGCCGCGCGGGAAACGCTCGGACGGGAGTAAAGTCCCTTTCAATTTGTCCGGCCCGCGCCTATCTCCTTGCTGCAAACCTTGAGGAGCGAATGATGCGCGGATTTGTGGCGGCCCTGTTTCTGGCCCTCGGCCTTTTTCCGGCCCTCCATGCTCCGGCTCGGGCGCAATCGCCGGACCTGATCTTCAAGAAATCGACGGTTTTCCGGTTTCTGACCCCGGACGACAAGCTCGCGACCTATGCCATCGACGATCCGATCGTCGAGGGCGTCGCCTGCCATTACACCGTGCCGGAAAAGGGCGGCGTCGCGGGCGGTCTCGGCCTCGCCGAGGAGGTGTCCGACATTTCGCTGGCCTGCCGTCAGGTCGGGCCGGTGCGCTTCAAGGAGAAGGCCGATCAGGGCGATGTGATGTTCCGCGCCTCGCGGTCGCTGCTGTTCAAGCGCATGCAGATCGTTCGCGGCTGCGACGCCAAGCGCAACGTGCTCGTCTACCTCGTCTATTCCGACAAGCTGATCGATGGCAGCCCGAAGAATTCCACCTCCACCGTGCCGATCATGCCCTGGGGGCAGGCCGAGGCGCCGCGGTGCAGCGAGTTCATCAAATAGGCTGCGCTATTCCCTGCGAGGTTATTCCTTGCAGGAGATCAGGAAGCTGTCCGTCGCCTTGCCGGCATCGCTTCCGGTCGAGCCGGTCACCTCGTCCCGGTCGAGCTTGCGATAGGCGAGGGCGGCCTTGAAGCCCTTGGCCTCGCACCACGCATCGGCGACGATGCGTCCGCAGTTCGACTGGCTGGCGAGGCATTCCTGCGTGCCGTATCCGTCGCTGCCGGCGACGATGAAATCGCGCTGTTTCGGCTTCGCCGCGCTCTCGACGCCCGACGAGGCATAGATCGTCGCGGCGGTGGCCGAAACGGCGAGGATGGCGAGAAGACTGACGCGCTTTTGCATGGCCCGGAACCCTGAAAGATACGCGATGCAACTGAAGGTCGGCATTTTCCGGGCAAATGTGTTAAGGATTGATTGACGTTTGGGCGCGGCGGCCCCGTTTATTCCGAGCGCTTGACGCGTGAACGCCGATCGCGCATTTTCGTTGCATGACAATGACGGCAATGCATCGAATTCCGGTTTCGATTTGTGGCTAGCGCGCTTCGCTCGCTGGCACGCCGTCTCGTTTCCCCTTAAAGGTCACCCCGAGATGACGCCCCCGGCGAGCGGCGGCGCTATAGCGTTTTGCGGCGAAGTGGACACCGGTTCGCCGGACAAAACGCGTGGAAGTGAAAAGAATCGCCAAGTGCGGTTCGTGTCGGGGAAGAGATCATGGCGGGCTTGCGGCTCTACAACACGCTGACACGGCAGAAGGAAGACTTCGCGCCGATCGATCCGAAGCATGTCCGCATGTATGTCTGCGGGCCGACGGTTTACGATTACGCCCATATCGGCAATGCGCGCCCGGTGATCGTGTTCGACGTGCTGTTCCGCCTGCTGCGGCATCTCTACGGCGAGAACAACGTCGTCTACACCCGCAACATCACGGACGTGGACGACAAGATCAACGATCGCGCCGCCCGCGATTACCCGGACCTGCCGCTCAACGAGGCGATCCGCAAGGTCACGGAGGCGACGAACGCGCAGTATCAGGCCGACGTTTCGGCGCTCGGCTGCCTCCCGCCGACGCATCAGCCGCGCGCGACCGAGCATATCGAGGCGATGAAAGCGCTCTGCGAGCGGCTGGTCGCAAAGGGGGTCGCCTATGTCGCGGAAGAGCACGTGTTGTTCTCGCCCGAGGCGATGAATTCCTCCCAGGCAAAGGGCCATTGGCCGACCTACGGCAAGCTCGCCAACCGTTCGCTCGACGAGATGATCGCCGGCGCCCGCGTCGATGTCGCGCCCTACAAGCGCGGCGCGACCGATTTCGTGCTCTGGAAGCCGTCGAAGGCGAACGAGCCGGGATGGCCGTCACCCTGCGGCATTCCCGGCAAGGGCCGGCCCGGCTGGCATATTGAATGCTCGGCGATGTCGATGGCGACGCTGCTCGAACCCTT
>JAVTWI010000294.1:0-5081 GCA_032229845.1 Rhabdaerophilum sp.
ACGGCTTCGACACGCTCGGCGTCGCCCCGGCGGATGAGGACCCGGATCGCTTCGCCCGGCTTGAGAACTGGCTCGCGGAAGGGAACGAGGGCGAGATGGCCTGGATGGCGCGCGAGCCCGAAAAGCGCGCCCAGCCGCGCAACCTCTGGCCGGACGTGCGCTCGGTCATCCTGCTCGGCACGAATTACGGTGTCGAGGGCGATCCAATGGTCGCGCTCCGGCACAAGGACCGGGCCACGCTGGCGCTCTACGGGATGCGCAAGGACTACCATGACGTCATCAAGAGCCGGTTGAAGGCCTTTGCGCGCGATCTCATCGCATCGGCGGGCGGAGACGTGAAGGTCTTCGTCGATACCGCGCCGGTGATGGAAAAGCCGCTGGCGGCGAAAACCGCGCTCGGCTGGCAGGGCAAGCACACCGTGCTGGTGAGCCGCGAATTCGGCAACTGGCTCCTGCTCGGCGCGGTCTACACCACACTCGATCTCGCGCCGGACGCGCCGGAGACGGACCATTGCGGCCGCTGCCGGCGCTGCCTCGACGCCTGCCCGACCGATGCCTTCCCCGCGCCTTACACGCTCGATCCGCGGCGCTGCATCGCCTACCTCACCATCGAGCACAAAGGCGTCATCCCCCGCGATTTGCGCGAAGGCTTCGGCAATCGCGTCTTCGGCTGCGACGATTGCCTCGCAGTGTGCCCGTGGAACAAGTTCGCCCGCGCCGCGCAGGACCTCAAGCTCGCCCTCCGCGAAGACCTGATCGGCCTCAGGCTTGCCGATCTCGCCGCGCTCGACGATACCGCCTTCCGCGACCTGTTCGCCGGGACGCCGATCAAACGCACGGGACGCGACCGCTTCCTGCGCAATGTACTGATCGCCATCGGCAACAGCGGCGATGCGGGCCTGCTGCCGGTCGCCGAAGCACGCCTCGACGATGCTTCGCCGCTGGTGCGTGGCATGGCAGTGTGGGCGCTTTCGCGGCTCGCTCCGCACGAAGCCTTCGAACAGCAGCGGAAACGCCACGCACCCTTTGAAACGGATGTCGACGTTCTCGACGAATGGAGCGTCCTCTGATGCGCCTCGTCATCATCGGTTACGGCTATTCCTCGTCGGCTGTCGCCAGGGCGCTGGAAGGACAGGCCGAGAGCCTCCATGTCACGGCGCGCGGCGCGGAGAAAATCGAGCGCCTGCGCAGTGACGGGACCGACGCGCTTGCATTCGACGGCTCAGCGCTTTCTCCCGCGCTCGCGACAGCGCTTTCCGGCGCGACCCACCTTCTGATGTCGGCTCCGCCTGGCGAGGCGGGCGATCCGCTTCTCGCCGCACCGGGATTTTCCGACCTTGAGGTGCCTGCGCTCCGCCGGGTCGCTTATCTCTCGACCGTCGGCGTCTATGGCGATCATGGCGGCGCCTGGGTCGATGAGACAAGCCTGCTGCGCCCCGTTTCGCAACGCTCGCGCCAACGTGTCGCCGCAGAGGAGAGCTGGCAGGCGTTTGCGGCCGCCCGAAATCTCGATCTCGGCATCTTCCGGCTCTCCGGCATCTACGGTCCGGGGCGCTCGGCGATCGACAATCTCCGGGCCGGAACGGCGCGACGGATTATCAAGCCGGGGCAGGTGTTCAATCGCATCCATGTCGAGGATATCGGCGGCGCGGTCGCCCGCGCGCTGATGCGTAACGGCCCGCTCGGCATCTTCAACCTCACCGATGACGGACCCTGCCCACCACAGGATGTGGTAGCCTATGCGGCCGGCCTGCTCGGTATGACCCCGCCGCCGGAAATCCCGTTCGAGGCGGCGGATCTCTCGCCGATGGGACGCAGCTTCTATGGCGAGAACAAGCGGGTCTCCAACGCCAAGATCAGAAGCGAACTCGGCTACCGGTTCCGCTACCCGACCTATCGCGAAGGGTTGAAGGCCTGCCTCGAAGCCCCAGCCTGATCAGGCCGCGTGCCGGCCTGCGTCGGCGCCGTAATAGGCCACGTAGCGCGGGTCGATATCCGCGACGCGCAACGCGACGAACACGTCCACGGTGCCGAACTGGCGGTCGACCACCGCGCCCTCGCCGAAGGTGGCGCCGAGGCGGAGATAGCCCTTGATGAGCGGCGGCAAGGCCTTCATCGCCGCCTTGAGGTCGATAGCATCCTTCGCCATCAGATCCATCGAGTTGGCGCGCCAGGGCAATGCCTCGGCCTTCAGGTTCGCGGGCGAGCGGGCATGGTGATGCAGGAAGGCCAGCGGCAGGGCGAGCGCCTTCGGGTCCGTACCTTCGAGGCTCGCACAGCCGAACATCACATCGATGCGATGGTGGAGGATATAGCGCCATACGCCGTGCCAGAGCAGCTCGACCGTGCGCTTGTTGCGATAGGGCTTGAGCACGCAGGAACGGCCGAGTTCCAGGATCCGCTGCCCGGGATTGGCGGCAAGCAGATGCGAGAGGTCGTATTCCCCGGCGGAATAGAAGTCGATGCCGTGGAGCGCGGCGACCTCCGAGCGCAGCAGCCGGTAGGTGCCGATCACCTTCGGCTTGAACTTGCCGAAGCGGTTGACCTTGCCCTCGCGGTCGATGACCAGCACATGGTCGCAGATGCGGTCGAACGGGTCGATGTCGCGACGGCGGAGGCGGTTGGCAGCGCTCGGGGTCGCGCTCATCTCCTCGAAGAACACCTTGTAGCGCAGGCGCTGGGCGCGGCGGATATCCTTGGTGGTGCGGGCGATGCGCACTTCGAGCGTGCCGAGTTCGCCCAGCACATCCGGAAGGCCGCCGCCGTCACGCACGATCCGGCTGGTAGGATCGAGCTTGCGGACAAGCTGGCGCGGATCGAGCAGGGCGCGGGTGAAGGGCAGGCGGTGTTCCGTCGGACGGCTACGGACGGACGGTCGGATCATGATCCGGAAACTCCCTCGATCAATCCCGGACGGGACCGGGACCAGCCTCCTCCTTGCCTGCTTCTTGTGACAATTCGATGACCGGACGGCGGCGGCCGGAAGATCAGGCCACGGCGCGTTCCGCGCCCAGCAGGCGCGCGAGCAGCGCAAGGAAAGGCTCGCGGTCGAGCGGCTTCGACATGAACCCGTCGAACCCGGCGGCGAAGCAGGCCTCGCGATCCTCGCGGAAGGCATTGGCCGTGAGCGCGATCGCCGGCACCCGCGGCAACCCGGCCTGCTGCTCGCTCTCGCGCCAGAGGCGGATGGCGGCGAGACCGTCGAGATCCGGCATCCGCACGTCGAACAGCACGCAATCGAACGGCGTGCCGCCCGGTTGCACCGAAGCCTTGAGGAGATCGAGCGCCTCGACACCGTTGGAGGCGCGCACCGAGCGGCCGCCCAGCCGCTCGATCAGGCGCCCGGCGAGCAGGGCGTTGATGTCGTTGTCCTCGGCGATGAGAATCCGCCGCTCGCGCAGCGGATCGAGCGCGGCAGGCTCCTCGGCGGCAGCCGGCGCGGCGGCCATCTGGCCCGGCTCCCAATCGCCGATCTGCGCTTCGAGCGAACGGCGGCGGATCGGCTTGACAAGATAGCGGTCGAAGCCCGCCGCGCCGGGCGGGCCGAAGCTGCGGCGCTCGAACGGCGAGAGCAACACGAGATGGCGTTGGCACCCGGCCATCCGGCAGGCGGCGATGATCTCGCGCGCTTCGCCGGCACCGAAAGCGGCATCCATGATGAACAGCGACGGGGCCTCGTCCGCCACCGCGCGGAAAGCCTGAGCGACGCTGGAAACGACGCGCACGCTGCTGCCGAGCGTCTCAAGATAACGTTCGAGAAAGCGGCCCTCGAACGGGCCGGCGGCGAGAACGAGAACCGATCCGGGGAGGGTGTGGGGCCGCGGCGCGGCCGGGGTGCCCTCGACCGGCACGCACGGCAGGGTCAGTTTGAAGATCGAGCCATGACCCGGTTTGCTGGTGACGCGGATATCCCCGCCCATCAGGCGCGCCAGCTTGCGCGAGATGGCGAGACCGAGCCCGGTGCCGCCGTGCTTGCGCGCGGTCTGCCCGTCGGCCTGCTCGAATTCCTCGAAAATGGCCTCCAGCCGGTCCGGTGCGATGCCCGGCCCGGTATCGGCGATGGCGATCTCGATCCGCCCTGCCCGGCCCGGCATCACCGAAAGGCCAACCCCGCCGGAGGATGTGAACTTCACCGCGTTGCCGGCAAGGTTCATGACAATCTGCCGAAGGCGGGCACCGTCGGCCATGATCAGCGGCGGCAGATCGGGCGAAACGAACGCCGCGATCTCGATGTTCTTGCCTTGCGCGCGCGGCGCCAGCAGTTCGACGACCCCCTCGATGAGCGGCGCGATCTCGACCTCGTGCGGGGTGATGTCGAGCTTGCCGGCCTCGATGCGGGAGAAGTCGAGAATTTCCTCGATCAGCGTCAGCAGCGCCTCGCCCGAGGTCTTGATCGCATGGGCATAGTTCGATTGCTCGGGGTCGAGCCGGGTGTCGAGCATCAGGTCGGCCATGCCGAGAACGCCGTTGAGCGGGGTGCGGATCTCGTGGCTGACGGTGGCGAGAAAGCGCGATTTCGCTTCGTTCGCCGCCTCCGCCCGCGCGCTGACGCGGCCGATCTCGTCCAGCTCGGCGGCCAGCGCATCACGATCCGCAGCCGTCTTGCTCAGGTCGATCTGGAGCCGGCGGATATCGCGGACCAGAAAAACGCAGGCCGTGGCGAAGACGATCGCCATGCTCGTCGCAATCGCGGTCAGTGGCGAGAAAAGCCCCGCCATTCCCTGTTCCAGCATCGTGCCCACCTGTTTTTCTTGGGGGCATCATGACGGGCAAGGCTTACCAAGCGGCTGACACGGCGCGGCTTTCTGGTGTTGTCGTAAACGGAGGCTTGCGCCTCAGCCCGGCCCGCCCGTGCGCCCACGCAGCGAGAGGGCCTCGGCGAGGTGATGTCGGCGGACGGAGGCCTCGCCGTCAAGATCGGCAAGCGTCCGGGCGACTTTCAGGACGCGGTGGAAGGCACGGGCGGTGAGCTTCAACCGCTCCGCCGCCTCGCGCAGCAGCGTCGTGCCGTCCTTGTCCGGCCGGGCGATCTCCTCGATCAGCGCGGCGGAAGCGGCAGCATTGGTGCGGATATCCGCCTG
>JAVTWI010000295.1:0-5080 GCA_032229845.1 Rhabdaerophilum sp.
GACCAGCCCGACGAGCGCGCCGAGGACGCCGGCTTCCGCGCAGGTGGGAATCGTGCCGGCCGGTGGCTTTTCCGGGTAGAGATCGCGATAACGCGGATTGAGCCGGCCGTCGGCCCCGTTTTCCCAAGGCTTCAGCACGGTGACGGCGCCATGCATCTCGTTGACGGCGGCGTGGATGAGCGGCTTGCGCAGTTTCTCGCACAGATCCGCGAGCAGGTAGCGCGTATCGAAATTGTCCGAGCCATCGGCAACGATATCGTAGGGCGCGGCGAGGTTTTCCGCGTTCTCGGCATCGAGTCGGGCGACATGCGGCACGACGGCGATGCCGGGATCGAGCCGCCTCACGGCTTCCGCCGCGCGTTCGGCCTTTGGCGCGCCGATATCGCCGGTCGCGAAGATCACCTGCCGCTGGAGGTTCGAGAGCGAAACCGCGTCGTCATCGACGATGCCGAGCGTGCCGACGCCGGCCGCCGCGAGATAAAGCAGCAACGGCGCGCCGAGCCCGCCCGCGCCGACGACCAGTACTTTCGCCGCGCGCAGCCGCTGCTGTCCCGGCCCGCCGATATGCCGGAGCACGATATGGCGGGCGAAGCGGGTGAGTTCGTCGGACGAGAGCATGATGTTCCGCGGTTTTGATCAGGTCGGCTTGCGCCGGAAGCCGAACCGCTTATAGAACCACTCCCGGACCTTGTGCAAAGCGGACCCTGTCGGCGGCTCCGCGAATTTCGGAACTGCGATCATCATGGCTAAGAGCGATATCAAGAAGGTAGTCCTCGCCTATTCGGGGGGGCTCGATACCTCCGTCATCCTCAAGTGGCTTCAGACGACCTATGAGTGCGAGGTTGTGACCTTCACCGCCGATCTCGGCCAGGGCGAGGAACTCGATCCCGCGCGCAAGAAGGCCGAGCTGCTCGGGATCAAGCCGGAAAACATCTACATCGACGACCTGCGCGAGGAATTCGTGAAGGATTTCGTCTTCCCGATGTTCCGCATGAACGCGCTGTACGAGGGCCAATATCTGCTCGGCACCTCGATCGCGCGGCCGCTGATCGCCAAGCGCCAGATCGAGATCGCGCGGCAGGTTGGCGCTGATGCTGTCTGCCACGGCGCGACCGGCAAGGGTAACGATCAGGTGCGGTTCGAACTCGGTTATTACGCGCTCGAACCCAACATCAAGATCATCGCCCCCTGGCGCGAATGGGACCTTTCCTCGCGGACCCGGCTGATCGACTTCGCCGAGAAGCACCAGATCCCGATCGCCAAGGACAAGCGCGGCGAGGCGCCGTTCTCGGTCGACGCCAACCTGCTGCACTCCTCCTCCGAGGGCAAGGTGCTCGAAGATCCTGCCATCGAGGCGCCGGAGATGGTCTATATGCGCACCATCGCGCCGGAAGCCGCGCCTGATGCCGCCACTGTCATCACGATGGATTTCGAGCAGGGCAATGCCGTGGCGATCGATGGCGTGAAGATGTCGCCTGCGACGCTTCTCACCAAACTCAACGAACTCGGCAAGGCCAACGGCATCGGCCGGCTCGATCTGGTCGAGAACCGCTTCGTCGGCATGAAGTCGCGCGGCGTCTACGAGACCCCCGGCGGCACCATCCTCCACGCGGCGCATCGCGGCATCGAATCGATCACGATGGATCGCGAGGCGATGCACCTCAAGGAGCAGCTCATGCCGCGCTACGCGGAGCTGGTCTATTATGGGTTCTGGTTCACGCCGGAGCGCGAGATGATCCAGGCGCTGTGCGACAAGAGCCAGGAGATGGTCACGGGCCGTGTGCGCGTGAAGCTTTACAAGGGCAACGTCACCGTCATCGGCCGCGAGAGCCCCTATTCGCTCTACGATCAGGAACTCGTGACCTTCGAGGAAGGCGCGGTTGCCTACGACCACCGGGATGCGCAGGGCTTCATCAAGCTCAACGCGCTGCGGCTCCGCACGCTGGCGATGCGCAAGGCGCGAGGCTGACAAACGGAGAGGGGCTGATCCGACCGGGCTGGCAACATCGTCCTTTTTCGTGCCGTATTCCGGATTGAGGAAGGGACGGAACGGGAAGGAGAGAAACGGTGCTGCGGACGAAACTGAGCGTGATCGCGCTGGCTCTGGTCGGCATCGCCGCGATGGCGTTTGTCGCCTATGAAATTCTCGCGCCGCGCACGCTCCGGATCGCCGTCGGCCCGCTCGGCAGCTCGGACCTGCGCGTCGCGGTGGCGTTCCTGCAGGCCCTGCAGCGCGAGCGCGCCGGCATCCGTCTCAAGCTTGTCCTGACCGATGGAACGACGGGGAGCGCGAAGGCGTTCAACGACAAGCGCGCCGATCTCGCGATCGTGCGATCGGACATCGCGATGCCCGAGCAGTCGGCGACCGTGGCGATCTTCCGGCGCGAGGCGACCTATTTCGTTGCCCGGCCGGGGGCGGAAATCGAACGGATCGGCGAATTGCGCGGCAAGCGGATCGGGTTCAATTCCCAGCGCCCGGCGACGGAGGGGGTCCTGAGCCGCATTCTCGCGAGTTACGGTCTTTCCGGGGACGATGTCACCCTGAAGCCCGGCACGCCGCAGGAGGTTCTGCAGGCGGCGCATGACGGCGAGATCGACGCTATCTTCGTCATCGCGCCGATCACCGACCGCATGTCCCGCCGGGCGCTCCATGCCTTTCCGAAGCAGGACGACAAGGAGCCGGGCATCCTGCCGGTGACGGAGGCCGACGCCATCGTCGAGCAATATCCGGTTTTCGATACGCTGGAGATCGTCCGCGGTGCCTTCACCGCCGATCCGCCGCGCCCCGATCAGGCCGTGACGACCCTTGCGGTGACGCATCGGCTTGTCGCGCGCCGCACGCTCGACGAGAGCCTAGTCAGCGAACTGACGCGGCTTCTGTTCTCGCTGCGGCTGGTGATCGCCGCCGAGGCGCCCTCGGCGCACCAGCTTGAACTGCCCTCGGCCGAAGATCGCGGCGCCAAGCTGCCGATCCATGCCGGCACGATTGCCTACGTCGAAGGTGAGACCAAGACTTTCTTCGAGCGCTATGGCGACTGGTTCTATCTCGGCGTGATGGGGTTCTCGCTGCTCGGCTCCGCAGCGGCCGCGCTCTATTCCCGGATGAACGCGAGCCGCGCACCACTCAGTCTTGATGACGACATGGAGCTGCTGGCGGGCCTGATCGAGGAAATCCGCGAGGCTGAAAATCCCGAGCAGCTTGCCGCGCTGCGCGAACGGGCATCGGGCGTGCATCGCGACACGATCAAGGCGGTTGCCATCACGCAGCCGGATTCCGACAAGGTCGCCACCCTGCGTTTCCTGCTTCAGGAATTGCGCGAGTTGCTGGAACATCGCGAACGCGAACTCCGGATGGCCGAGGAAGCGCGATTGACCTGATCGCGCCTGTTGTGACGGCTTTTCCGACGCGTGGCTTGCCCAAACCCGCGAAACCGTATATCGCGGCGCAACACGGCAATTCTGTAATCACTTGACGGATGGGCTGCGGCCTGACGCGCGCCCCCGCATTTTTTCGGAACCATCACGATGTCCCTCCGCAATATCGCGATCATCGCGCACGTCGATCACGGCAAGACCACGCTCGTCGACAAGCTGCTCGCCCAGTCCGGCGCCTTCCGCGAGAACCAGCGCGTTGCGGAACGCGTGATGGATTCGAACGACCTCGAAAAGGAGCGTGGCATCACCATCCTTGCCAAGGCGACCTCGGTCGTCTGGAAGGACACGCGCATCAACATCGTCGACACGCCGGGCCACGCCGATTTCGGCGGCGAGGTCGAGCGCATTCTCTCGATGGTCGATGGCGCGATCGTGCTGGTCGATGCCGCCGAAGGCCCGATGCCGCAGACCAAGTTCGTCGTCGGCAAGGCGCTCAAGATCGGCCTCAAGCCGATCGTCGCGATCAACAAGGTCGACCGCCCGGATGCCCGCATCAACGAGGTCGTCAACGAAGTATTTGACCTGTTCGCCGCGCTCGACGCCACCGACGAGCAGCTCGATTTCCCGATTCTCTACGGCTCCGGCCGTTCGGGCTGGATGAACCTCAAGCCGGACGGCGACCAGGCCGAAGGCCTCGCACCGCTGTTCGATCTCGTTCTGCAGCACGTGCCGGAAGCCTCGACCGAGCCGGGCGCGTTCCGCATGCTCGGTACGCTGCTGGAAGCCAACCCGTTTCTCGGCCGCATCATCACCGGCAAGATCTCTTCCGGCTCGGTGAAACCCAACCAGTCGATCAAGGTTCTCGATCGCGAGGGCAAGGTGGTGGAGACCGGGCGCGTCTCCAAGATCCTCGCCTTCCGCGGCATCGAGCGCCAGCCGATCGAGGAGGGCATCGCGGGCGATATCGTCTCGATCGCCGGCCTCGTGAAGGGCTCGGTCGCCGATACCTTCTGCGATCCGTCCGTGACCGAGCCGATCCAGGCGCAGCCGATCGATCCGCCGACCGTGACAATGAGCTTCATCGTCAACGACAGCCCCTACGCCGGCACCGAGGGCGACAAGGTGACCTCGCGCATGATCCGCGACCGCCTGTTCAAGGAAGCCGAGGGCAACGTCACGCTCAAGATCGAGGAATCGGGTGACAAGGACTCGTTCTTTGTTTCCGGCCGTGGTGAGCTTCAGCTCGCGATCCTGATCGAGACCATGCGCCGTGAAGGCTTCGAGATGGCGGTCTCCCGCCCGCGCGTCGTCTTCGAGCAGGGCCCGAACGGCGAGACGCTGGAGCCGATCGAGGAAGTCGTCATCGACGTCGACGAGGAGTTCTCCGGCACCGTCGTCCAGAAGATGAGCGAGCGCCGTGCCGAGATCGTCGAGATGAAGCCCTCGGGCGGCAACCGCCAGCGCCTCGTGTTCCACGCGCCGACGCGCGGCCTCATCGGCTACCAGTCCGAGCTGCTGACGGATACGCGCGGCACCGCGATCATGAACCGCCTCTTCAAGGCCTACGAGCCGTTCAAGGGCGAGATCGGCGGCCGCTCCAACGGCGTGCTGATCTCGAACGATCAGGGCGAGGCGGTTGCCTACGCGCTCTGGAACCTCGAGGATCGCGGCCCGATGGTGATCGAGCCGGGCTGGAAGGTCTATC
>JAVTWI010000296.1:0-3577 GCA_032229845.1 Rhabdaerophilum sp.
CGATGATCGGCGAGGCGGACGGCGCACCGACCGCGCGGCCCTGCTTACGCTCCTTCGCGTAAGCCAGCGCATGCTGAAAGGCGCGTTCGGCGATGGCGACACCCTGAGCGCCTACCCCGAGGCGGGCGTTGTTCATCATCGTGAACATGCAGTTGAGGCCCTTGTTCTCTTCGCCGATGAGCCAGCCGATCGCACCGCCGTTGTCTCCGAAGATCATCGTCGCGGTCGGGGACGCATGGATGCCGAGCTTGTGTTCGAGCGCGTGGCAGCGCACGTCGTTGCGCGCGCCGAGCGAACCATCCGCGTTGACGAGGACCTTCGGCACGAGGAACAGCGAGATGCCGCGCGTTCCCGGAGGGGCGCCGGGCAGACGGGCCAGCACGAGATGGACGATGTTGTCCGTGATATCGTGCTCGCCGTAGGTGATAAAAATTTTCTGCCCGAAGATGCGGTAGGTGCCGTCGCCGACCGGCTCGGCGCGCGAGGTCAGGAGATTGAGGTCCGAGCCGGCCTGCGGCTCGGTCAGGTTCATGGTCCCGGTCCATTCGCCGGAGATCATTTTGGCGAGGAAGGTGTTCTTCAGGAAATCCGAGCCATGCGCGGTGACAGCCTCGATGGCGCCCATCGTCAGAAGCGGGTTGAGCGCAAAGGCGATATTGGCCGAATTCCAGATTTCCGTGCAGGCGACATTCAGCAGGACCGGCAGTCCCTGCCCGCCGAATTCCGGATCGGCGGCGATGCTCGACCAGCCACCGGCCGCCCAATCGCGATAGGCCTCCGGGAAGCCTTTCGGCATCACGACCTTGCCGTCGATCAGGCGCGCCATCTCCTTATCACCGACCGTGTTGAGCGGCGCGATGCGCTCCTCGGCGAACTTGGCGGCTTCTTCCAGCACCGCTTCCGCGACCCCGTCCGCAAGGTCGGCGTAGAGACCGTCCTCGATGCCGCGGTCGAGCCCGGCGGCGTGGCGCATGGCAAACAGGATATCCCCGACGGGCGCGCGATAGGTCACGATGCTCCTCCACGAACATGTCCCGCAACCGGCGACATGCATTTCTTGTTTGGAACCGCCGCCGCAAAGAGCTAGACCCCAAGGGGCCAGACACCTTCGCTTCCGCGCGCGATCAGATCTTAGTTTACATATGAACAATAATCCTGCAACCCCCCGCTTCGCCGAGCCCGAAAACCGGGGGCGGGATCCGTGGGGTAGTGCGGATGTTCCTATTTCATATTGTGCGCGGTCTCCGCTGTCACCAAGACGACAGATGCCCCTGCGGCCTCCGGATCGCCGGCCATGACGAAAAAAAAAGAAACCCTGCAACTGGGCACCGCTCCCGGCGATCTCGCCACGGCGGGGCGGATGCTGGCCGAGGGCAGGCTCGTCGCCTTTCCGACCGAGACAGTCTACGGCCTCGGGGCCGATGCCACTGACCCTGATGCGATCGCCCGGCTCTATGCCGCGAAAGGCCGGCCGCATTTCAACCCGCTGATCGCCCATGTCGCAACGCCGGCCGAGGCGGAGAGGCTGGCTGACCTGCCGCCGCAGGCCCGGAAACTGGCGGCGGCGTTCTGGCCCGGCCCGATGACGCTGGTGGTTCCCGTCAAACCTGACTGCCCGGTCTGCGAGCTGGCCCGCGCCGGCCTGCCCTCTCTTGCGATCCGCGTCCCGGATCATCCGGTCGCCCGGGCGATCCTCGCGGCGGCCGGCAGGCCGATCGCGGCGCCGAGCGCCAATCGTTCCGGACGTGTTTCTCCGTCCGAGGCCGCGCATGTCGCCGGCGATCTCGACGGGATCGTCGATGCGATCGTCGACGGGGGCCCCTGTCCCATCGGCGTCGAGTCTACCATTCTCGGCTGCCTCGATGGGAGGGTGACATTGCTGCGCCCCGGCGGCCTCGCGCGCGAAGCGATCGAGGCCGTCCTCGGCCACGGGCTCGAACATTCCGACAGCCGTGACGCGAGCGCGCCGCTCGCACCGGGCCGGCTTTCCTCGCATTACGCGCCCGCCCATCGCCTCCGGCTCGATGCCGCGATGATAAGACCCAACGAGGCCTGCCTTGCGTTCGGTCCGGAACTTCCCGCCGGCGCGACGCCGGAGCGGACGCTCAATCTCTCGCCCGGCGGCAATACCGCCGAGGCTGCTGCCAACCTTTACGGCTACCTGCGGCGGCTCGACGCGCTTCCCGTCGACGGCATCGCGGCCGCTCCGATTCCGGTCGAAGGGCTCGGCGAGGCCATCCGCGACCGCCTCGCGCGCGCCGCGGCGCCCCGCCCCTGAAAGGTGCCATCGAAATCGGGCGAATTCGCCGATGATTTCTGATGCGAAATGTGTGAAACTTTCCCACGGCACAATCCTGTCCGAAATTCGGGATCGCCCGATGCAGCCGCTTGCCTGGGATGATTTTCGCCTTGTCCGCGCCATTGCGGAGCAGCGCTCGCTTGGCGGCGCGGCAGAGGTGCTCGGCGTCAACAATTCCACGGTTTTCCGGCGTCTCAATGCGCTGGAAGATCATCTCGGCGTCCGCATCTTCGAGCGGGCACGCTCGGGATACCTGCTGACCTCGGCCGGCGAGGAAATGGTCGCGCTCGCGACCCGCATGGCCGAATCGATCATCGAGTTCGAACGGCGCATCGCCGGGCAGGATGTCCGCCCATCCGGCGAATTGCGGGTGACGACGACCGATACGATCTTCTCCCATCTCGTCGCGCCGATGTTCTGCGCCTTCCGCCAGCGCTACCCCGAGATCACGCTCGACTTCGTGATCGACAACCGCGCGCTCAACCTCTCGCGCCGCGATGCCGATGTCGCGATCCGCGCCTCGGTCGATCCGCCGCAGACGCTGATCGGGCGCCGCGTCGCCACCATCGCCTGGGGCGCCTACGCTTCGGAGGCGCTGCTGGCGCAGGCGGACTTCGACCAGGAATCGCTGGAGGCGATGATCCGTCCGCCGACGCGCTGGGTCGGCCTCGGCGAGCCGCTCGCCACCACCGCCGGCGGGCGCTGGGTGACGAACCACGTCGTGCCCGAATGCGTCGCGGTGAAGGTCAACATGGTCTCGACGCTGGCAGCCGCGGTCAACGCGGGGCTCGGCATCGGCCTTCTGCCCTGCTTCATCGGCGAACAGATGCCGACCGCGCGGCGCATCCCGATCATCAGGCCCGCGTCGGGTACAGGGCTCTGGGTGCTGACGCACCCCGATCTCAAGAAGGCCGCGCGCGTGCGGGCCTTCCTGGAGTTCTTCGGGGCGGAACTGTCGAAAAAGCGCCGGCTGATCGAAGGCGAAGCCGCCAGCGCCTGATCCTCAGGTTTTGGACCTGTTTTCTTTGAGCACGCGTTTTCCGCGACGAACCGGCATCCACTTCGTCGGAAAACGCTATGCCGCCTGGGCCTGCCAGCGGCCGGGCGCCGCCTTCTCGTTGATCGGCAGGTTGATGAGCGCGGACGCGACGCCAAGCCCGATCGAAAGCCACCAGACAACATCGTAGCTGCCGGTCTTCTCGAACAGGAGGCCGCCGAGCCAGACGCCGAGGAAGCCGCCGACCTGATGCGAGAAGAAGGCGAAGCCGTAGAGCATCG
>JAVTWI010000296.1:3677-5076 GCA_032229845.1 Rhabdaerophilum sp.
ACGCCGAGGAAGCCGCCGACCTGATGCGAGAAGAAGGCGAAGCCGTAGAGCATCGCCATGTAGCGCGGGCCGAACATGATCGAGACCAGCGCCGCCGTGGGCGGAACGGTCGAGAGCCAGAGCAGGCCGGTCGAGGCCCCGAAGGCGAGCGCCGAGACGACGCCCCACGTGGTCTGGTAGCCGAAAACGCTCACCGGTGTCGCCACGAACGGGATCGAGAAGAGAAGACCGAGGGTCACGATCGAGCGGGCGAAATAGATGATCGCGAGGATCCAGCGCTTCGGCATGCGGTTGCCGAGCCAGCCCGACGACAGAGAACCGATGACATTGAACACGCCGACGAGCGCCAGCGTCCAGCCGCCAACCTCGGGAGGCATACCGACATCCTTGAAATAGCTCGGCAGATGCACGGTGATGAAGGCGAGCTGGAAGCCGCAGGTGAAGAAGCCGAGCACCAGCAGCACATAGGAGCGATGGCCAAACGCCTGCGTGAGCGCCTGCATCACGCTCTGGTTGTCGGCGGAAGCCGGCGCACCGGCAGCCACCTTCTTCTGCGGCGGGGTCGCGACCGCGAGCGCCAGCGGCAGGATCAGCAACGTGAGCCCGGCGAAGATCGTCAGCGCGCTCTGCCAGCCGTAATCGCGGATGAGTCCGACGCCGAGCGGCGAATAGAGGAACTGGCCGAACGAACCCGCCGCGGTGCCGGCGCCGAAGGCCATCGAGCGCTTTTCGGGCGGCAGCAGCTTGCCGAAGGCCGCGAGCACGAGGTTGAACGACGAGCCGGCAAGGCCGAAACCGATCAGCACGCCGCCGGTGATCGTCAGCGTCGCCGGGTCGGCCGAAACCGTCATCAGGTAGAGGCCGGCAGCATAGAGCAGCGCGCCGCCCCAGAGCACCTTGAGCGTGCCGAAACGATCGGCAACCGCGCCCATGAAAGGCTGGCCGACGCCCCACATCAGGTTCTGGATCGCCAGTGCGAAGGAGAAGACATCGCGGCCCCAGCCGTTGGCGGAGATAATCGGCTGCTGGAAAAAGCCCATCGCCGAGCGCGGGCCGAAGCCGAGCGTCGCGATGGCGCAGCCGGCGAGGATGATGAGGCCGGCGGGCAAAATCCGGGAAGAATCGACGCGGGCAACGTTCTGGGTGGTCATGCGGGGCTCCGGGTTCAAGGGCGGGCGGCAGGACGTTTGATTGTTCAATCTATAACAGTCGCCCATCCATGCGGCGAACAAATAGATGTTATGGATTGCCCGAGAAACGTTGATGGATGGCGCCGGCCATCCATCCTGCCGTCGTCCCAATTACCCCGCGATTTTCGAGAAATCCGCGATACGCGCGGTGACGCGGCGCTGGGCGGCTAGGAGCGCGAGGCGGTTCCTGCGCACGGCAGGGTCATCGG
>JAVTWI010000297.1:0-2080 GCA_032229845.1 Rhabdaerophilum sp.
GATCGGTCACGCCGGACATCGGCGCCAGCGCTGCCGGTCCCGGCAGGGTGTAAGTTCCGATCCGGAAAGGTGCAATTTTCATGATCATTACGCCTAATAAATAGGCAATGCGCCTCTGATGGGGCAAGAGACTGAAAATATATGCCGCGCCGGTCCTTGGCGCCTCCTCGGCGCTTCCTTGCCGGTGATCCGCGCCGGTTTTCGCGCTTCAGGTAAAGGAAGGCGCGAAATCACGCAAGGGCGGCGCGGTTTGGTGCCGGGGCCGGATTGACGCGCGGGTGGATTTTCCGGATGGATCGCGCAGCCCAGAGTCAGGATGCCGCCATGAATGCTTCCCCGAATGTCGCCGCGCTCATCGTCGCCGCCGGTCGCGGCCGGCGGTTCGGCGGCGAGGTTCCGAAGCAGTACCGCAAGATCGGTGGCCGCACGGTGCTGGCGGAAGCGATCCGCCATCTCGGTGCGGTCGAGGCTATCGAGACCATCGTGACGGTCATCCATGCGGAGGACGGCGAGCCTTACGCCGAAGCGGCGGTCCAATCCGGTGTTGCTGGATCGCGCCTTGCGTCGGTCGTAGGGGGCGAGACCCGACAGGACTCCGTGCGCGCTGGCCTAGAACAACTGTCGCAAACCGGCTTCCCGGATGATGGAATCGTGCTGATCCACGATGCGGCGCGGCCCTTCGCGGGCGAAGCGGTGGTGATGCGCGCGATCCTCGCCGGCATGACGGCCGGCGCGGCGCTTCCGGTGCTGCCGGTGGCCGACACGCTGGCGACGCTGGACGCGGGCGGCCATCTTCTCGCGAACCCGGACCGCGCGGCGATGCGGGCCGTGCAGACGCCGCAGGCGTTCCGGTTCTCGCTGATCCGCGACGCGCACCGCCGGGCGCTGGCGGAGCGGCGCACGGACTTTACCGACGACGCCGGCCTGGCGGCTGCTTATGGCCACCCCGTCGCGAGTTTCGCCGGCGATCCATCGCTGTTCAAGATCACGCTGGAGGCGGATCTCGGCCGTGCCGAGGCTCATCTCTCGGGCACGCGAGAAACACGCGCCGGCATCGGCTATGACGTTCATGCCTTCACGACGGGCGATCATGTCGTGCTCGGCGGCGTCGCCGTGCCGCATACACAATCGCTGCTCGGCCATTCGGATGCTGACCCGGTTTTGCACGCGTTGACGGATGCGCTGCTCGGCACCATCGGCGACGGCGATATCGGCTCGCACTTCCCGCCGTCCGATCCGCAATGGCGTGGTGCTTCTTCGGACCGGTTCCTGATCCACGCCCGCAATCTGGTCGCGACGGCGGGCGGGCGGATCGTCAATGTCGATTGCACGATCATCTGTGAGGCACCCAAGATCGGCCCGCATCGCGCGGCGATGCAGGTACGGATCGGCGAAATCCTCGGGCTTCCGACCGCAAAGGTCGGTGTCAAGGCGACAACTTCGGAGAGGCTCGGTTTCACCGGTCGCCGCGAGGGCATCGCCGTGATGGCCATTGCCTCGGTCGTCTTCTAGGACGAGGATACTCGCGCCAAGGAGACGATCATGTCCGAACCTACGTTGCCCGCCCCTTCTCCGCAGGTCCTTGCCCGCAGGGTTCTCGCCATGGCGCGGGCGCGCGGGCTGAAAATCGCGACCGCCGAATCCTGCACCGGCGGCATGGTGGCGATGAACCTCACTGCCATCGCCGGCTCGTCGGACGTGGTGGATCGCGGCTTCGTCACCTATTCCAACGCGGCCAAGATGGCGATGATCGGCGTGCCGGAGCGCCTTCTGGCGGCGCATGGCGCGGTTTCGGCCGAGGTCGCGGCGGCGATGGCGGAAGGCGCGTTGCGCGCCTCCGACGCCGACCTCGCGGTGGCGATCACCGGGGTCGCGGGACCGGGCGGCGGCAGCGCGGAAAAGCCGGTCGGCCTCGTCCATCTCGCCGCGGCCTCGCGCGACGGGCAGGTCAACCGGATCGAGCGGCGCTACGATCCTGCGCTCGGGCGCGCGGGCATCCGCAAGGCGGCGACGCGCGACGCGCTGCTGATGCTGCTCGGCCTTGCCGAGAACACCTCGATTTCAGCCTGAGGCGCGGGCC
>JAVTWI010000297.1:2180-5030 GCA_032229845.1 Rhabdaerophilum sp.
CTGATGCTGCTCGGCCTTGCCGAGAACACCTCGATTTCAGCCTGAGGCGCGGGCCTCGAAGGCCTCGGCCATCTTGCGGAATACCTTCTCGAACACGGCGCCGGCCAGCATCTGGAAGGTGCGGCTGCGGAATTCGTAGTCGATGTAGAATTTCACGTCGCAGCCGCCGTCCGGCTTTTCGAGAAAGCTCCACCGGTTTTCGAGATGCTTGAACGGGCCATCGACGTAGGTCACGCGGATCTGCATCGCCGCAGGATCGAGTTCGACGCGGGTGGTGAAGGTCTCGCGGATCATCTTGTAGCCGATGGTCATGTCCGCGAGGAGCGTCACCGCGCCCTCGTTTTCATTCCGCCGCCGGATGTGCAGCGCTTCGCACATTGGCACAAATTCGGGATAGCGCGCGATATCCGCGACGAGGTTGAACATCGTCTCGGGGCTGTGCCGCGCGGGGCGGATGGTCTCGAAGCGGGGCATCGGCAGGCCCCGGTTATTTCGAGGTCTTCGCGTCCCGCGCCGCCTTCAGCTTCGCGAAATCCTCGCCCGCATGGTGCGAGGAGCGCGTGAGCGGCGAAGCGGAAACCATCAGGAAACCCTTGGTGTAGGCGATGGTCTCGTAGCCCTTGAACTCGTCCGGCGGCACGAAGCGCATCACGGCGTGGTGCTTCTTCGTCGGTTGGAGATACTGACCGATGGTGATGAAATCGACATCTGCCGAGCGCAGGTCGTCCATCAGCTGCAGCACCTCGTTCCGCTCCTCGCCGAGGCCCACCATGATTCCGGACTTGGTGAAGATGGTCGGGTCGAGTTCCTTCACGCGCTGGAGCAGGCGGATCGAGTGGAAATAGCGCGCGCCGGGCCGGACCTTGAGGTAGTTCGACGGCACGGTCTCAAGGTTGTGGTTGAACACGTCGGGCTTCGCGGCCACCACTACCTCCAGCGCGCCTTCCTTGCGCAGGAAGTCCGGCGTCAGGATCTCGATGGTGGTGTTCGGCGCCTTTTCGCGGATCGCGCGGATCGTCTGCGCGAAATGCTCGGCCCCGCCGTCGGCCAGATCGTCGCGATCGACCGAGGTGATGACGACATGGGTCAGGCCGAGCTTGGCGGTGGCGGTCGCGACATAATCGGGCTCGCTGGGATCGAGCGGCGCCGGCATCCCGGTCTTGACGTTGCAGAAGGCGCAGGCCCGGGTGCAGGTGTCGCCCATGATCATGAAGGTGGCGTGCTTCTTCTCCCAGCACTCGCCGATATTCGGGCAGCCGGCCTCCTCGCACACGGTGACGAGCCCGTTCTCCTTGACGATGGCGTGAGTGTCCTTCCAACCGGGCGAACCGGGCGCCTTGACGCGAATCCAGTCCGGCTTGCGCTGGATCGGGTTATCCGGCCGGTGCGCTTTTTCCGGGTGACGCGCAGCCGGATCGGACTTCTTCCGGGGATCGTTGTTCAGGAGATCGATCGTCGCCATGCGAACCCTTTCGAGCCGTCACCTCATCGCGCATTGCCCGCGCTTGTCGCCATCACCTAAGCCGAAGGCACGGGGGCGGCAAGTATGAACGCATCATGCCTCCCCTGCAAAGGATGCGGACCGCCTTGTTAAGCAGACGGCAAGGCGGTCGAGGTAGACTTTCAGGGATCGGAACCGGACGGGGCGGCAGTTCCAAAGGAGGATCCGATGCGACTGATCTACATCGCCGGCCTGCTGGCCCTGGTCGCGACCCACCGGGTCGAAGCCGGCATCTGGAGCACGCCTACCGGCAACGCAGCGAAATGGGTCAAATATCGCTGCGATCCGTGCTGCGAGATCACCAGCCTGCACGGCTCGAAGCGCATTCACGCCAAGCTGTTCACGCCGCTCTATCCGCGCGAGGTCGAGATCGCGCCCTACCAGACCGAAACCTTCAACGCGCCGCGCGAGTGCATGAAGGCCGGGTTCGGGCTTGAGGTGAATTTCGCGGAGTGAAGCCGGACTATCGGCTGAGGAAACGCCCGACGACGATCACGATCACGCCGCCGAGGACGGCCGAGACCATCGAGTGGATCAGCGGACCTCCGAGCCGGACACCCAGCCAGTTCAGAACGAAATGGCCGACGACCGCGCCGATCAGCCCGACGATGACGTTGCGGATGATCCCGCCGCTGCCACCGACGATGAGGTTCGCGAGCCAGCCGGCGATGCCGCCGAGAACGAGGGTGACGAGAAGGCCCATCAGGGGGGGCATGGCCATGGAATCTCCTTGGGGTCGGAACGCGCCCGGTGACAATCTGCCGTCGGTTGCGCGCAAAAACAAGCCGTTGCCTCTCGCTCCTTGCTGAGCGACGATAGAAGCTCCGCCACCCCTTTTCGGGGAGTTGCTTCCGTGAACCGATCCTGCCGCGTCCTTGCCCTTGGCCTGCTGGCCGTGCCGTGTGCGTTTCCTTCCGCCCGCGCCAACGACAGCGCCGCGGCGCTGGCCATCGGCGGCATCACGATGACGAAATCCGAGGCGATCCGCATGGATTCCGAGGATCTCTTCGTTTCCGAAAAGGCCGTGCGGGTGAAATACCGTTTCACCAATATTTCGGCGCAGGATATCGAGACGCTGGTCGCCTTCCCCCTGCCCGACCACACCGCCTCGCCCGTCACCTCGATCCCCGACTACAGGGAACTCAACTTCCAGACGCTGATCGATGGCCAGCCGGCGAAGCTCGATTTCCTGCAGCGTGCGATATTCAAAGGGCGGGATGTCACCGAGCGCGTTATGCGGCTGGGCCTGCCGGTGATGCCGCTGGTCGAACCCTTCGAAGCCGCGCTCAAGGCGCTGCCGAAAGCCGAACTCGACGCGCTTGTCCGGGAGGGCCTGCTTCAGAATATCG
>JAVTWI010000298.1:0-5016 GCA_032229845.1 Rhabdaerophilum sp.
TGACGTGCCGGAGCCGGGTGCGGCGCGCATCGCTGCGATCTGAGAATTCGGCGCCACGGTAACCGGGTGTTAACCATAGACCCGGCAAAAATTGCCCAGTGGGATTCCAGATCCGGACCGGTGTCCGGGTCGTTCAGGCCGGGGCGAACATGAGCGACGCGAGCGTAAGCAAGGAGAGCGGCGGAACGCGGTTCCCTCTCGGTTCGATCATGTCGCCGAAAGAACTGCTGGCGTTTGTCAAACGCGGCGACATCGCGCTGGCGCTCGGCGTCCTCACTATCCTGGTCGTTCTCATCGTGCCGCTGCCGCCGATGGTGCTCGATCTGCTGCTCGCCTTCTCGATCATTATTTCCGTGCTGGTGCTGATGACCTCGTTGTTCATCCTGGCACCGCTGGAGTTCTCGTCGTTCCCGACCGTGCTGCTGATCGCGACGATGTTGCGACTGTCGCTCAACCTCGCCTCGACGCGCCTCATCCTGTCGAACGGGCATACCGGCCATGGCGCGGCTGGCCATGTGATCGAGGCGTTCGGCGCCTTCGTCATGGGCGGCAATTTCGTCATCGGCCTCATCGTCTTCATCATTCTGGTGGTGGTGAACTTCGTCGTCATCACCAAGGGCTCGAGCCGCATCGCGGAAGTCGCGGCGCGCTTCTCCCTTGACGCGATGCCCGGCAAGCAGATGGCGATCGACGCCGACCTCTCGGCCGGCCTCATTGATCAGGATGAGGCCAAGCTCCGCCGCAAGGCGCTCGAGGACGAAAGCGCTTTCTTCGGCGCGATGGACGGCGCCTCGAAGTTCGTACGCGGCGATGCGATCGCCGGCATCCTCATCACTTTCATCAACGTGGTTGGCGGCATCATCATCGGTGTTGCGCAGAACGGGATGAGTTTCGGGGACGCGGCCCGCGCGTATACGCTGCTGACGGTCGGCGATGGCCTCGTCACCCAGATTCCGGCGCTGATCGTCTCCACCGCCGCCGGCCTTCTCGTCTCGAAGGCAGGTGTTTCCGGCGCGGCGGACAAGGCGCTTTCCAAGCAGCTCGCCGGCTCGGCCAAGGCGCTCGGCATGTCGGCCTTCGTCATGGTGGTGATGGCTCTGCTGCCGGGCATGCCGGCGCTACCTTTCCTGGGCCTCGCGGCGCTGTCTGGTTTCCTGGCGATGAGGTTGGACCGGCGCCAGAAACAGGCGGATATGGAGCGGGCGGCACAAAGCCTGGTGGAGCAGGCTGCGGCGCAGGCCAAGCCCGAGGACGCGCCGGTTCAGGATGCCCTTCGGCTCGATGAACTGCGCATCGAGATCGGCTATGCGCTGCTTCCGCTGGTACAGGGCCAGAACGGCGAGGACAAGATCACCGAGCAGATCAAGGCCCTGCGTCGCACGCTGGCTTCGGAGATGGGCTTCGTGCTGCCCTCGGTGCGGCTCGTCGACAACGTCCAGCTCGAATCGAACCACTACGTCATCAAGATGAAGGAGATCGATGCCGGCAACGGTATCGTGTTCCCCAACCAGTACATGGCGATGGACCCGGCGGGCGGGCAGGTGCAGCTTCCCGGCGCGCATCTTCTCGAGCCGACCTTCGGCCTTCCGGCGACATGGATCGAGGAGTCACTCCGCGACGAGGCGCAGTTGCGCGGTTATACCGTGGTCGATCCGGCGACGGTGATCGCGACGCACCTCACCGAGGTCATCAAGAACAACATGGCGGAACTGCTCTCGTACGTGGAAGTGCAGAAGCTGCTCAAGGACCTGCCGAAGGCGCATCAGGACCTGCTCAAGGAGGTCGTGCCGGCGCAGATCGCCACCACCGGCATCCAGCGCATTCTCCAGCTGCTGCTGGCGGAGCGCGTCTCGATCCGTGATCTCGGCACCATTCTCGAAGCGATCGCCGAGGTCTCGGGCGCGCTGCGCGATCCGCGCATGATCGTCGAGCATATCCGCTCGCGGCTCGGACGGCAGATCTGCGCCCAGCACACCGGGCCAACGGGCCAGCTCGCGCTCATCACCATGTCGCCGGCGTGGGAAGACGCGTTCTCCTCCTCGCTCGTCGGCGAGGGCGAAGTGAAGCACCTGGCGATGCAGCCCTCGCGCCTCCATGACTTCGTGATCGCGCTGCGTGACCGGTTCGAGGAGGCGGCCCGCCTCGGCGAGATGCCGGTGCTCGTCACCTCCAACGCCATCCGGCCTTACGTGCGGATGATCGTCGAGCGCTTCCGGCCGCAGACGGCTGTCGTCGCACAGGGCGAAATCCATCCCTCCGCTCGGCTGAGGACTGTCGGCTCGATCTGAGCCGGCCCCGAATGTCAGCCCGCGGGTGGCTGTTCGTCGTGATGGAACAGCTTCGAGCGTTCGAAGCCGAGCACGACCGGGATCGAGATCGCGAGCGGCAGCAACAGGTAAAGCAGCCGCCAGACGAGCAGCGCCGCGAGGACATCAGAGGCCGAATGGTCCGGCATCACCTTGATGAAGGTGAATTCCATCACGCCGATGCCGCCGGGTGCCTGCAACAACAGACCGGCGGAGAAGGACAGCAGGAACGCGCCCAGCACCAGCATGAAATCCGGCTGGGTGGGACCGGGCATCGCATAATAGATGATCCCTGCCGCGCCGATCAGTTCGAGCGGGGCGGCAATCCATTGCCGCCAGACCACGTTCAGGCCGGGGTACTCAAGCCGGAAGTTCCGGATGACGAGCGGCTTGAACTGAAGCCACGAGCCGATCGTGTAGAGAAGGCAGAAGGCGACCATGGCAAAGCCGATGAGCCGCGCCATGCCAAGACCGACAGGCGCGACCGGCTGGAGGATCTGCGGCTCGTACAGCAGCACGAGGCCGCCCAGCAGCGTCGTTCCGAACGCGAACGTGAAGGAACAGAGCGCAACGAGGACCGCGACTTCCGCCGCCGACAAACCTTTCGCGGTGTAGGCGCGGTAGCGGACCATGCCGCCCGAGAACACCGAAGCGCCGATATTGTGCGAGATGGCGTAGGTCGTGAACGAGCACAGCGTGACATAAAGCCAGGAAATGCCCTTTTCCTTCTTCAGGTGGATCAGCGCGATCCGGTCGTACCAGGCGAGCGCCCAATAGGCGAGCAGGGTCGCCCCGAAGGCGAGGACGAAGTCGGAGGTCGGGTTGTCCTTGATCTTGCTGCCGATCTGGAGCGCGATCAGCTTGAGGCTTTCAAAGAAGCTGGCGTTTTCGATCAACGCGCTGGTTGCCTGGTCGGTCGCGGCTTCAGCGTGGAGCTTTGCGTAGAGAACCTTGAGGGAGAGAGAGACCGCGACCAGCCCGACCGCCGGCCAGAAAAAATCCTTGAGACGTTTCATGCCGCTTCCCAAAATCGCACGAAACTTCGAGGACCCAGGTTCGCCCTGTTTCCCGCCGTGCCACGCCATACCCCGCAACAGTCAGTGCCCGACCTTGATCGTGCTGGCAAGCACCGAATATTGCTCGGTCTGGCGCTTCGCATCGAAATGCGGAACGGTTCGGGCAGGACAGGAGCAGAACGGTGATCGAGAACGGATTGCACAAACTGGGGCGAGGGCAGCTAGCGGCGCTTGTGACCTATCTCCGGCACGATCTCGCCGATTTGCCGCCACGACCGGAAATCGGTGCGTTCCGGCGCCTCGGCGCCGGCGACCTCCTGCGTTACCGCGCGCTCTTTTCCGCTATCGGTGCGGACTGGCTCTGGTTCAGCCGCTTGCGCATGGATGATGCCGAGCTCGGGCGTATTCTGGGCGACGAGGCGGTGCTGGCGTTCGTGGTGCTTGATGATGACAGGGAGGCGGGACTGCTCGAACTGGACTTCCGGAACCCGAATGCACCGGAACTCGCCTTCTGCGGTCTCTTGCCGGATGCGCTCGGGCGCGGTCTCGGGCGTGTGGCTATTGCCCAGGCGCTTCATCTGACGCGGGAGCGGGGCCTGACATCACTCCATGTCCATACCTGCAGCCTCGACCATCCGCGCGCGCTCGATTTCTACATGCGGGCGGGGTTCCGGCCCTACAAGCGCGCGGTGGAGATTTTCGACGACCCGCGCCTCGACGGCACGCTGCCGCACGATGTCGCGCGGCAGGTCCCCGTTGTCGCGGCAGACGCCGGTTAGAAGCGGCCGGCGGCGTAGCGCACGCGGGCGGCGATGCGATCGGTTTCCATCTGGTCACGCAGGGCCATCTCGGCCCGTTCGGCGGCTTTCTCGCGATCGTCGAGAATCTCGACCTTCTTCAGTTCCTCGAACGCCTCGTTGAGCGCGGCCTTCGCCTCTTCGAGCTGATCGTTCAACTCGCTGGCGGAATGCAGCAGGTTGTCGCGGCGGGTGCGCGCGGCCTTTGCATAGGTCGGGTAGGCGAAATGAGCGGTATCCGAGATGCCGGCGCGGCGCTCCTCGTTCTCGATCTCACGGTCGAGTTCGCTGGCCATCCGCTGGAATTCAGCAATCATCGCCTCGATCTGCGAAACCCGGCGACGCTTCTCGTCTACGTGGAACCGCTTCAGACGGATCAACGTATCACGCGATTTCATGGTCGTTCTACTCCTTGACCGAACCCAGAATTACGCCTGGGTTGCCGGGGGCTCAGGACGCGTCGGCGCCAGACCCGAGGCGGTTAACAATATCCGCGAGACGGATATAGCTTTCGCCCAAGGAGGTTGATTCTTCCTTACCTTGTGAAAGAAAAGCTTCGAGTTCCGGATTGGCCTCGATCGCGCGGTCGACCTCCGGGGAGGAGCCGCGCCGGTAGGCACCGAGACGGATCAGCTCTTCCATGTCGGAATAGGTCGCCATCAGCGCCCGCGCCGCCTGCACGGTCGGCAGATAAAGAGGGTCGCATGAATGCGGCATCGTGCGCGAGACGGATTTCAGGATGTTGATGGCCGGGTAGCGCCCGCGCTCGGCGATCTTGCGTTCCATGACGATGTGGCCGTCGAGGATGCCGCGCGTCGCGTCCGCGACCGGCTCGTTGTGATCGTCGCCGTCGACCAGCACCGAGAAAATGCCGGTGATCGAGCCGGAGCCGATCTC
>JAVTWI010000299.1:0-4992 GCA_032229845.1 Rhabdaerophilum sp.
GATCGACGAACTTGCGTCCGGCCCCGAGGATGACGACGCGGTCCGCGAGCGCCACCACGTCGCGCATGTTGTGGCTGATGAGGATGATGGTCTTGCCGGTGGCCTTGAGCCGGCGGATGAGATCGAGCACCAGCGCGGTCTCCTTGACGCCGAGCGCCGCCGTCGGCTCGTCCATGATGATGAGGCGCGCGTTCCAGCGCAGCGCGCGCGAGATCGCCACCGCCTGCCGCTGGCCGCCGGACAGCCGTTCCACCGGCCGGTCCATGTCCTCGACGCTGACCGAAAGCTGGCGGAGATAGCCGCGCGCCTCCTCGGCCATGCGGCGCTTGTCGAGCATGCGGAGGAAGGGGAGGATCACGGGGCGCGTCAGTTCCGACCCCATGAAGACGTTCTGGGCGATCGAGAGCCGCGGCGCGAGCGCGAGATCCTGATAGATGGTGGCGACGCCGTGTTTCAGCGCATCTTGCGGGGAAGCGAAGCGGACGGTTTCGCCGCGCATCGCCATAGTGCCCGAGGTCGGTTCTTCCGCGCCGGAAATCACCTTGATGAGGCTTGACTTGCCGGCGCCGTTGTCGCCGCACAGCGCGACCACCTCGCCCTCGCGGATGTCGAGATCGACATCGCGCACCGCGACGACCGCGCCATAACGCTTGCCGATGCCGCGCAGCGACAGCAGCGGCAGGATTTCGGGCTTCGGCTCGGCGTTCATCTCAACCTCCGACGGACGATGGACAGGCCCCGTCCCTCGCGGACGGGGCCTCCGGTTCACTTGAGGAACTTGTCGACGTTGGACTGGTCGACCAGAACCGCGTCGGCGAAGAGATAAGGGCCGGCGGTGACGGTCTCCTTCGGCTTCTTCTCGACGACGATGGTCTGGATCGCCTCGACGGCCTTGCGGCCCATCTCCTCGAACGGGATGGAGACGGTGGCGGTGAAGGTCGATTCAGGGTCCTTGATCCGCGCGTAGCTTTCCTTGCCGCCGTCGACCGAGACGAGCGGGATCTGGCCCTTCTTGACGCCCTGCGCCTTCAGGAGGTCGTCGATGATGTAGGCCTGGCCATCGAACGAGGCCCAGATTCCATTGATTTTGCCCTGGTTCTGGAGCAGCAGCGCCTGCATGCCGGCGCGCACATCGTCACGCCAGCTCTGGGTGCGAGCCATCGAGAACTTGCCGAGTTCCTTCACGGCCGTGTTCTCGGCCAGCACCACATCCAGCAGCTTGCCGCGGATGCGCGAGGCGACGTTGAGATCGAAGCGCGAGGTGATGATGTTGCCCTTGTAGCCGAGTTGGCCGAGCAGGTAGAGCGCCGCCTCTGCGCCAACCTTGTATTCGTTGGTCTGGATATCGAACAGTGCATGGCTGCTCGAACCCGACTGGACGGTAATCACGGGAATGCCCTTGTCCTTCGCCGCCTTGAACTGGGCATCGGCCTCGACCGGCTTGCCCATAGCGACGATGATCGCATCGACCTTCTTGGCGATGAGGGCATCGAACTGCTCGGCGTGTTTCGGGAGCGAGCCTTCCGAGTTCAGCAGCGTCACCGTCCAGCCCTTGGCCTTGGCCGCCTCTGCCGCCGCGTTGGCGACGCGCGCATGCGTCTCCGACGAGAACTGGAAGCCGATCACCCCGATCTCGAAGGCGTTAGCCGATTGCATCATGGCCAGCAGCGCGGCCGCCGGCATCATCCATTTCCTAAAGCCGATCATTGTCTTTCTCCTCGCCTGTTTGAACGTTCAGACCTTGAACGCCGCCTTCTTCATCACGCTCGCCGAGAACGCGACCGAACCGATGATAATCGCGCCGAGCACGATATCCTGCACGTAATAGGGAGCCCCGAGCAGCACGAGCCCGTTGCCGAGAACCTTGAGCACCAACGCCGCGAACACCGTGCCGACGACGTTCGGCTTGCCCGGCTCGAACATCGTCATGCCGAGCAGCACCGCCGCGATCGCGTAGAGCAGGTAGTCGCCGGCCATGTTCGGCGCCGCCGACGAGAGGTTTGCCGCCAGCAGAACCGCCATCAATCCGGCCATGAGCCCCGCCAGCAGCAGGCCGATGCGCTTCATGCGCGCGGTCGCGATGCCGGCGAGCCGCGCCGCCTCGTCCGCCTCGCCGGTCGCGACCATATGCGCGCCGGTGCGGGTCCACTTGATGAGCCCATAGGCGAACAGCGTCGCGCCGGCCATCCAGAGCACAAGATTGGGAATGCCCAGGGTGTAGCCGCGCGCGAGCCCGGTGAAGCCGGACGGCCAGCGGCCAACGAACGCGATGCCCTGTGTGATCATGAAGGCGCAGCCCTTGGCGATGGCCGCGACGCCGAGCGTCATGATCAGCGAGGGGATGCGCAACCGCGTCACGCCGAAGCCGTTGACCGCACCGAGCGCGCCGCCGACCGCGATCGCCGAGGCGAAGGCGAGCAGCGGCGGATACTGGTGCTGCACCATCCAGCCGCAGATGACCGCCGCGAGGCTCGCGATCTCCGCGACCGAGAGATCGAGCTCGGCGACCGTGAAGGCCAGCGCGAAGCCGAGCGCGAGAATCGCCAGAAAGCTCGTATCCTTCAACACGTTGATGAGGTTGATCGGTGTCGCGAAATTGGGCGCGAAAATCAGGAAGAAGGCGATCAGCGCCAGTCCCGCCAATGCCGTGCCGTATTTTCCGATGATCTCGCGCACCGCTCAGGCTCCCTTGGCGATCGCCGAGATCGGCGAAAGAATTTCGATTCCGCCCGTGACCGGCACCAGCGCTCCGGTGACGAAGCCCGCCGCCGGCGAAAGCAGATAGGCGATGAGGCTCGCGACCTCCTCCGCCCGCCCGAGCCGGCCGAGCGGTGTACGCCGCGCCGCGCCCTCCACCAACCCGTTGAAGGCATCCGCGAACCCTCGCCGCACCATCGGCGTGTCGATGATGCCGGGCGCCACCGCGTTGACGCGGATGCCGTGCGGCCCGAGCTGCTGCGCCATACCGTACGTCAGGGTCGCGACCCCGCCCTTGGCGGCGCCATAGGCGAGGTTCGCACCACCGTTGGCATGGGCGATCGAGGAGATATGGACGATGGCTCCGCCTGTCGTGCCGCCGGCCTGGCGCTGCGCGATCATCCGCCGGGCGGCGGCGCGCGAAACCCGGAAGACGGCGGAGAGATTGAGATCGACAAGGCGATCCCATTCATCATCCTCCATCTCGACGAAGGGCACCGGTCGCGAGGCGCCAGCGCCAGTGACGAGCCCGTCGAGCGAGCCGAAACGCGTGACTGCAAGCGCGACCAGCGCTTCCGGCAGCGCCCTGTCGCGCATGTCGCCGGGGAGAACGGCGGCCTCACCGCCCGCCGCCACGACCTCGTCGGCGATCGCAGCCAGCCCTTCCGCATCCAGCGCGGTCAGCACCAGCCGATGCCCCGCCCCCGCAAGCACGCGGCAAAGCGCCGAGCCGATCCCGCCGGACGCACCGGTGACGAGGGTGACGGGCCCCGCCATCTCAGGCGGCCCTGCGCTCGTGATAGGCGCGGACGAGAGCCCGGGCACGGCCCGGATCGACGGGGTTCAAGGTCTGGCGATCCTTCTTGATCGACGTGCCGACGATAAACATATCGGCCACCTCGGCGAGGCGCGCAATATTCTCTTCCGAGACGCCCGTCCCGACCGCGACCGGCGTATCCGGCACCTGCCGCGCCACGCGCTCGATCATCGAGACATCCGCCTCCTTCCCGGCCGCCGGACCGCTGACGCAGACCGCATCGGCAAGGCCGATGAACACCGCACCCGAGGCCTGCTGCTCGACGGGGCGTGTATCGAGGCTGATCGAGAACCCCGGCGTGACGTTGCAGATAATGCGGATGTGGCCGGCATCGAGCTGGGCGCGCAGGCGCAGCGCCCGCGCCCCGTCCGGCGTCATCAGGCCGATGTCGCCCGCCATCGCGCCGGTCAGGAACGCACGGACGAAGCGGCCGCCGGTGGCATGGGCGACAGCGATCGAGGCCGGCGGATCGATCAGCATGTTGACGCCGTGCGGCAGCGTGCGCTCCGCTTGGCACTCGGCGATCACCTCGGTCATCGCGGCGACGACCTCGATCGGCATGTTGGCCTCGTAGGGCATGTCGGATTCATTGGTGTAGAGCAGCGCGTCGAAGCCGGTGTCCTCAAGGATCTTTGCCTCCTCCTTCGCCTGGGCGACGATCTTGCGCATGCCGCCCGTCCGGTCATAGAGCGGCGTCCCCGGCAGGGCGAGCGTGTGCACGCAGCCGATCAGCAGGTGCGCCTTGCCGTATTCGGCCTGGACGAGCGTCTTCATGAGCGATGTTCCTCGTTATCGGAAAGGGAAGAAGCATTGACGCCGGGCAGCGCACCGGCGCGGCGGGCGAGGCCGGCAAGCCCGCGCGAAACCGGTGCAAGCGAAGCCTCGGCGTCGCGGAACAGCGCATAGAGCGCGTCATAGACGGCGCGGCGTTTCGGATCGGGCACATGCCGCGCCGCGATCCGCACCATCGCTTCCTGCGCCGCCGCGAGATCCGGGAACCGTCCGGTTCCCGTGAAGGCGAGCATCGCCGCGCCGAGCAGTCCCGGCTCGCGCGCTTCGCCCGCGACCACCGGGCGGCCGCAGATATCGGCCTTCACCTGCCGCCAGACGGGATTGACGGCCGCGCCGCCGCCGAAGCGGATTTCGCTCACGCGTTCGCCGGTCGCGGCCTCGGCGCGTTCGAGCACCAGCCGGTTGAGAAAGGCGACGCCCTCGATCACCGCATAGGCCAGATCGACCGGCTTGTGCGCCCGGTTGAGGCCGATGAAAGCGCCACGCAGCGACGGGTCCCAGTACGGCACGCGCTCGCCCTGAAGGTAAGGCAGGAAGATCACCGGCTGCGGATGCCGGGGCGCGGCGAGCAGGGATGCGACTGCCCCGCTCAGGCCGGCGGCATCGCCGCGCAGCAGCTCGACCAGCCAGCTCATGGTATCGGCGCCGGTCTGGCTCGGCCCGCCGAGCTGATGGAGCCCGCGCCA
>JAVTWI010000300.1:0-4985 GCA_032229845.1 Rhabdaerophilum sp.
AAGCCGAGCAACAAGCTGCCAATACCCGCAAGCACGGGGTTGGGCGGCCGCTTCGCGTTCCGGCGGAAGATATGCGCACCCCACTCCGCAAGCGCTTCGCCGATCAGCGGGAAAATGATTTCCGTCGCGAGCCAAGCGAGAATCTCAAAAAAGATTTCCATGCGGACACATAGAAAGCGATCGCCCGCAAAAAGCAAAAGCCCCGGTTTCCCGGGGCTTTCGAATTCGATCGTTCTGAACCGCTTAGCGCTTCGAGAACTGGAAGGAGCGGCGGGCCTTGGCCTTGCCGTACTTCTTGCGCTCGACCGTGCGGCTGTCACGCGTGAGGAAGCCGCCCTTCTTGAGCACCGAGCGAAGCTCCGGCTCGTAGAAGGTCAGCGCGCGCGCAAGACCGTGGCGCACCGCACCGGCCTGGCCCGAGAGACCGCCGCCGTTGCACGAGACCATGATGTCATACTGATCGGCGCGGCCAGCAGCGATGAGCGGCTGGTTCAGGATCATGCGCAGCACGGGACGGGCGAAGTAGACCTCGACAGCACGGTTGTTGACCGTGATCTTGCCCGAACCCGGCTTGATCCAGACGCGGGCGACCGCATCCTTGCGCTTGCCGGTGGCATAGGCGCGGCCATGGGCGTCGAGCTTCTGGACGTGAACCGGCGCTTCCGGGGCCGCCGTCTTGGTGCCGCCGAGATCGGAGAGGGAGTTGAGAACCTCAGCCATGATTACCCGAGCCTCGTGTTCTTGGAATTGAGAGATGCGACGTTCAGCACTTCCGGCTGCTGGGCTTCATGCGGATGCGCAGGACCCTTGTAGACGCGGAGGTTGCCGAGCTGCTGGCGGCCGAGCGGGCCACGCGGAAGCATGCGCTCCACGGCCTTCTCGACGATGCGCTCCGGGAAGCGCCCCTCGATGATGAACTTGGCGCTGCGTTCCTTGATCCCACCCGGGAAGCCGGTGTGGTGATAGTAGAACTTGTCGGTCAGCTTGCGGCCGGTGAACGCCACCTTCTCCGCGTTGATGACGATGACATTGTCACCGGTATCGACATGCGGGGTGAACGTCGGCTTGTGCTTGCCGCGAAGGCGAAGGGCGATGAGCGCGGCGAGGCGACCGACCACGAGGCCGGTGCCATCGATCACGACCCACTTCTTCTCGACTTCGGCCGGCTTCGCCACGAACGAACGCGTGGCAGAGGTGAGGGCCTTCATGGTCAATCCTCGAAGGTTGCGAACAAAAAAACGAAGCGGCGCCGAAATGCGCCGCGACCGAGGCAGCGTATAGGCCAAGCGGCGCGCGTCGTCAACGCGTCATTTGAGGCTTATATCCGGCGATATAGCTTATTTTTCAATATGTTTTGCATTGTGGTATCATTTTACCCTATTCCTTGCGCGGCGGGACCGAATAGGTGCCTGTCACATGGGCAACCGGTTCCTCTCCGCCGTCGGAGAAAATCGACACCTCGCCGACGCAGAGCCGCTTGCCTGCCTTCAGCAGCCGGCATTCGGCGATGAGGTCCGCCTTCTCGGGTTTCTGGAGGAAGTTGATCGAGAGATTGGTCGTGACCGCCAGTTCGACCCGCCCGACCACCGAGAGCACCGCCACGTAGAGCGCGAAATCCGCGAGCGTCATCATCGAAGGGCCGGAGAGCGTGCCGCCGGGCCGGACATGGCGCGGGTGATAGACCATACGGACGCGGCAGGCACCGTATTCAACCGCCTCGACCTCCATCGTCCGGCCGCCATGATGGATCTCGGGAAAGACCTCATCGAGATAGGCGGCCATCTCGTCGCGGTTGAGCGCCGGCGCGGCCGGGCGGTGGGATCTGGTCATTCACGTTTCTCGCAATGGGCTCGCAAGCGGGCGACAAGTCCGGTAGATTGTTCAAAACAGAACAGAACCAGTGAGGAAAGCCGATGTCAAACCCGCGATCGACCGGCGCGCAGTTCCAGCCCGAACCGATGTCCCCCCTCCTCCGCGTCGAGGATCGCGGCGCGGTGCGGATCATCACGCTCGACAATCCGGCCCGGCGCAACGCGCTCTCGATGGCGATGATCGGCGAGTTGCATCACGCCCTGCGCGAGGCCGGCAAGGCGGCGCATCTGCGCGCGCTGGTCATCACGGCGGAGGGACCGGCGTTTTCTGCCGGGCACGATCTCAAGGAAATCCAGGCGGCGCGTGCCGAAAACGACAAGGGCCGCGGCTTCTTCGAAGGGCTGATGGCGGCCTGTTCGGCGATGATGCTGGAAATCCGCGCCCTGCCCTGCCCGGTGATCGCGGCGGTCGAGACCGTGGCGACGGCGGCGGGGTGCCAGCTCGTCGCCTCCTGCGATCTCGCGGTGGCTGGTGCGGATGCGCGCTTCGCGACGCCGGGGGTCAACATTGGCCTGTTCTGCTCGACGCCGATGATCGCACTCACGCGTAACGTCTCGAACAAGCACGCGATGGAGATGCTGCTGACCGGCGAGATGATCGACGCCGGGACCGCCCATCGCTTCGGACTCGTCAACCGCATCGCACCGGCGGGCGCGGCGCTCGATGAGGCGCTTCGGCTCGCGACCCTCATCGCCTCGAAGCCGGCCGCGACCGTGAAGATCGGCAAGGAGGCGTTCTATCGCCAGAAGGAGATGGGGCTGGAGGACGCCTATCTCTACGCCTCGCGCGTCATGGTCGAGAACCTCCTGATCCGCGAGGCAGAGGACGGGATCGGCGCCTTCACCAATCGCAGCAAGGCGCCCGGCGGAGCCTGACGGTCAAGCGGCGCGGATTTCGGCGAGGAACCCCTCGACCTCCTCGCGGATGTGGCCGGCTTCCTCGGACAGCTTTCCGGCCGATTGCAGCACCTTCATCGAGGCGCTGCCGGTGTCGTCGGCCGCCTTTGCGACGCCGTCGATGTTGTCCGATACCTGCCGCGTCCCGGCCGAGGCGCTGCGGACGTTGTCGGCGATGTTCTCCGTTGCCGCACGCTGGCTCTCGACCGCGCCGGTAACCTCTGCGGCGATGCGCCGCATTTCCTCGATCGTCTGGCCGATCTGCTCGACCGCCGCGATCGAATCGCCCGTCACGCTCTGGATGCGAGCAACGTTACCGCCGATTTCGGCAGTGGCGCGCGTTGTCTGCCCCGCGAGCTGCTTCACTTCCGCCGCGACGACGGCGAACCCCTTGCCGGCATCGCCTGCGCGGGCGGCTTCGATCGTCGCGTTGAGCGCCAGAAGATTGGTCTGCGCCGCGATGGAGTTGATGAGGTCCACGACCTGCCCGATGGCCGACACCGCCGTCGCCAGTTCGGAGAACTTGGACGCCGTCGCGGCGCTGATCGCATGGGCGCGTTCCGAGACATCGCTGGCACGGTTCATGCCGGTCGCGATCTCGCCGATGGCGCCGACCAGCAGGTCGCCGGCGGAAGCGAGCGTCTCGATGTTGGTGTTCATCTCGTCGGAGGCTTCAGTGACGATCTCGGCCTGGCGCGCGGTTTCCTCCGCGCCGGTCGAGAGCGAGGCGGCGGCCGTGTGCAGATCGGCCGAGGTGCGTGTCAGGCCGTCGACCCGCCCGGTCGCCGAGGCCTCGAACCGCGCGATCGCCGCTTCGAGCCGGTGCTGGCGCTGGGTGCGCTGCTCAAGTTCGGCAGCCTCCTGCCGTTGCCGCTCCTGCTGGGCCGACACCGCGTTGCGGAACCCTTCCAGTGCGGCGGCGATGACGCCGACCTCGTCCTTTCTTTCCAGCCCGCGGACGGCGAAATCGGTTTCGCCGGCGGTGACGCGCTGGAGATCCGCCGTCAGTTCGCCGAAGGGGCGTGCGATCCGGCGGTTGGTCCAGAGCACCATCGCAAGGGCCAGCGCCAGCGTCGCCAGCAGGACCCCGATCATGATCATTTCCGCGAGACTTTGCTTGGCCCGGCTATCCGCCTCGGTCGCCGCCAGCGATTGCGCATAGCGCGCGGCCAGCTTCTCGAGAGCCTGGTTGAACGCCGTGCGCGTGGCGCGGTTCGCATCGTTGTCGCCGATTTCGCGCGCGGCCGCCGAACCGCTCTTGCGGGCGGCGGCGACCAGATCGGAGCGCAGCGTGACGAAGCGCGACAGGTTGGCCTCCAGCGCCTCGAAATCGGCCTTCTCGTCGCCGGTTGTCAGTCCGCGCCATTCCTTTGCGGTATCCTGCAGACGTCCGAGGTGCTTCTCGAGCCCCTTGCCGAAGGTCTCGATACGCTTTTCGGTATCGGCCATGTAAAGCCCGCGGGATTCCATCACAACCGCGTAGACCAGCCCGTTAACCCGCTCGATCAGGGCCTGCTTGCGCATGAGCGCGCACGATTGCTCGTAAAGCGCGTCGTTGAGGGCGTTGACCCGCCAGAGCGCGCCCGCCAGAAGCGCACACAACAAGGCCAGAAGCCCCATCGAGATCTGCAGTTTCAGGAACAGTTTTCGCGCCATCGCATTCAACCCACACTTGTTCTCGCCACTATGTAGCGGAATGGTAAACGAGTTGTTCCCGTTATCTCCGTCCGACCGGTTTTCAGCCGGATTTTCCTTGCCTTGCCGCACCTTGACTTTCGCGAGGCGATGGCAACCCTTCACCCGAGGCTGATTTGATCGGGGTCCCCATGAGCCATGCCGAATATTCCGACGACCTGATCCGCACGATCCTCAAGGATGTGCGGCGGATCGCGATCGTCGGCGCCAGCGACAATCCGGCGCGGCCGAGCTACTTCGTGTTCAAGTATCTCAAGGAGCGCGGCTACGAGGTCATCCCCGTCAATCCCGCGCGCAAGGGCGCGGCGATCCTCGGCGTCCCGTTCGCCGGCGCGCTCGACGAGATCGAAGGCGCGATCGACATGGTCGAGGTGTTCCGCAATTCCGAGGCCGCCTACGGCGTCGTCGAGGAGGCGCTGGCGCTCGATCCTTTGCCGAAGGTGATCTGGCTCCAGCTCGGCGTCTACAACGAGGCTGCCGCCGAACTTGCCGAGAAAAAGGGCATCAAGGTCATCATGAACC
>JAVTWI010000301.1:0-4930 GCA_032229845.1 Rhabdaerophilum sp.
CATCGGTTCGCAGGGCATCGTGCAGGGCACCTACGAAACCTTCGTCGAGATGGGTCGTCAGCATTTCGGCGGCGACCTTGCCGGACGCTGGATCCTGACCGCTGGTCTCGGCGGCATGGGCGGCGCGCAGCCGCTCGCCGCGACGATGGCGGGCGCATCGATGCTCGCGGTCGAATGCCGGCCCTCCTCGATCGAGTTCCGGCTACGAACCGGCTATCTCGACGCGCAGGCGAAGGATCTCGACGAGGCGCTGGCGATGATCGAAGCCTCCTGCCGGGAGAAGAAACCGCTCTCGGTCGGCCTTCTCGGCAATGCCGCCGACATCTTCCCCGAACTCGTCCGTCGCGGCATCCGCCCGGATGCCGTGACCGACCAGACCTCGGCGCATGATCCGCTCAACGGCTATCTGCCAAAGGGGTGGACGCTGGCGAAGTGGGAAGACAAGCAGAAATCCGACCCCAAGGGCGTGGTGACCTCAGCCAAGCATTCCATGGCCGAACACGTGCGCGCGATGCTGGACTTCCACAAGATGGGCATTCCGGTCGTCGATTACGGCAACAACATCCGCCAGATGGCGCTGGAAGACGGCGTGGCGGATGCCTTCGACTTTCCCGGCTTCGTTCCGGCCTATATCCGCCCGCTGTTCTGCCGGGGCGTCGGCCCGTTCCGCTGGGCCGCGCTCTCCGGCGACCCCGAAGACATCTATCGCACCGATGCCAAGGTGAAGGAGCTTTTGCCGGATAACAAACACCTCCACAACTGGCTCGACATGGCGCAGAAGCGGATCAAATTCCAGGGCCTGCCGGCACGTATCTGCTGGGTGGGCCTCGGCGACCGGCACCGGCTCGGCCTCGCGTTCAACGAGATGGTGGCGAAGGGCGAACTCAAGGCGCCGATCGTCATCGGCCGCGACCATCTCGATTCCGGCTCGGTCGCCTCGCCGAACCGCGAGACGGAGGCGATGAAGGACGGCTCGGATGCCGTTTCCGATTGGCCACTGCTCAACGCGCTGCTCAACTGCGCTTCCGGAGCGACTTGGGTGTCGCTGCACCACGGTGGCGGCGTGGGCATGGGGTTCTCGCAGCATTCCGGCATGGTGATCTGCTGCGATGGGACGGAAGACGCTGCCCGGCGCATCGAGCGCGTGCTCTGGAATGATCCGGCGACCGGCGTGATGCGTCACGCCGATGCCGGCTACGACATCGCTATCGATTGCGCGCGTGAGCACGGCCTCAACCTGCCGAGCCTCGGCTGAGTCAGACGTTCACAGCAAGCCGCGCCGCGCGAGATTGGCCATCAGGGCGCGGGTGCCGAAGGTCCAGCGCGGACATTCGTCGCTTGCCTGCATCCGGTTGACGAGCGCGCCGAGGCGCGGCGTCGCGACCGTGACGATATCGCCGTAGGCATGAGTGAACCCTTTGCCGGGCGCGCCACGGTCCTGCACCGGCGCGAACAGCGTGCCGAGGAACAGAACCGCGCCATCGGGATACTGGTGATGCGGACCGATCATCTGCCGGGCGATATCGGCCGGATCGCGACTGATCTTCGCCATGTTGGACGAGCCATCCATGACAAAACCATCCTCACCCTCGACCTTGAGGCTGAGTTCCATTTTCCGCACGTCGTCGAGCGAAAATTTGCCGTCGAAGAAGCGGATGCAGGGGCCGAGCGCGCAGGAAGCGTTGTTGTCCTTGGCCTTGCCGAGAAGCAGCGCTGATCGCCCTTCGACGTCGCGCAGGTTGACATCGTTGCCGAGCGTCGCGCCGACGATCGCACCGGTGGAGGCCACCACCAGAACCACCTCCGGCTCCGGGTTGTTCCAGGTCGAGATGCGGTGAAGCCCGGCTTCCGCGCCGGTGCCGACCGAGGACAGCACCTGCGCCTTGGTGAAGATCTCGGCGTCCGGCCCGATGCCCACTTCCAGATATTGGCTCCAGACACCCTGCTCGATCAGCACGGCCTTGAGCCGCATTGCCTCGTCCGAGCCGGGCTTGAGCTTCGAGAGATCGTCACCGACGAGCGCGGTGATCTCCTTGCGGATGGCATCCGCCGCCGCCGGGTTGCCGCGTGCACGCTCCTCAATGACACGCTCCAGCATCGAAATCGCGAAGGTGACGCCGGCAGCCTTCACGGCCTGGAGATCGAGCGGCGCGAGCCAGTGCGGCCGGGAGGAATCGTGCCGTTCGGAGACGGTGTTGCGCAGAATATCGTCGAGCGCGCCGATGTCCTCGCCGTCCACAGCGCGGAGGGACGACGCCGGATCCGGCGTCTCGCAAAGGTCGCGCATCGTCGGAAAATGCCGCGAAATGTCGATGACGCGGCCATCGCGCACGGCGACGACGGAGGGCCCGCCGACATCAGGCCGCCACGCGCGCCCGGCCAGCGCGGCGGCAGCGGCATCGACCGGCAGAGCGGAACGCGAATCGAGGCGCGCGGCAAAATCGAGTGGCATAGGCATTTCCCTTGGCATTCCCTTGGCGTTTCCCGCCGGTGGTGATTTTGTTGATGGTCTTCCTTGATAACGGCCACCATACCGGCGCGCCAGCCCCTCGACGTTCAAACCTCCGGATGCGGAAACTTCTCGCTGTGCCGGATGCCGCCCGAACGCGTTTCGAGAAGCTTCGCCACCAGCGCCCGCGCACAACCGGGCAGGGCATCAAGCTCGCGCACCAAAACGCTTCTCTCGCGCACGGCCCAGGGCTCGTCGAGTTGCACGATCCCGATCCGCATCGTGCGGCGATGGCGGATCGCGGCGGATTCCGGCATCACGCCGACGCCGACCCCGGCCTCGACCATGCGGCACATCGCCTCGAACGAGCGCACCTGCACGCGCAGGGCGCGCTCGTAGCCGTTCTTTTCGAGGAGCGAGCGCAGGAAGGCGAGCAAAGTCGACCCCTCGTGCAGCCCGATATGCTCGTAGCGGATCGCCTCGGAGAACGGTACGTGGCCGCGCCCTTCCAGCGGATGACCGACCGCCGTCGCCAGCACCAGCCGGTCGGTCGAGAAATGGAGCGCCTGCAGGCCTTCTGTCGGCACCTCGCCGGAGACGATGCCGAGATCGCTCGCCCCCTCGACGACGGAGCGGACAATGTCCTGCGTCAGCCGCTCCTGAAGATCGACCGTCACGCCCGGTCGCTCGGCAAGGAAGCGGGCAAGGATCTCCGGCATGAATTCGGTCACGGCCGTAGTGTTGGCGAAAATGCGGATATGGCCGGTGGCCTCGGCGCCATAGACACCGAACTCGCTCTTCACGTGTTCCACCTGCCGCAGGATGAGCCGGCAGTGCCGCAGCAACGTCTTGCCGGCCTCCGTAAGCGTCACGCCGCGATTGTCGCGATAGAAGAGCTGCGCGCCGAGCTCGGTCTCAAGCGCCTTCAGCCGCGCGCTTGCCGCCGGCGGCGACAGGAAGGCGTTGCGCGCGCCGCGGGTGAGATTCCCCGCCTCGGCCACGGCGTGGAACAGGCGCAGATCGGACAGATCGAAGTGCATGTCGCGTCCCTGGCGTTCACAGAATCAGAATGCAACGTTTAAGAAATCCGAATTTGCCGAACATGCAAGCCGTGGCAAGACTTGGTCAATCTGGGGAGGGGAATTCATGGCCATCGATGCCACCAAACTGGCGCAATGGATCGGGCGGAGCGAAAGCACCGAGGAGGTGATCGCGCCGTTCCCGTCGAACGCGCTTGCAGCGACGCTCGACCGTGCCGACCCGCCCTATCGTGCTGGCAGCGCACTGCCGCCGCTCTGGCACTGGATGCATTTTCTGCCTCTTCACCCGATGTCGGCCGTCGGTGCGGATGGGCACGCCGAGAAGGGCGGTTTCCTGCCCCCCGTATCCCTCCCTCGACGGATGTGGGCCGGAAGCCGCCTGACCTTTCATCGCCCGCTGATCATCGGCGAGGTGGCGCGGAAGAAATCGACCATCGCCAAGGTCGAGCACAAATCGGGACGCAGCGGCGATCTCGTTTTCGTCACGGTGCGCCACGAGATGTCAGACCGGCAAGGTCTCGCGATCGATGAGGAGCATGACATCGTCTACCGCGCGGCGGTGCAGCCCGGCGCGACCGCGCCGGCCCCGATCCCCGCACGCCTCAACGGCGATTGGGAACGTCCGATCCACCCCGATCCGGTGCTGCTGTTCCGCTACTCGGCGCTGACGTTCAATTCTCACCGCATCCATTACGACCAGCCCTACGTGACCGGCGTCGAAGGCTATCCGGGCCTCATCGTCCATGGCCCGCTGATCGCGACGCTGCTGCTCGACGGTCTCCGCCGGGCGCGGCCGGATGCGCGGGTGACGCACTTCGAGTTCCGCGCGCTGGCGCCGATTTTCGATGTCGATGATTTCGCTGTTTGCGGTGCGTTCGAGAATGGAAGCCGGGCCCACCTCTGGGCGAAGAAAGCCGGCGCGCTCTGCATGGACGCAAACGCCACCTTTTCCTGAAAGAAGGCCTCTCCGATGACATCCGAACCCGATCGCTTCCAGGACCTGCGCGAGGCAATCCGCGATCTCTGCGCGACCTTCCCGGCCGAATACCATCGCAAGGTCGACGAGGCACGCGGCTACCCGGAGGAATTCGTCGACGCGCTGACGAAAGCCGGCTGGATGGCGGCGCTGATCCCCGAGGAATATGGCGGCTCAGGGCTCGGCCTCACCGAGGCTTCTGTGATCATGGAGGAGATCAACCGCTCGGGCGGCAATTCCGGCGCCTGCCACGGCCAGATGTACAACATGGGCACGCTGCTGCGGCATGGTTCTGCCGAACAGAAAAACTTCTACCTGCCGAAGATCGCTTCTGGGGAGCTTCGCCTGCAATCCATGGGCGTCACCGAGCCGACGACCGGCACGGACACGACGAAGATCAAGACCACGGCCGTGAAAAAGGGCGACCGCTACGTCATCAACGGCCAGAAGGTGTGGATCTCGCGC
>JAVTWI010000302.1:0-25918 GCA_032229845.1 Rhabdaerophilum sp.
GGCCTGCACGAGGACGAGTGAGCGCTCAGCAATTCGCAAGGTTTTCACGGTAGATTGTCCGGAAGGTCGCGACAGGTCTGCCGACCGGATGAACCTTGAGAGTTGCGTTGATGGTCAAGGTATCGATTTCCACCGTGTTCGCGCTGGCGATCACACTCGCTCTTCCTCACGTGGCGACGGCTTCCGGATTCGCTATCGATCCGGACCCGACCTCGCCGACCCTCGGCGAGCTTGTCGACCGGGAGAAAGGCACGAGTGCCGCCTTGCGCGGGCCGGTCGTCGAGCGATCGCGGGTGATTGTCACACGGGTGCCGGTTCCGCCTCGCGGCGCGGTGACGGTGATCGTGCCGGGCCGGCGTCTGCGCTGAACCCTTTATGCGGCGAGATCGAGCATGATCTTGCCGCGATGATGGCTCGCTTCCATGCGTTCATGCGCCTCGCGCGTTTTCACGAGCGGAAACACGCTGTCGATGCGCGGGCGGATCGCACCGGCCTCGACGAGCGGCCAGATATCACGCTTGACGGCTTCGACGATGGCGGCCTTCTGCTCGATCGTCCGCGGGCGAAGGGTGGAGCCGGTGAAGGTCAACCGCTTCACCATCAGGTGCCGAAAATCGACCTCCGCCTTGGAGCCGCGCAGGAAGGCGATCTGCACCAGCCGACCGTCGGTCGCCAGACAGCGGAGATTGCGGGGGATGTAATCCCCGCCCACCATGTCGAGGATGACGTCGGCGCCACGCTTGCCGGTCGCTTCGAGAACGACATCCACGAAATCCTGCCCGCCGTAGTCGATCACGACATCGGCTCCGAGTTCGCGGCAGAAGACGCCCTTCTCCTCACCGCGCGCCGAGGTGATGACACGCGCGCCCCAGGCCTTCGCCATCTGGATCGCGATCGAGCCGATGCCGCTCGATCCGCCGTGGACGAGGAAAGTTTCGCCGCGCGCGAGGCGGCCGCGCGTGATGATGTTATCGTAAACGGTGAGAACGTTCTCGGGAAGCGCTGCGGCTTCCAGCAGCGAAAGCCCTTTCGGAACCGGCATCGCCAGCCCGGCATCGACGAGACAGAACTCGGCATAACCACCACCGGCGACGAGGGCAGTGACGGTATCCCCGAGGGCGAGCGCGCCGCAATCCGGCCCCAGCGCGACGATGGTGCCCGCGACTTCCAGCCCTGGAATATCCGGCGCGCCGGGCGGGGGAGGGTAGGCCCCGGTCCGCTGGATGCAATCGGGGCGGTTCACGCCGGCGTAGGCAACCCTGACCAGTGCCTGCCCGTTTCCCGGCGCCGGCAGCGGTGCGGTTTCGAGCGCGATCACCTCCGGCCCGCCGGGCTTGGTGAAGCGGATCTGGCGCATGGTCGCTGGGAGGTTGCTCATGGGAAGATTGCTCATGGGAAGGTTGCTCATGGGGCTTCCAATCACATAGGTTGACGCCATGCGGCGCGACGGAATGCTGACTTAGGGTTCCCCGTTGCCGGGGTCAAACGCTTGCGGGAGAGATCATGCGAAGGAAGGTTCATGGCTGAGGGCTCATCCGCATTCATCGAGGAAGCGCGCGGCCTGATCGGTCCCGACCACGTCCTCACGGAAGCGGCGGCGATCGAGCCGTTCCTGACCGAAACCCGCAAGCTGCATCGCGGGCAGGCGGATGCCGTGCTGCGGCCTGCCAGTGCGGGAGAGGTCGCGGCGATCATGACGCTTGCCAAGCAACACCGGGTGCCGGTGGTCGCGCTTGGCGGCAATACCGGTCTCACCGGCGGCGGCGTGCCGTTCGGCGGGGTCGTCGTTTCGCTGGCCCGGCTCAAGGCAATCCGCGAGGTCGACACCGAAAACGCGACGATGACGGTCGAAGCCGGCGTCGTGCTTCAGGATGTCCAGGATGTCGCGCGTTCCTCCGGTTTTCTGTTTCCGCTTTCGCTCGGGTCCGAGGGCTCCTGCACTATCGGCGGCAATATCGCGACCAACGCCGGCGGCACCGGGGTGCTTCGCTACGGCAACATGCGCGATCTGGTGCTGGGCGTTGAGGCCGTGCTACCGGACGGACGGATTTTCGGCGGACTCTCGGGTCTCCGGAAGGACAACGCCGGTTACGATCTCAAGCACCTCTTCATCGGTTCGGAAGGCACGCTCGGCATTGTCACGGCGGCGGTGCTCAAGCTGTTTCCGATGCCACAGTCGCGGACGACCGCGTTCATCGGCACATCCTCGCCGGAAATGGTCGTGAGGCTGTTCGCGAGCCTCCGGCAGATCGCGGGCGAGCGTCTGACAGCCTTCGAGATCATCCCGCGCTTCGGGCTCGAGATTGTTCTGAAGCATGGTCACAACACGCGTGACCCGCTCGGCGGGCAGCACGCCTCCTACGCGCTTGTCGAACTGACGTCACCCGAGGCGGACGCGCCGCTCGAAGATCTGCTTCTGGCAGCTCTGGAGCCGGCTCTGGAGGCAGGAATCGTTGATGACGCGGTGCTGGCCGCCAGCGAAGCGCAGTCGCGCGATTTCTGGCGCCTGCGTGAGCTTCTCTCCGAATGCCAGCATTTCGAGGGCGGTTCGATCAAGCATGACGTTTCGGTGCCGATCAGCCGCGTCACGGATTTCCTCGCCGAGACCGGGGATGTCTGCCGCGCCTTCATGCCGGGCTGCCGGGTGTGCGATTTCGGGCATATCGGCGACGGCAACATTCACTACAACATCTCGCAGCCGGTGGGGATGGACCGGCAGGCGTTCCTGTCACAATGGCATGCCTTCAACGAGATCGTTCATGCCGCAGTGAAGGTGCGTGGCGGTTCCATCGCCGCCGAGCACGGGGTGGGCCTCATCAAGCGCGACGAGCTACCGGACTACAAGGACCCCGTTGCGCTCGACCTGATGGCAACTGTGAAGAAAGCACTCGATCCTGACAACCTGCTCAATCCCGGCAAGGTGGTCCGGATCGGCAACAACCTGCCGGTTTTCAATCCGGGGCACTGATCGTACGCGGCAGCATCAGCAGTTGCACCGCGACGCTCGCGGCGATGACGGCCGGTTCCTTGCCGTGGACGCCCGGAATCCCAATCGGGCAGGTTAGTCGAGCAGTCGCACTCTTATTAAACCCGATTTCTTGTAGCCGACTTATGAATCTATTCCTTTTCGTTTCGCTCCCTATCAACCCTATGAATTGAAATGATTTATTTTTTAGAAGACCGGCTACAATCTCCAGGTCGAGCGCATGGCTGTGGGTCGCGACGACAGCTATTCCGCTCGAATTATATTCTCTGGCTATGGACTTCGGGTCAACGGCGGAAACAATCATCGCGTTTCGGGGAACCGAAGACGGAAATGCATCTTGGCGATTGTCGATCCAGTGTACCGTGAAGGGCAGGGGCGCCAGCGCCAGGACCAGCGCACGCCCGACATGGCCGGCGCCGAACAGAAGGACATCGCGTTTCGCCGTGCCATGGGTTTCCTGTTCAGCGACAGGCGAGGCTGCGGGAAGAGCCAGCCGGCGGATCACCACGCGGCGTGCATCCGGCTCGCCCTCCGTCGTGAAGGATCCTGCCTCTTCGGTTCGGGCCAGTGCGGCGATCCAATCGAGATCGCCGGGAGCGAAAACCTCGAACCGCAGAATGACCGAGCCTCCGCAGCACTGGGCGAGCGCAGGGCCGAGCGCGAAAGTCCGCTCGGTTCCATATCCTTCGGGGTGTCGCGCGATGAGGTTGCGGGCGACGGCCATCGCTTCCCATTCGAGTGCGCCGCCGCCGATTGTGCCGGTGTAGCTGTTATCAAGGCCGATCGCCATGCGGGCGCCGGCCTCGCGCGGGGTCGAGCCGCGCGCCTCGCGGACGGTCACGAGACAGCACGGCGCGCCTGCGCCCAGCCAGTTCGCGATATGCCGCCAGATCATGACGCACGCTGCCGGTCGATTGCATCAAGAATGGCTTCCGGCGTTGCTGGTGCGCGCAATTGCACGGGTTTGCCTGGCGCGAGCGTGTGGATGGCATCGGCGATGGCCATGAAGGCCGAGATCGCCAGCATTACCGGCGGCTCGCCGACCGCCTTGGAGCGATAGATCGCGGCTTCGCGGTTGGGTTCGTCCCAGAGTTCGACGCGGAAATGCGCCGGCACATCCGAGGCGACCGGGATCTTGTAGGTCGAAGGCGCATGGGTGCGCAGCCGGCCTTCCGCATCGAACACCAGTTCCTCGGTCGTCAGCCAGCCGAGGCCCTGCACGAAGCCGCCTTCGATCTGTCCGATATCGAGCGCCGGATTGAGCGAGGCGCCGCAATCGTGGAGGATATCGACCGCGAGCAGCTTCATCTCGCCGGTCAGGGTGTCGATCACCACCTCGGAACAGGCCGCGCCATAGGCGAAATAGAAGAACGGCCGTCCGGTTTTCTCCGCGCGATCCCAGGTGATGCCGGGTGTGCGGTAATAGCCGGTCGCAGAGAGCGAGATGCGTTCGAGCACGCAGAAGCGCGCGAGTTCGGCGAAGGTCATGGTCTCGTCGCCGCCATGTACCTCACCCCCTTCGAAGAGAATGGTCGCAACCGGGACATCGAGGCGGCGGGCGGCTTCTTCCGCCATCCGCAATCGGATGGTGCGGGCGGCCTCGCGCGCCGCCATGCCGTTGAGGTCCGAGCCCGAGGAGGCGGCCGTCGGCCCGGTGTTCGGAACCTTGTCGGTTCGTGTCGCGGTGATGGCGACGCGTTCGAGTGGCAGGCCGAACTCGTCGGCGACGATCTGCGCGACCTTGGTGTAGAGGCCCTGACCCATCTCGGTGCCGCCGTGATTGAGCATCACCGAGCCATCCGCATAGACATGGACGAGCGCGCCGGCCTGATTGAGGTGTTTCAGGGTGAAGGAGATGCCGAACTTGACCGGGGTCAAGGCAAGCCCGCGCTTGAGGATCGGCGACTGCGCGTTGTGCTCGGCGATGGCAGTGCGTCGGGTGCGATAATCGGACGAGGCCTCGAGCGCTTCGACCAGCGGCAGCAGGGTCTCCCGGTCGAACACCTCCATGCCGAAGGGAGTGATCGAGCCGCCGTCGTGGTAGAAATTCGCCTTGCGGATATCGAGGGGATCGCGGCCGCGCTCGCGTGCAATGGCGTCGATAACCTGCTCGATGGCGAGGACGCCTTGCGGCCCGCCGAAACCACGGAAGGCGGTATTCGAGACCGTGTTGGTCTTGAGCCGCTTCGAGCCGATTTCGGCAGCCGGCAAATAATAGGCATTGTCGGAGTGGAACATCGTCCGGTCGACGACGCCGAGCGAGAGATCCGCCGAATAGCCGCAGCGGGCGAGGTGCTCGAAGGCGACGCCTTCGATGAGGCCGTTTTCATCGTAGCCGACGCGGTAGCGTGAAAGGAAGTCGTGACGCTTGCCGGTAAGCGCGAAGTCCTCGTCGCGGTCGAGCCGCAGCTTGCAGGGCTTGCCCGTCATCCGGGCGGCAAGGGCGGCAAGCGCGGCCCAATGGCTCGCCTGGCTTTCCTTGCCGCCGAAGCCGCCGCCCATTCGGCGGCATTCGACCGTCACCTGATGATCGGCGAGGCCGAGGACGCGGGCGACGATATGCTGGACCTCGCTCGGGTGCTGGGTGGAGGCATGGACGAACATCGCCTCGCCTTCGCCCGGAATGGCGAGCGCGATCTGCCCTTCGAGGTAGAAATGCTCCTGTCCGCCGATCTCGAGTTCGCCGGCGAGGTGGTGTACTGCGCCTTCGATGGCCGGCCCGGCATGGCCCCGGCTGAAGGCATAATCCGGCAGCACGGTCTCGCCGGTCGAGAGCGCGTCGGCAATCGTCACGGAAGCCCATTCCGGCTCGACCTCGATCACGCCGAGCCGGGCCGCGAGGCGGGCAGCCTTGCGCGTCGTCGCGGCGACCATGAAGACCGGTTGGGAATGGAAGCTGATGGCTTCATCCACCAGCATCGGTTCGTCGCCGAGGACGGGGGAAACATCGTTCCGGCCCGGCACGTCCTTCGCTGTGAGGACCGCGACCACGCCCGGCGCGGCGCGAACCTTTTCGAGATCGAGGCCCGTGACCCGTCCGCGCGCGATCGGGGCGAGGCCAAGCGCGAGGTGCAGCGTGCCGGCTGGCTCGGGCAGGTCGTCGATATAGGGCGCGGCGCCGGTAACATGCCGCGCAGCGCTGTCATGCGCGATCGCCTGATGGACGAGGACTGGCGGGGCGTCATCCATGCGCGGTCTCCGCGGATGCAGCGCGCGGCGCGATGCGCGTCGCCCTGGCGCTGCCGGCGATCTCGGTCAGCGCCTTGCCGAGCAGGGCCCGCGCGATCCGGGCCCGATAGCGGGCGGAGGCACGCATGTCGCTGATCGGCTGATAATCCGTCTCCAGCGCCTGCACCGCGCCCATCCAGTCGTGCGGGTTGGCGAGCGAGGCGTCCTTCAGCGCGGCTTCCGCGCCATGCGCGCGCTTCGGCGTCGCCGCCATGCCGCCGAAGGCGATCCGCGCCTCGACGATGGCGCCATTCTCAACTGTGATGCGGAACGCCCCCATCACGGCGGAAATGTCCTCGTCGGCCCGCTTCGATATCTTGAAGCAGCGGAAGTGGCTGTCCTTCCCCGGCCGCGAGACGGTGACACCGGTGATGAATTCGCCAGGCGCGCGATCCTGCTTGCCGTAGCCGAGGAAGAAATCCTCCAGCGGCAGGGTGCGGTTTTCGGCTGCCCGGCGCAGGTGCAATGTCGCGCCCAGCGCGATCAGGGCCGGGGCGAGATCGCCGATCGGCGAACCGTTGGCGATGTTGCCGCCGACGGTGCCGGAGGCGCGCACCTGTGCCGAGCCGAAGCGACGCATCAGGGCGCCGAGGTCGGGGTCGATCCGCTCGAGCACGGGCAAGGCCGCGGCCAACGTCACGCCCGCGCCGAGGAACACCGAATCGCTTCCCTCGGCGATCGTCGCCAGTGCGGCAACGCGGCCGAGCGAGATCACGCGGTTGAGCGGCGCGAGCTTCTTCGTCACCCACAGGCCGACATCGGTGCTGCCGGCGAGAAGGGTCGCTTCGGGGTGGCGCGAAACCATTTCGGCAAGTTCGTCGAGATGGCGCGGGCTTGCAAAGAAGCGCTCCTCGTTGCCGACAACGATGCCGCGGTCATCCTCCAGCGCCCGAAGCGCCTCGAGCCGCGCGGCCGAGGCGTTGCTGAACCGGTCTTCCGGTGGATCGGAGAGGACATCGAAGGCAGCGTCGAAGATCGGGCGGTAGCCGGTGCAGCGGCAGAGGTTGCCGGCGAGCGCGGTGCCGATCGCCTCGCGGCCCGGTGGCCGGGGCGCCTCGTGGAAGGCTGCGAACAGGCTCATGACGATGCCGGGCGTGCAGAAGCCACATTGCGAACCGTGATGGCGCACCATGGCCGCCTGAACCGGGTGCAGCGTGCTTTCGTTCGCCAGGTCCTCAATGGTCAGGAGTTCGGCGCCGTCGATCTGGCCAAGCAGCAGGATGCAGGCGTTGACGGGGAAATAGCGGATGCGCTCACCCTCCGCCCGCGCGAGCACCACGGTGCAGGCGCCGCAATCGCCCTCGTTGCAGCCCTCCTTGGTGCCGGTCGCTCCGGCTTCGAGCCGCAGCCAATCGAGCAGGGTCGTCGACGGATCGAAGGCCGAGATTTCCTGCGGCATGCCCCTGAAGATGAAGCGGATCGAGCGGCGCATGGTTCCCCGATGCTGAGCCGGCCACGGGCGGGCGGCACGCGATTATCGTTTCCCGCCTTTCCCCAAGTTGCAAGCGCAAAACGGGGACAGATCGCCTCACGACATTCCGAGATAGCGCCCCGGCCGGTGGTTGATCGCGAGGATCATGTTGACGACGACCGCGCCGAGGACCGAGAGCGCGAGATTGGCGGGCGCGAGAATGAAAAGCGAACCGGCGAGAATGGCGAGATCGATGCCGAGCTGCACATAGCCCGCCCGCCAGCCGAGCTTTTCCTGAAGATACATCGCCAGGATGTTGATGCCGCCGAGCGCCGTCCGGTGACGGAACAGCATCAGCAGCCCCGTCCCCATCAGGCCGCCGCCGACAACGGTCGCGAAGACGGGATCGAGATGCGTGAACGCCACCCAGCGCGGCACCAGCGCCGAGAACAGGGAAACGACGGAGACCGCGAAAAAGGTCCGCAACGCGAACCTCCAGCCCATGCGCAGGATGGCAAGGAGGTAGAACGGCAGGTTGACGAGCGAGAAGACGATCCAGAACCCGTAGCCGGTCGCGTATTGCAGCAGCAGTGAAAGCCCGGCGGTGCCGCCCGTGACAAGTTGGGCCTTGCCATAGATGACGACGCCGAAGGCGACAAACAGCGATGCCATCAGGATCGCCAGAACATCCTCATAAAAAGCGTGGCGGGTGACGGGGATCGGTTCGAATTCCGGCGTTTCCATGCTCCCTCCCTCTCAGCGCAGGAGAGCGACGCCGCCGGCCGCCACCAGAAACAGGATCGCCGTCACACCGAGATAGACGATAATGTGCCGCCAGCCGGTTTCGAGGATCGACCCCACCGATGTGCCGAGCCCAAGTGCGGCGATCGCGATCAGCAGGCCCCAGCGCGAGACCTCCGAGAGCACGGTCTTCACCGGGGCATAAAAGGCTTCGAGGGTCGAGCCGCCGACGAGGGAATTGACGACAACAAGGCCGAGAAAGACGAGCGCGAAGCCGGGCACGGGAACGCGTGCGCGCGGCCCCTCCGATGCGCCCGCGGAGAGCCAGTAGCCGATGGCGAGCACCGCCGGCAGCAGCAGCATCACCCGGAACAGCTTGACGACAACCGCGGTATTGCCGGCCGGCTCGGAGATCGAATAGCCGGCACCCACCACCTGCGCCATGTCGTGCACCGTCATGCCGATCAGCGTGCCGGTCTCGATCGGCGAGAAGCCGAGCGCGGCGAGAAGCGGCGGGTAGCCGACCATCGCGAGCGTCGAGATGGCGTTGGCCATGACGACGCTGAAGGCGATATCCGCGCTCCGGCCGCGATAATCCGGCAGCACGGTCGCGGTCGCGAGCGCGGCGGAGGCGCCGCAGATCGCCGTCGAGGCGCCGGCAAGCGCGCCGTAACCCCGGCTGAGGCCGCCCAGCCGGGCCAGAACGAAGCCGGCGGCGATGGTCACGGCCATCGCGAAAGCGGTCAGCAGGGCGGCCGAAAGGCCCATGCCGGCAAGATCCGACAACGAGATGCGCAGGCCGAGCAGGGCGATCGCCCAGCGCAGCAGGGTCTTGACCGCGAAGGTCGTGCCGGGGGCGAAGGCCGGGCGTCTCGCAAGCGGATGCAGCGCCATTCCCAGAAGGAGCGCGATTACCATCGCCGGCAACGCGAGGCGTCCGCCGCCGATTTCCTTCAGGACGGGTTCGGCGAAAGAGGCGGCGACAGCGATGGCGGCGGAGAGAGCGAGGCCGGGCAGGTAAATCATCGTTGGCTCAGTCGTATCAGCCGGATCGATGGGATGAAAGCGGCGGTGTGCTTTCTTTTCGTCGGGCGGAGGCGATTTTTCGACAGGAATCCCCAAAAGGCGGGACAGCGGTTCTTGCCAGCGACGTTCCGATCCTCATGCTGGAAGGCTATTGGTTTTCTCGCGTGAGGCGCTCGTGCCGCTGTCATCCCTGATCGCTCGTTTTTGCCGCATGGCGGCACCGCTGGTTGCTGCAGCGCTGCTTGTCGTTGCCGTGCCGGCGAAGGCGCAGGAGGTTGTTCGCATCTTTGCCGGGCCGTTCGCCCGGTCGGAGGCCTTCCGCGATTTCCTCAAGAGCTATTCCGAGCGGCAGCCGACCGTGAAACTCGAGATCGTCGGCGGCGAGACGCTTAACGACCAACGGGACTTTCTCGGCAAGGCGCTCGCCGCCGCCGAGCCGATGGCGGATCTTGCGCTTGTCGATGCGCTGCGGCCGGCGCAGTGGGCGGCGCTGAAATGGATCGAACCGCTCGATTCCTATCTCGGCAACGACCGCGCCGCGCTGATCGAGCGCTATCTGCCGGCGTCCATCGCCAGCGCGACCATCGGCGGCAAGATCGTGGCATTGCCGTTCGTCGCGGATGCGCAGCTGCTCTTTTTTCGGAAGGACCTTTTCGAAAAGCACGGCCAGAAGGTTCCGCAGGACTGGGCGGAACTGAAAGCGGTTCTTCAGGCGGTGCTCGCCGCCGAAAATCAGCGTAACCTCAGAGGCTTTGCGATTGCCGGCGGCAATGTCGAAAGCACGACCTGCGCCTATCTGGCCTCGCTCTGGGGCGCGGGAAGCGAACTGGTGGGAGCCAAGGGCTTTCAGGCCGATGATCCAGCGCATCTGCGCGTGCTTTCGATGTGGGACGATCTGCGCAACAGCAAGATTCTGCCGCCGGAATCCGCCAATTATCAGACTGACGAGATCCGCCATCAGATCACGCAGGGTGCGCTCGTCGCGGGGCTTGGCTGGGGCTACATGGGAAGCCGCTTCCAGAGCGAAGCGGATTCGCGCGTCGCCGGGAAAATCGGGATCGCCAATCCGCCGGGGTTTTCTCCCGGAAGCGGTGCCGGCTGCATCGGTGGCTGGCATGTGGCCGTGGTGGCGGCGTCGCCGGTCAAAACACGCGCCGTCGACGTCGCCCGCTTTCTCTCGTCGCCGGAGACGGCCAAGATCCTTGCGATCAAGACCGGTGCCTTGCCGGTGTTCCAGTCGCTTTACACGGACCCGGAAGTGCTGGCGGCCCAGGCGTGGTTCGCCGAGGTGCTGCCGGTGATAACCAGGGCGAAGCCGCGTCCGGCGAGCCCACGCTACAGCGAGATATCGGAGATCGTGCGCGGCAACTTCCACGCTTTTCTCGCCGGCACCCGAACCGCCGAAGCGATGATCGCCGACATGAAATCCCGGTTCGAGCTGCTGTTCCGCTAGGTTGGTTCGCTCAGGCGCAGGAAGCGGAACTCGGTGACCTGCCGGTAAAGCTCGCCGGGGCGCAGCACCGTCGTGGGGAAGTGCGGGTGGTTGGGGCTGTCCGGCGCGTGCTGCGGTTCGAGGCACAGGCCGGCGCAGGCCCCATAACGGGTGCCGTCAAGGCCGGGCACCGGCAGGTTGAGCTTCGCGCCGTCGTAGACCTGCAGGCAGGGTTCGGTCGTCCAGACCTCCATCGCCCGTTGTGATCGCGTGGAAGCGAGCGTCGCGGCATGGGCGAGTTCGAGGCCGGGCGCGAAGGGTTCGCGGCGCTCGCGGCGGAGGAAGAAGTTGTGATCGTAGCGGATGCGTTCCCCGGCGGTATCGGTCAGCCGCACCGGGCGGGCGCGGCGGAAATCGAAAGGCGTATCGCCGACCGGCCGCAGTGCGCCGTCGGGGATGCCGTCACCGTCTCTCGAGGTGATGACGGGCGCGCGCAACATCAACTCGTGATCGAGAATGTCGGGCGAACCGTCGAGGTTGAAGTAGGAATGATGGGCGAGATTGAGGACCGTCGGCTGGTCGGTATGCGCCCAGAGTTCGAGGCGCAGGGTCGCCGGCGGGAGCAGGGAATAGCGCGCCGTCGTCACCAGCGTGCCGGGGTATCCGGCCTCACCGTCGGGCGAGACGAGCGCGAGCGTCACGGAGGCCGGTTCGGCGTGCAAAAGCGTCCAGTTGCGCTTGCCGAAACCGTTGCCGCCACCATGGATCGAATGCGTGTTCGCCTGATTGAGCGGGAGCTGGTAGGCCTTGCCGTCGAGCACAAACCGGCCATGGGCGATCCGATTGGCATAGCGCCCCGCGATCGCGCCCATGTGCGGAGAATGGTTGAGGTAATCCTCCAGCGTCTCGAGGCCGAGCACCACGCGCCCAGGGCTATCGACACCCGGCACGACGAGGTCGCGCAGGACCGCGCCATAGGTCAGAATGCAGGCCTCGACGCCGCTTTCAAGGCCAATCGCGATTTCCGAAACCGTGCCCCCGCCAAATGCCCCGAACGTCCTGACCTGCATTCAAACGCTCCCGTTCATGCACTCCGGTAGGGGGCGAACCAGCCGAGCCCGGCTTCGGTGCCGGCCTTCGGGCGATATTCGCACCCGACGAACCCCGCGTAGCCGAGCCGGTCGAGTTCGGCGAACAGGAAGCTGTCGTTCAGTTCCTCGCTGTCCGGCTCGTTGCGGGAGGGAATGCTGGCCACCTGAATGTGGCCGATGATCGGCAACATTGTGCGCAGGCGCATCGTGATGTCGCCGTGCAGGATCTGGCAGTGGTAGATGTCGAATTGCAGCCGGAGATTGGGTAGGGCTAGGCGCGTGATGAAATCGGCGGCGAAATCGTAGCTGTCGAGCAGGTAGCCCGGCATGTCGCGGGTATTGAGCGGCTCCAGCAGGATGTCGATGCCGAGTGGTCCGAAGGTATCGGCGGCGCGGCGGATCGCCGTTTCGTAGCGGGCGAGCGCAGCGGTATCCGACCGCGGAATCTTGCCGGCCATGAGGTGCAGGCGCTTCACCCCGGTCGCGATGGCATAGGGCCTGGCGGTTTCGAGGCTCTGCAGGAATTCGCCCTCGCGACCGGGCAGGGCGGCCATGCCGCGCTCGCCTTGTTCCCAGTCGCCCGGCGGCAGGTTGAACAGCGCCTGCGTCAGGTCGAAGCGTTTCAGGCGCGCGCCGATTTCCTCCGCAGGGAATTCATAGGGAAAAAGGAACTCCACCGCGCGGAAACCGGCTTTGGCGGCGGCCTCGAATCGATCAAGGAACGGAAGCTCGGTGAACATCATCGAGAGATTGGCGGCGAAGCGCGGCATGGAAGACTCCGGTATTCCGTATTCAGGAGGGGCCTTTGTCCTCCGTTCGCGACGTTCACGCAATTGCGAAATGCGGGTGAAGCCGCTTTCGGGCAAGCAGACCGGGAGAGGATGAACGAGAATGCCGAGCGGCGCGGATATCATCGGGGAGAGGCTGGCGCGGCAAGGTTGTCGTGTCGCCTTCGGCATGCCGGGCGGCGAGGTGCTCGGCCTGATCGACGGCCTTGCGAAGGCTGGCATCCGTTTCATCCTGACCAAGCACGAGAATGCCGCCGGCTTCATGGCCGAGGGCTACTGGCACCGGCAGATGGAAGAGGCGCCGGGGGCGCCGATCGCGCCCGGCATTCTCATCGCGACGCTCGGCCCTGGCGCCGCCAATGCCGTCAACGTCGTCGCCAACGCGTTTCAGGACCGCGTGCCGCTGATCTTCCTCACGGGCCGCGTCGATCCGGCGGAAGCGGAAAGCTACACCCATCAGGTTTTCGATCATCAGGCGCTGTTCCGGCCGATCACCAAGGCGACACTGAGCGCGAGCGCCGGCGCGGTCGAACGTGTCATCGACCGGGCGATTGCCATCGCGACCGAAGGGCAGCCCGGCCCGGTGCATGTCGACGTGCCGATTTCCGTTGCCGAGGGGCAGGAACCGGCCGTGGTTTCTTTCCGTCGTCCCGCCCCCGCGCAGGCCGTTGCAGTCGGCGGTGCGTTCGAGGCAGCGCACGATGTCCTCCGGGGCGCGCGTCGGCCGCTGGTCATCGCCGGGGTGGATGCGGTCAATCACGCGGCCGGCCCGGCGCTGCGGGATTTCGTCGAGCATTTCAATGCGCCGCTGATCACGACCTACAAGGCGAAGGGGCTTGTTCCCGAGGATCATGCCCTGTGCCTTGGCGGGGCGGGGCTTTCGCCGAAGGCCGACAAGGAACTGCTGCCCTTCCTCGCCGAGACGGATTGCCTCGTGCTTGCGGGTTACGACCCGATCGAGATGCGCATCAACTGGCGCGATCCCTTCCCGGCCGGTCTCCCGGTGATTGAACTTTCTGCGAGCCTTCCCGTGCACCAGATGCACCGCGCCGACCATCTGCTCGTCGGCGATGTCGCTTCCAATCTTCGCGCGCTTCAGGCCGGCCTCGACGGGAAGCCGGGCATCGAGATCGCGAAGGTCAGGGCGCTGCGCGCCGCGCTCGCGGCGGCCTTCGCGGCGGAGCCGGAATGGGGGCCGGGCGTGGTGTTCGAGACAGTCCGCCGCCTCGCGCCGCTCAACGCGCTGGCGACGGCGGATTCCGGCGCGCATCGCATTCTCCTGTCGCAGATGTGGAAGACCTTCGAGCCGCGGGGACTGATGCAATCCTCCGCCCTTTGCACGATGGGCTGCGCCCTGCCGCTGGCGATGGGCGCGCAGATCGCTTCGCCCGAGCGGGCCGTGTTCGCTTTCGTCGGCGATGCCGGGCTCGAAATGGGGATCGGCGAACTGGCGAGTGCCCGCGATCTCGGCCTTCCGGTCATCGTCATCGTCCTGCAGGACGAGCGGCTGGCGCTGATCGATCTCAAGCAGCGCGCTTCGGGACGGGCGGAATGCGGCGTCCGGTTCGGGGGTAGCGATTTTGCAGCCATCGCCCAAGCGTTTGGCGGCGAGGGCTGCATGGTTACCAACCGCGATGAACTGGAGGACGCCGTGAAGACGGCGCTTTCCGGGCGCAAGAGATTTTCGCTGATCGCGGCGCGCATCGCGCCCGATGCCTACGAGGGCAGACTATGACGACACTTCCGCACCCCGCGCCGCACAGCCGCACCCCGCGCGATGTGCGGCTCGATTTCTTCCGCGGCCTTGCGATGCTGATTATTTTCGTCGCGCATATGCCGGGGAACAGCTGGTTCAATTTCATCCCGGCGCGCTTCGGTTTCTCCTCGGCGGCGGAACTGTTCGTGTTCTGCTCGGGCCTCGCCTCTTCCTTCGCCTTCGGGCGCGTTTTCGTGCGGAACGGCTGGCTGGCCGGCGCGCGCCGCATCCTGTTCCGCATCTGGCAGGTTTACTGGGCGCATATCGGCCTCGCGCTGGTGCTGATGACGCTGAGCGCGCTCGCGCTCCAGCTCACGGGGACGCAATACCCCGATCACCTGATGCTCGGCTGGTTCTTCGCCCATGTCGATGTGGGGCTCGTCAAGCTGATGACGCTGAATTTCACGCCCGCCTTTCTCGACATCCTGCCGATGTACATCGTTCTGCTGGCGATGGTGCCGGCGATGATGGCGCTATCGCTGGTCTCGCGGCTGCTGCCGATCCTGATTTCCGTCTCGCTCTGGCTTGCGGTGCAAACGACGGGGATCAATCTCCCCGGCGGCCAGGAACCGGGGATGACGTGGTTCTTCAACCCCTTCGCCTGGCAGCTTGTGTTCTTCACCGGCTTCTCGTTCGGCATGCGCTGGCTGCCGGCTCCGCCGCTGCGGAAAGGCTGGCTGTTCTGGTTTGCGGTTGCTGTCGTGGCCGTGTCGGTCCCGGTCAATTTCTGGGCCTTCACGGACAACGTGCCTGCCCTGGCCCAACTCCACGATTTCCTTGTTCCCGACATGGGCAAGACCAACCTCGTCGCGCCGCTCTACCTGCATTTCCTCGCGACCGCCTATGTCGCGCTGGTGTTGGTGAACGATATCAAGCACAAGCTGGCGGACATCCGTCCGGTTGTCCTGATCGGCCAGCAGGCGCTGGCGACGTTCATGGCGTCGATCATCTTCGCCTGGAGCTTCGGCGTGGTGCTCGACATCGTCGGGCGCAACGGTCTGACGACGGCCATCGCCAATCTCGCCGGGTTTGCCGCCCTGTTCACGGTGGCGCTGATCGCCCGGGCCTACAAGACGCGGGAAAGCCATCACCCGGCGGCACACAGTGTGGGCGCCGCGGTTCCCTCGCCGGCGGAATAGCCTTTCCTCCGTCAGTCAGTCGAGCCGGAAGAGCGGGCGCAGCCGCACGCCGATCATGTTGCCGGCGAAGGCGAAGACCAGCCAGACCCAGCCGTGCAGGCTGCCGGACACGGTGCCGGAAAAGAAAGCGCCGATGTTGCAGCCGGTGCCCAGCCGGGCGCCGACGCCCAGCAGCAGCCCGCCGACCACGGCGGCCAGCAGCGAGCGCGGCGGGATCGCGAAACTCGGCTTGAATTTCCCGGCCAGCATCGCCGCCAGCATCGCGCCGAGGATGATCCCGAAATTGGTGACGCTGACGGGGTCCGAAAGAAGCGGTCCGGTCAGCGCGGCCTCCTGTCCGACCCAGTAGGGCCAGGTGGCCGGCGAGAAGCCGAGTGCCAGCGCGATCTTGCTACCCCAGAGCGCGAAGGCCGACGTGATGCCCCATGGCCAGCCGTAAACCAGTAATACGGCGATGTTCACGATCGCGAGGGCGATCGCGCCGACAACCAGCGACCACGGGCCGGTCGTCCAGTGCGTCTCCGGCTTCAGGATGCTGGGGAGAGTGCCGTGACGGCGTTTCTCCGCCCGGCTCACGAACAGGAAAAGACCGGCGAGAAGCGCGATCATCCCTGCCAGCGCGGGCCATACCCCCCATTTCTGGACGATCGAATAGGGCGGCAGGCCCGGCCAGGCGAGCCAGACGCCGGATGTCGCGGTTGCCCAAGTCGAGCCGAGGACGAAGAAGGCGAGCGTCACCAGCATCCGTACCGAGCCGCCGCCGACCGTGAACAGGGTTCCCGAGCCGCAGCCGCCGCCGAGCTGCATCCCCAGCCCGAACAGGAAGGCGCCGGTAACGAGCGCCCAGCCGATGGGAAACACAAAGCCGCCGACGGGGCGGCCGAAGATCTCGCCGGCGCCGAGCAACGGGAAAAACACGAGGCTCGTCAGCCCGATCAGGACCAACTGGGCGCGCAGGCCCGCGCTCCGGCGTTCGAGAATGAAGCGCCGCCATGCGGCGGTGAAGCCGAAACTCGCGTGATAGAGTGCGAGACCCGCAAACAGCCCGATGCCGGCGAGCAGGGCAAGCATCGGGGAGTATCGGCCCGCTGCGGCAACAAGCACCGCGAAAACGGCCAGAGGAACGAGAGCGGAGGGCGATATCGAGGCCATGAGGGGTCCGGGACAGGCAAAAACCGAGCGTAGAGTTCCATCTAACAAATGCTTTGTTCTTTTCAAGGAACGCTTCGCGTCCGCACCGGAGCATCACGAAGCCTTGAATGTCGCGCGAGCGTTTGTGTGGTTCGCGCCGGGCCGAAAACGCGCATGGTCGCCGTATCGAAACGCGGCGTTCGGAGGCGAATCCATGAATGACATCCTCATGCACGAGACCGGTTCGCCGGACATCGAGGCACGGCTCACGGAGGCCTTTCTCGCCCATGCGAAGGAAACGCCGGTCCTGCTCCAGGAATGGCTGGAGGGGGAACCGGCAAGTTCCCGTGGCCATGCAACGCGGGCGCTGATGCTGTCCCTGCTTGCGCGGCAGGAACTGCTTCCTCTCGCGCAGGAAGCTTCGGCGACCGCCGTTGCGCTGGCGGGTGGCCGCGGGGTCGACATGACCTACGCGGAGGCCGCCTCGATGGCGGCGCACGGCGCCTGGTGGGTGGCGATCGACAAGCTCGAACAGGTCATCACGCTCGAACCCGAGAACACGCTTGCGGCCAAGATGAGCCATGCGCTGCGCTTCATGCTGGGCGACCGGGCCGGGATGCTGCGTTCGATCGAGCGCGTCCTCGGCAAGCTGCCGGCGCTGCATCCGCACCACGGCTTCATGCTCGGCTGCCATGCCTTCGCGCTCGAGGAGAGCGGCGAATACGGCCGCGCGGAAGCTGTCGGCATCGAGGCTGTCGAGCGCGAGACGCGCGACGCCTGGGGGCTGCATGCCGTCAGCCATGTCCACGAGATGATGGGCCGGACGGCGGACGGCATCCGCTGGATCGAGGCACGAGAGGCGCGCATCGGCCATTGCAACAATTTCGGCGGGCATCTGTTCTGGCATCTCGCGCTGTTCAAGCTGGAAGCGGGCGCGATCGGCGAGGTGCTCGAACTCTACGATCGCAAGATCCGCCACGAGAAAACCGACGATTTCCGCGATATCGCCAACGGCGCCTCGCTGCTGATGCGGCTCGAACTCGACGGACACGACGTCGGCAACCGCTGGGAAGAACTCGCCGACAAGGCGGAGGCCCGGATCGATGATCGCAGCCTCGTCTTTGCCGATCTTCACTACATCCTCGCCCTGATCGGCGCGGGGCGGCGCAAGCCGGCGGCCGCGCTCGCCCGGTCGATTGCCGCCGGGCCGGCCCGGAATTCGGTGCAGAACCTGGTGGCCGAGCGGGCCGGCCGGTCCTGCGCGGAAGGGATGGTCGCCTATGCCGCCGGACAGACGGACCGTGCCCTCGAACTCCTGCTCGAAGGCCGCAACCAGCGCGTTATCGTCGGCGGCAGCAATGCCCAGCGCGACATTTTCGAGCAGATGACCATCGAGGCCGCGCTGCGTTCGGGGCATGACGATATCGCCCGGCGCCTCCTCACCGAAAGACTGCAAGGGCGGAACGGCAACAATCGCTTCGCCGAGGAGCGCCTCGACCGCCTGATGGCGCCGCGAATGCGCGGCGGCGGTTCGCTTGGCCTCGTCGCGTCGCTGGCCTTCGCTCGCCCGGCGCACTGACGGAGCCGCCGCCGATTCACGCCTTGCGGATAGTGAAGACCAGCCGATCCGCCTGCTTCTCGTTGGCAAGGAGTTCGTCGCCGGTCTCGCGGATCAGGTTGGGGATGTCGATCGCTGCCATCGGATCGTTGCAGTGAACGATCAGCGTCGCGCCGGCGGGTTGCGACTTCAGCGCCTTGCGCGTCTTGAGCGCCGGCAGCGGGCACTTGAGGCCCATGAGATCGAGCATCGTCCCGCCCATCGATCGGCTCCCGGAAGACAGGCCGGCGCGGCCGGCCGCATTTCTGAAAGGGCGCGCCGGGCCGGCCCGGACTTCCCTTGTTCGCTAGTCCCGCCATATGCTGCGCCGGGTGCCGTTGTCGAGAGCGAACATGAAACTGCTTTCCGTCCTCGTCTGCCTGAACGTGGCTGGTGCCGCCGGTGCGGCGTCGGCCGTCGATCTGCGCGGCCATGGCGGGCCGGTCCGCGCCATCGTCGTGCGGCCGGACGAGATCGCGACCGCCGGGTTCGACACCGCAATCATCCGCTGGGACCCTGCGCGCGGAACAGCCCGGCAGGTGCTCCGTTTCCATGACGGGGCGGTCAATGCGCTGGCGCCGCTCCCGGGCGGCGGACTTGCGAGCGCGGGCGAAGACCGGCGAATCGCGATCTGGCCGGCCGGCGGGATCAAACCGGCGCGCGTTCTCGAAGGGCACGAAGGCCCGATCGCCGGGCTGTCAGTCAGCCGGGACGGCAGGATTCTGTCCTCGGCAAGTTGGGACGGTTCTGTCCGGCTGTGGGACCTCGCGACTGGGGCGTCGCGCGTGCTCGGCGAGCATCGCGGGCCGGTCAACGCCGTGCTCCATCATGGCGATCGCATCCTCACGGCGGGGCATGAAGGCAAGCTCAGGAGTTTTCCGTCGGAAGGGGCGCCGACCATCCGTGAACTTGGGCTGCCGATCAATGCGCTCGTGGCGGCTGGATCGGAGATCGTCGCGGCAGGGGCGGACGGCAAGCTGCGTTTCTTCGACGACGATTTGAACGAGACCGGCGAGGTCGCGGTATCCGAGGTCCCGCTGGTCGCGCTCGCAGCCAGCGCGGATGGGCGCCGTGTCGCCGCCGCCGGCTTTCGCGGCGCGCTGGTGATCGTCGAGCGCAAGGACCGCGGCATCCTCAGGCGCCTGTCCGGTCCGGCCTTCCCGCTCTGGTCGCTCGCCTTCTCCGCGGATGGCACGGAAATCCTCACCGGTGGCGCGGACCGGCTGGTGCGGCGCTGGTCGGTCGAAACGGGCGAACCGGTTTCACCCGTCATCACCGAGGCGACGGAAGAACGACTCAAGGCTTTCGAGGGGCATCGCGGCGCGCAGGTCTTCCGCGCCTGCGTCGCCTGTCACACGCTGAGCCCGGATGACGGCAACCGCGCCGGGCCGACGCTGCACGGCATCATGGGCCGCAGGATCGCGACCGCCCGAGGCTATGCCTTCTCGCCGGCGCTGACGAAGATGGATATCGTCTGGTCGAAGGAGACGGTGGCGAAACTCTTCGAGATCGGACCGATGGCCTATACGCCCGGCACCAAGATGCCGGAGCAGACGATCGGCAATGCGGAGGATCGCGCGGCGCTGGTCGATTTCCTCGAAAAGGCGGCGCGGTAATTCTAGCCTTCCTTGTCTTCCTCGCGTTCGCGGAAATAGTCCTCCGAGGTGCGCACCTTCGGGCGCGGCGGGCCGCCGTACGGGTCGAACCCGGCGAGCGTCGCGGCCTCGATGCGGCAGGTGTCGCAGTAACCGATCACCTTCAGACGGTCGGCATTGGCGCCGGAGAACATCCAGTGCTGGCCGGCGAGCTTGCCCTTGATGCGCTCGATGGTCGATTTCGTGCCGAAAAGCGTGCCGCAATTGTCGCAGGCGTAGGGTTCCTCCTGCTTCAGCGTCACAGGGGCGGCGTTGATGGCCGTGAAATCGAGCTGCGGCGAAAGGCTGATGACCTTCTCGGGGCAAGTCGACAGACATAGCCCACATTGGACGCAGAGATCTTCCTGAAAGCGCAGTTCCGGGCTCTCAGGGTTGGCGGAGAGCGCCGAGACCGGACAGGCGGAAACGCAGGCTAGGCAGAGCGTACAACCCTCGGCCTTGACCTCTACCTTGCCGAACGGCGCGCCTTTCGGAAGCAGAATGCGTTCGGGTTTCGCCGGGGAGACGGCATGCCACTCGCGCAAGGCCAACATCATAACCTGACGTTTTGCGCCCGAAGGCTGAAAACTGGCCGTCGAGGTGCCGGCGGCCGCGGCCGGCATGGTGCGCAAGGCCGCGAGCAGGACATCGGGGTCACCGGTCGCAACACGGGTCAGTGCTTCACGCGCGTGGCCGAGCGCGGGCAGGAGATCGTCCGCCAGCGCTTCGAGCCTGTCGAGCGGGAGGAGATCGTGCTTCGGCTTGTCGGAAACAAGGAAGGCAATGCCCGCCGCGCCATAAGCGAAGCTCGCCGCGATCTGTTCGACGCCGATCTGCGTCACTTCGTTGACCGCGACCGGCAGCACGCGCGCCGGCAGGCCCTCGCCGAAGCGCGCCAGCGCCTCGATGATCGGCGCGCCATGGTCGGCGTCGTGGAACAGCACGATCCCGTCCTTGCCGCCGGCCTTGGCGTAGGTGAGCAGCAGGGTCCGTAGCTTGCGCATCAGGTGATCGGGCGCGGGAAGGGCGTAGGAGGCCGCGCCGGTCGGGCAGACGGAACCGCAGCCGCCGCAGCCGGCGCAGATCTGCGGGTCGATGCTCACCGCATCGCCGGCGGGCGTGATCGCGCCGGTCGGGCAGACGTCGAGGCAGCGCGTGCAGCCGGTGATGCCGGAGCGCGAATGGGCGCAAAGCTCCGCCTTGAACGTGATGTATTTCGGCTTGTCGAAGGTGCCGACGAGATCGCCCGCCTTCGCGATCAGCCGTTCGACCGCGATCGGATCGCGCGGGTCGGCGCGCAGGTAGCCGTCACGCAAAGCATCGGCGGCGAACAGCGGCTTGCCGCCGGTGAGATCGAGGATGAGATCGCAATGCGAAGTGGCGCCGCTCCGCGTTTCGCCGAAGGTCAGCGACGCGCGGGACGAGGGCTGCGCGAGCGCGAAATCATCGACGAGAAGCTCGAAGGCGCCGAGATAGCCTTTCGCGGCGCGGATCGTGCCGCGGGCAACCGGGAAGGTGCGCTTGGAATTCGGCGCGACATCGCCGGGGCTGCGCAACATTACCGTGATGTCGAGGCTATCCGCGAGCCGCGTGCCGACCTCGATCGCGGTTTCGTCCGAGCCGTAGACGAGGGCGACGCCATTGCTTTCAAGAGTCACGAAGGGGAGGGCGGGCGGCGCCATCCGCCCCATCGCGAGCAGGGCGGCCATCTTCGGCTGCGCCCCGTCGCCTTCGGACGACCAGCCGGCCGAATCGCGGATATCGACGAACTGGCTGGTGCCCGCGAAGGAGGCCTCTTCCAGTAGCGCGCGGAGACCGGCTTCCTCCTGACGGCAGGCGATGGTCAGGTTCGGCGCGGTCGCGGCGGCCTTCGCGAGCCGGTCGCGGTCCGCTCCGCAAAGCTGGCTGCAGCCGATGACATCGGCCTCCGCGCCCAGCAGCGCGCTGAGGCGCTCGGCGTCGGGGCGGAAAGTTCCCTCGCAGGAGCAGACGAAAACGGTATCGCGGCCCGGCCGGGCAGTATTCCTGGACATGAAAGCGTCCATTCTCCCATCGCTGGCGCGGGGCGGGCTTCGAAACGAAGAATCACCACGCCCTCACGCCCTTGTCTTTTTTGAACCTTTACAAATAACGTTGTTACACGGGAAGCAAGGGGCTTCGCCGACCCTCGCAAGGGCCCCGCTCTTGCCGGCCGCCCTTGCCGGTTCGAACGCCAAGAAGATGACGAGATGACCGCTCACGTTTCCGGATATCGGTCCGCCGCCGACGAGGCCCGGTTTCCGCCGCTGATCGCACCGATACGGCTGCGCGAGCGGCAGGATGCCTTCAGGGAAGCGGTGCGCGCGGCGCAGGAAGCCGGCGAAGCGCAGGCCGGCGCCGGATCGCTGTTCTATGTCGGACGGTTCGAGCTCATCGAATTCGCGATCGTGCTCGAACCGGAGGAACCCCTCAAATTCGCGCGGAAGATTTTCTTCGCCGGCATGAACGCGCTTGCCGATGCGCTGGCGGTGCTCTCGCCGCCGGAGAAGGACATCCACTTCCGCTACCCCGGTTCGCTCTATTTCGATGGTGCGCTGGTCGGCGGCGGGCGGCTGGCGGTGCCGGAGGGGTGCGGCGAGGACGAGACGCCGGAATGGCTGGTGTTCGGCGCGATGGTCCGCGCCGGCGGCATGCGCGAGATGGGGGTGGGGATGAGCCCGGAAATCACCACGCTCGACGACGAAGGGTTCGAGGCCTGGGAGCCGGCCGGTTTTTCGGCGAGCTTTGCCCGGCATTTCCTCGTCGAGGTCGATTCCTGGCACGAGCGCGGCGTCTCGGGAATCGCGCCGCGCTACCTCTCGCGACTGGAGAAGGCGCGCGGGCAGGGGGCGGGACAGGGATCGGGCCGGCGGGGTATCGACGGTAACGGCGACCTCATGATCCACGAGGCGGAAGGAACTCCGGCCCGGCGCGTGCCGTTCGTCGAGGGACTGAAGAAGGTGGAATGGTTCGATCCGCTGCTGAACGAGCCGCGGGGCTGAGATGGCGCTGAAGCTGCTCCGCACCATCCGGCTCGATCCGTCCGATGCCTTCGTGTTCGCGCGCGCGGCCGAACCGGGCGAATGGGCTGTGCCCGGCACATTCCTGTTCTGGGAACGGCCGGTCGAGACCCTGATCGGCAAAGAGCGGGCGGCATTCCGCTCGGGTCTCCTCGGCGTCGGAAGCTTCGGCTGGTCGACCCTCGCGACGATCGTCGAGGCGAGCGAGACCGAGCGCGACGCTCTGATCGGGGCGCTCGCCGAGCGGCTGGTCTCGCATTGCGGGGCACCGTCGCTGGCTCTCGCGCGCGAGGCGGCGCAGGCGGAAGTTGCCTATGCGCAGGAACTCGCGGAGCCGCCGGCCGGGACGCTCGTCGCCATCCATCGGGCGGTCGAGGGTGGCGAGATCGTCGAGCGTTTCCGCACCCTGCTTCCGGGTACGGACGACAAGCATTCGCGCGCGTTCAGCTTCGTCGAGGAGACGGAAGAGGCCCCCTCGGATGAGGTCGATCTCGCCGCGATGGTTTCGGGCAAGGCAAGGTCATGACAGGCGAAGATTTCTGGGTATCGAGCGGGCACCATCTCGTCGACCGCGACGAGAACGGCGGCCTCGTCGTCACGGATGCGTTCCTTCGGGCCTACCTCGCGCGTCCGGAGCTCATGCCGCCCGAAGAGGCCTGCCCGGTGGAGCGCGGCCTGCACGCGCAGTTGCTCGCTTCGCCGCGCGCCGGGATTTCCGACGGCGAGATCGCGCTGATGGCCGATCCGGACGGGCAGGAGAACCTGCGCTTCTTCCTCGCCTTCCGCGATGCGCTCACTGCACATCCGACGCTGGAGGCCGCCTATCTCGCGCTGCTGAGGACGGGAATGGGAAGGATACCGCCGCTCTTCCTCCAACACCTGACGCATCTCATCGCGCGCAATGCCTTCGATGCGGTCGAGGATGCCTATGTCCTGCGCGCGGCGGAATGCTTCTGGCGACCGCAGAAGGTTTCTGTTCACGAGAGCGCCGTGCTGCTCGCCGATCAGGAAGCGATCGAGCTTCATGAGCATAACCGCGAGCATTCCCCGCTCCTTAACATGCTGGGGGGGGCGGCGGTTTCGGAACTTGCGGTACTGGGCGCGGAGACCGCGCCCGGCTACAAGGCGCGGTCGGATGCGCATGATCTCGTCTTCAACCTCTCCGATACCGCCCACGGGCGCACGGCTCTCGCCGAGGCGCTGCGGATATGGACCGCGCATTTCCTGGGGTTCTCGCCGGAGTATCGGGCGGTCGAAGGTTTCGCCGATGAGCGCTTCGGCTGGTTTCTCTCGCTCGATGCCGAAGCGACGGCCATCGGCAATCGCGTCTGGCAGGGCGAGGACCTTGACGAGACGGCGCGCGAGCGCGTGCTTGCGCTTTTCGCCTTCACGGTGCCGGATCATCCGCGTATCGTCGCGGAGAAACGTGGCACCCGCGCCTTCGCGCTGCTCGCGTCCGATCGGGAGCGCCTCGTGCGGATCAAGCCACAGAATCTCATCGCCGGCCTGCCGCTCGCGGCGGAAGGCTGACGGCGTTCCGGGAGACAGGACAGCCATGCCTGAGGAAGTGATTTCGGTCGGTGTGTTCGCCGACAAGCGCAAGGCGGCGAGTCCGTGGATCGACCACACCTGGGGCGTGGCGGCCGTGGTGATCGGCATGCCGGAAGCGCCGCGCATGACGCTGATCGAGAAGCAGGCCGGGTTCGAGCGGTATTATGCCGGTTCCGCCTCGCTGCTGCTGGCTTCGGGCGAGACCGGAAACTATCGCGACAACCTGACGAGCGGCGCGCCGAAACTCTGGGCCGTGTTGCGCGAGGACCCGGAGGACGGCGAACTCGAGGTGCTTCTGGTGACGGCAGATCCCTCGGAAGGCGAATCCTACGCCGAGACGGAATGCAACATCGTCGAGATGGTGCCGATGATTCCCGAGATCGCAGCGCTGGTCGCGGATTTCGTCGACCGGTTTCATGTCGAGCGTGAATTTTACAAGCGCAAGCGCGACAAGGTCGATTTCAGTCAGGGCGGACGCCGCCCACCCCGCGATTGACGGGAGGCAGCAATGACCGGGCGCGAGAATTTCCTGTCCCGCTGGTCCAAGCGCAAGCAGGCTGTCGCCGAGGCCGAAAAGAACGCGCCGGTCGACCCGGAGGCGCCGGAGATCGTCGCGATAGACGAGACAGCGGAAGCGGTGGTGGATGAGCCGTTCGATCCTGCAAGCCTGCCTCCTCTCGAAAGCCTCACGGCGGATTCCGATTTCACGCCCTTTCTGCGCGTGAACGTGCCCGACGGGTTGCGCAACGCGGCGCTCCGCCGCCTCTGGGCGTTCGATCCCCATCTGCAGGGGCCAGACGTGTTGGCGGACTACGCCTGGGACTTCAACGACCCCACGTCCGTTCCTGGCTTCAGCGAACTCGCGGAAGGCACGGATACCCAGGCGATGCTGCGCTGGATCAGGGGAGAGGAATCGCCGCCCGCGCCGGCGCCGGAAAACACCGTGGCGAGCGGCGTCGGCACGGACGACGAGATTTCGGCGGAAGAAGCCGTCCCGGACGATTCGGCGACAGAAGATAGAACCGACTCTGATGCTGCACTGCAAAATCAACAAACTGAAATTGCAGAACAATTCGCAAATTCGCAGCGAAACCGGCGGCATGGCGGTGCGCTGCCGAACTGAATACCGAATTCACTTGCCAGCCCATAGTTGCCTCCTATAGTTTCGCATTATTCCAATTTAAAAGACGGGCCGGCGAGCCCGCGCAGGTTTGGACGGGATGAGAGACGCGGGGCTTCAGGAAGCGATCCGGGCGGCAGGCGGCATTTCCGCCCTCGCGCGCATGCTTGGGATTGCCCAGCCCTCGATTTCGGTCTGGTCCCGTGTTCCGGCGGAGCGGGTTCTCGCCGTCGAGACGGCGACTGCCGT
>JAVTWI010000302.1:26018-31362 GCA_032229845.1 Rhabdaerophilum sp.
TCCTGCCCTACGCCTCCTATTACATCACCGGATTCCTCTACGAGCGCCCGCTGGTCCGCGCCCGACAGGACATGCGCCGCCTCGGCATCGAGCGCGGCGAGGGCCTGAGCGAACCGGAGGATCACATCGGGTTCCTGCTGGAGGCGATGGCCGGGATCATCATGCGCCGTTTCCCCGCCGAGGCGGAGGAAGAGAAGCGGTTCTTCACCCGTCATATCGAGCCTTGGGCCGAGCGGTTTTTCGCGGATGTCGAGAAATCGGAGACGGCGGTTTTCTATCGTTCCGTCGCCCGTCTGGGGCTGGAATTTCTGGGCATCGAGCGCGAGGCCTTCGCGCTTGATGCGGATATCGAGGCCGGTTCGCCGGCGCAGGACGCAATGCAAGGAGCAGAGGCATGAGCACCAAGAAGGAACAGGCGACCGAAACCGTCGACCGTTCGCGCCGCGGATTTCTGAGGGCCGGCCTTGTCGGCGCTTCCGCAGCTGCCGCCGGCGCCGGCGCGACCGTTGCGCCCGCCGCTGCGACGGAATCCGAGGCCGAGCAGAAGAAGGCGCGGTACAAGGAAACCGACCACGTCAAGAAATACTACGCGACCAACCGTTACTGATCCGAGGAAAACACCATGCTGATCAAGCGCAGGGATGTTCAGGGGGCTCGCGGTGCGCAGGGTGCGCGCGGCTCCGTTCTCGCCGCACTCGCGGCCACCGGTGCGGAGCGGCTCGACCGCCGCGCCTTCCTCCGCCGTTCGGGGCTGGCCGCAGGTGGCCTGGCCGCGATCGGTTCGCTGTCGTTCTCCGCGGTGCGCGAGGCCAAGGCCAACATGCCGGTGCCGGGCAAGCCGGTCAGCGTGAAGAAGAACATCTGCACCCATTGCTCGGTGGGTTGCACGGTGACCGCCGAGGTCCAGGAAGGCGTCTGGGTCGGGCAGGAGCCGTCCTGGGACAGCCCGATCAATCGCGGCACGCACTGCGCGAAGGGCGCTTCCGTGCGCGAGCTCGTCAAGGGCGAACGGCGGCTGAAATATCCGATGAAGCTCGTCAACGGCGAGTGGCAGCGCATCTCCTGGGATGTGGCTTTCGACGAGATTTCCAAGAAGATGATGGAGATCCGCGAGAAGTCCGGCCCCGAGTCGGTCTGGTATCTCGGTTCGGCCAAGTTCTCGAACGAGGGCGCCTATCTGTTCCGCAAGTTCGCGGCCTACTGGGGCACCAACAACGTCGACCATCAGGCCCGTATCTGCCACTCGACCACGGTGGCCGGCGTCGCCAACACCTGGGGCTACGGCGCGCAGACCAACTCCTACAATGACATCCGCAACGCCAAGACCGTGATCTTCATGGGTTCGAACGCGGCGGAAGCGCATCCGGTCTCGCTCCAGCACATCCTGACGGGCAAGGAGACCAACCGCGCCAACGTGATCGTCATCGATCCGCGCATGACCCGCACGGCCGCGCACGCGACCGAATACGTCCGCTTCCGCTCGGGCACGGACATCCCGGTGATCTGGGGCATGCTGCACCACATCTTCAAGAACGGCTGGGAAGACAAGCAATACATCGCCCAGCGCGTCTACGGCATGGACGACGTCCGCAAGGAGGTCGAGAAGTGGACGCCGGAACTCGTCGAGAAGGTGACGGGCATTCCGGGCGCGCAGCTTGAGAAGGTCGCCAAGCAGTTTGCGACCGAGAAGCCCTCGACCTTCATCTGGTGCATGGGCGCGACCCAGCACACGATCGGCACCGCGAACGTCCGCGCCTTCTGCATCCTGCTGCTGGCGACCGGTAACGTCGGTGGTACCGGCGTCGGCGCCAACATCTTCCGCGGCCACTGCAACGTGCAGGGCGCGACTGACCTTGGCGTCGATATCGGCACGCTGCCGCTCTACTACGGCCTCGACGACGGCGCCTGGAAGCATTGGTCCCGCGTCTGGGAAACCGATTTCGAATGGTTCAAGTCCCGCTTCGACACGGTGAAGGCGCCGGACGGCAAGGAGACCTCGATGATGGGCGTGGCGGGCATTCCCTCCACGCGCTGGTTCGACGCGGCCACCTTGCCGAAGGATCAGGTGCAGCAGCGCGACAACATCAAGGGCATCTTCGTCATGGGCCACGGCGGCAACACCGTGCCGCGCATGCCGGACATGGTGAAGGGCATCGAAGCGCTCGATCTCCTCGTCGTCTGCGATCCGCATCCGACGACCTTCGCGGCGATCTCGGGCCGCAAGAACGGCACCTATCTGCTGCCGATCTGCACCCAGTTCGAATGCGACGGCTCGCGCACGGCGTCCAACCGCTCGATCCAGTGGGGCGAGAAGGTTGTGGAGCCGATCTTCGAAAGCGCGACCGATTACTGGGTGATGTACAAGTTCGCCGAGAAGCTCGGCTTCGCCGACAAGATGTTCAAGAACATCAAGATGGTGAAGGGCAAGTTCGGCATGGAGCCGGAGGCCGAATCGGTGCTGCGCGAGATCAATCGCGGCGGCTGGTCCACCGGCTATTGCGGCCAATCGCCGGAGCGCCTCAAGGCGCATATGGCGAACCAGGGCAAGTTCGATCTCGTCAGCCTGCGTGCCCCCAAGGATGCGCCGGCCGAGATCGCCGGCGACTACTACGGCCTGCCGTGGCCGTGCTGGGGCACGCCGGAATATCGCCACCCCGGTACGCATCAGCTCTACAACACCAACCTTCACGTCAAGGATGGTGGCGGCACCTTCCGCGCCCGCTTCGGTCTCGAACGCGAGGAGAAACTGCCGGACGGCACGACCCGCAAGGTCACGCTGCTCTCGGAAGGGTCCTACTCCGTCGGTTCCGAGATCAAGGACGGCTATCCGCAGTTCACCTACGGCGTGCTCAAGAAGCTCGGCTGGGACAAGGACCTGACCGAAACGGAACGGGCGACGATCGAGAAGATCGGCGGCAACGCGGCGGACGGCATTTCGTGGTCGACCGACCTTTCGGGCGGCATCCAGCGTGTCGCGCTCGAGCATGGCTGTATCCCCTACGGCAACGGCAAGGCCCGCGCCAATGCGTGGAACCTGCCGGACCCGGTCCCGGTTCATCGCGAACCGATCTATTCGCCGCGCACCGATCTCGTAGCTCAGTATCCGACGCGGCCGGACTTCAAGCACTTCCGCCTGCCGAACATCGGCTTCACGGTGCAGAAGGGCGCGGTGGACAAGGGGATCGCCAAGGAGTTCCCGATCATCCTCTCCTCTGGCCGTCTCGTCGAATACGAGGGTGGTGGCGAGGAAACCCGCTCCAACCCGTGGCTCGCGGAATTGCAGCAGGACATGTTCGTCGAGATCAATCCGGCGGATGCGGCGGATCGCGGCATCAAGGACGGCGGTTGGGTCTGGGTGTTCGGCCCGGAAAACAGCGCAAAGGCCAAGGTCAAGGCGCTCGTCACAGAGCGTGTCGGCAAGGGCGTCGCCTGGATGCCGTTCCACTTCGCCGGCTGGTATCAGGGCGAGGATCAGCGTTCGAAATACCCGAAGGGCGCCGACCCGATCGTGCTCGGCGAAAGCGTCAACACGGTGACCACCTACGGCTATGACCCGGTGACGGGCATGCACGAAGGCAAGGTCACGCTCTGCCAGATTCGCGCGGCGTAAGGAGGAGTTGAGAAATGGCTCGTTTGAAATTCCTTTGCGACGCGGATCGCTGCATCGAATGCAACGCCTGCGTCACGGCCTGCAAGAACGAACACGAGGTGCCCTGGGGCATCAATCGCCGGCGCGTCGTCACGCTCAATGACGGCAAGCCCGGCGAACGTTCGGTCTCGATGGCCTGCATGCATTGCACGGATGCACCCTGCGCCTCCGTCTGCCCGGTGAACTGCTTCTACACCACGGCCGATGCGGTGGTGCTGCACAACAAGGACCTGTGCATCGGCTGCGGCTATTGCTTCTACGCCTGCCCGTTCGGCGCGCCGCAATATCCGAAGACCTCGAACTTCGGTTCGCGCGGCAAAATGGACAAGTGCACCTATTGCGCCGGCGGACCGGAAGTGGACGGCAGCCAGGCCGAACTCGACAAGTACGGCCGCAACCGCCTCGCCGAGGGCAAGCTTCCGCTCTGCGCCGAGATGTGCTCGACCAAGGCGCTTCTTGCCGGCGACAGCGACATCATCGCCCAGATCTACAAGGAGCGCGTCGCCAAGCGCGGCTATGGCTCGGGTGCCTGGGGCTGGCAGGTCGCTTACAAGGAGACGATCGCCATCTGAGGCGTCGTCACCGGCACGGTTCAACCGGCGGGCGAAGCGCCCGTCTTCGATCATTCGCAGGGAAGAAAAGGGAGGCCGACTTGAATTCGATGCTCTCCAAGTGGCTCCGCACCGGGCTTTTCGCACTTGTCGTGGCGCTTTTTTCGGCATCCACGCCGGTCTACGCCCAGGTCAATCCGACGGCCGAAGCGATGAAGGAATCCAAGCTCCTTCAGGCGCTCAAGCCGGATCAGACGATGTCCGGGCGGGTCTCGATCCCGAACAAGGCAGCAGGCAATCTCATTCAGCCGGGGCGTGACTGGCGCGCCTACAATCAGGAGACGCTGCCGAAGATCGGTTCGATCGCCGTTCTCGGCGTGCTCGCGCTGCTCATTCTGTTCTATCTCGTGCGCGGGAAGATCCGCATCGACGCCGGTCCCTCGACGATGAAGATCCTGCGCTTCGGTGCGATCGATCGCTTCGTGCACTGGCTGACGGCGCTGAGCTTCCTGACGCTGGCGCTAACCGGCGCCAATGTCACCTTCGGCAAGAAGCTCATCGCGCCCGTCCTCGGCGCAGAGGGGTTCGCCGCCTGGGCGGCCTTCGCCAAGGTCATTCACAACTACGTCGGCTTCGCCTTCATGGTCGGCGTCGCGCTCACGTTCATCATCTGGGTGAAGGACAACATTCCGAGCCTTGTCGATGTTAAGTGGTTCGCTGCGGCCGGTGGTCTCCTCTCCAAGGGTAGCCATCCACCGGCGCGCCGTTTCAACGGCGGCCAGAAGATTGTTTTCTGGAGCGTTGTCGTCGGCGGTGTGCTGATGTCGATCTCGGGATGGCACCTCCTGTTCCCGACGGTGGAGGGGATCGCGGAAGTGCAGTTCCACTCCATCCTGCATGGCACGGTTGCCTTCCTGATGACGGCTCTGATCATCGGGCACATCTACATCGGCTCCGTCGGCATGGAAGGCGCCTTCGACGCGATGGGCTCCGGCGAGGTCGATCTCAACTGGGCCAAGGAGCACCACTCGCTGTGGGTGAAGGAAGAGATGGCCAAGGGACGCCTGTCGCCCCATGCTATCGGACAGCCGGCCGAGTAACACCGCCCACATCGTTCGAACGCAGCGCCCGGCTTCGGCCGGGC
>JAVTWI010000303.1:0-4919 GCA_032229845.1 Rhabdaerophilum sp.
ATCGCGAGATTGTCGAGTGCGACTTCCATCCGCTGGACCGGCTGCCGGAGGAGACGACGCCCGGCATGCGGCGACGGCTCGACGAGATCGCCGGACGATGCGCCGTCGATCCCTACTGGTGATCCGAACGGGCCATCTCGCGCATTGATCTTTCGCGCGGGGGCGATATTGATCGGTCCCGATTGTCGTATCCCTGCGGGGCGTTATGTCCGAACTCCACTTCACGATAGAGGCGCAACGGCCGGAAGATGCCGAGGCCGTCGAGCGGTTGCATGCCCGCGCCTTCGGGCCGGGGCGCTTCGCGCGAACGGCGTTCCGCATCCGCGAGCAGGCCAGCGCCGCGCCCGGTCTTGCCTACGTCGCGCATATCGGCTCGCTGCTGATCGCGGCTGTGCAACTGACGCCGATCCACATCGGCGAGCATCGCGCCTTCATGCTGGGGCCGCTGACGGTCGATCCCTCGTTCGAGGGGCGCGGCATCGGCCGGGCGCTGCTGGAACGCTGCGCCCATGCGGCGCGCGCGATCGGCGCCGACCTCATCATCCTCGTCGGCGATGAGCCCTATTACGGCCGGCACGGCTACAAGCGCGTGCCGCCGGGCCGGATCCGGCTGCCGGGGCCGGTCGACCCGATGCGGCTGCTCGCGCTCGAACTCAAGCCCGGCGCGCTGGCGGCGATTTCCGGAGAGGTGCGCGGCGGCTGAATTCAGCCCTGTGCGCGACGGCGGCGCGCGCCTTCGGCGAACCAGGCGCCGATCAGCGGGATCAGTAGCAGGCCGAGGCCGATCAGGCCGATGCCGAGCGGCGTGACCGTGACGCCGCGCAGCACCGACGCCTCCGTGGGGCGAAGGCCGATGTAGTTCGCCCCCGCGAAGCGGCTGCCGGCGCGGATGTCGACGAGGCTCGGCAATTCGAGTTGCCCCCCGGCATAGATGCGCCGCACCGATCCGCCAGACATTTCCGCCACCGGCGCGAGATCGTCGAGCGTCGAGACCACCTGCCGGAATTCACGCGGGTTCGGCTGGCCGGCGTTGACGAAGGCGACAAGACCACCATTCTCGGCGCGGTAGAGCCCGGCGCGGCGGATGGCGATCTCGGCCCGCCAGATGCCGGGTTCGGCCTCGGTGAGCGTCAGCGGCAGCTTCTCGCCGGCCGGTTCGGTGAGGACAGTATCGCCCGGCGGACCGCCGATGGTGCGGCGCTCGACCACGATCTTGCCGCCGCTCACCGAGAGGCGCAGCGCCTCCTCCTCCAGTTCCGGCTCCTTCATCAGCCAGTGCGAGAGGCGGCGCAATAGGTCGAGATAAGGCCCGCCGCCCATGTAGCCGCGCGCCCAGAGCCAGACGTGATCGGAGAGGAACAGGCCGACGCGGCCCTTGCCCTCGCGCCTGAGTTCGAGCAGCGGCAGGTTGTTGACGCCCTGCAGCAGACCCTGCCCATCACGCGAGCGGGCCGCGATCTGACGGAACCACGGCGACCAACTGGCACCGGCCTGCGGCGCGCCCGCGCCCTCGAGGTTCCGGGTGACGGGATGGCGGCGGCCGAGGTCGGTCACCTCCGCGCGGTACGCCCGTTCGATGATCGCCCCGGTCGGCTCAGCCGGCATGATCTCGCGCAGCGGTGTCGAGAGAAGCCCGGACCGCGCGGTGATTTCCGGGCCGACGGCGAAGAGGATTGCACCGCCTTCCTGCACGTAGCGCACCATATTCTCGAAATAGAGTGTCGGCAGGAAGGTCTGGTTGGAATAGCGATCGAAGATGATGAGATCGAACTCCTTGATCTTGGTGACGAAGAGTTCGCGCGTCGGGAAGGCAATCAGCGAAAGTTCGTTGGTCGGCGTGCCGTCCTGTTTCTCGGGTGGGCGGAGAATGGTGAAATGGACGAGGTCGACATTGGGATCGGCCTTGAGCAGGTTGCGCCAGGTGCGCTCGCCGGCATGGGGCTCGCCGGAAACGAGCAGAACGCGCAGCTTTTCGCGCACGCCCTCGATCGGCAGCGCAAGGGTGTTATTGAGCGCGGTCAATTCGCCGGGCGCGGTGTCGATCACGAGTTCGAACAGGTTCATCCCGGCGCGGTCGACGCGCAGCGGCAGGCTGACCGGGCGGCCCGGAATGACATTGCGGGTCGAGAGCAGTTCGCCGTTCTGGCGGATGCTGAGCCGGACGGGGCCCTCCGGGCGCCCCTGGCTCTCGACCCGGACGATGGCAGTGATATCCTTGCCGACGATGCCGAAGCGCGGGGCCTCGACAAGCTCGATGCGTCGGTCGAACTCGCCGGCGCGGCCGGTGACGAGCGCATGGAACGGGGCGGTGAAGGAGAGCCGGCCCTTGTCGGCGGGCACGTCGTGAACGACGCCGTCCGTGATCGCGATCACGCCGGCCAGCCGATCCTTGGGCACATCCCGCGTCGCGTTGGTGATGGCCTCGAACAGCCGCGTGCCGTCAGCGGTGCCGTCACGGTCGAAAACGTCGATCACCCGCAGTTCGGTGTTCGGCCGTTGACGGATGCGATCGGCCAGTTCGCGCAGGGCCTCGTCGGTCTCGCGCATGCGATTGCCGATGGTCTGCGAGCCGGAACGGTCGACGGCGACGGCGACGACATCCGGCAGCGGATCGCGCTTCTCGTTGACGAGCCGGGGATCGGCGAGCCCGGCAATGACGAGCGCCAGCGCGGCAAGGCGAAGCCAGGCGCCGCGACGGCCGCGCCAGAGCAGATAGCCGGTCGCCAGCAGCCCGAGGGCGGCCAGCGCCGCGAGCCATGGCCAGGGCAGGAACGGGGATAGATCAAGCGTCAACCGGTCCGCATTCATTGCCCGAGCCTTTCGAGAAGGGCCGGCACGTGCACCTGATCCGCCTTGTAGTTCCCCGTGAAGACGTACATCACGAGGTTGACCCCGGTGCGATAGGCAAGTTCGCGCTGGCGCGGCTCGCCGGGCACCAACGGAAACAGCGGATTGCCGAGCCGGTCCATCGCCCAGGCGGCGGCGAGATCGTTGGAGGTGATGACGATCGGCGAGACACGATCGCCGGCACGGGCCGGCACCTTGGCGTCGTTTTTCGAACCCGCCAGCGCCTCGACCCAGCTGTCGCCGGCGGCGTAGCGGCCGACGAAGCGGTTGAGGAGGTAGAAGGTCTTGGTCAGGACATGATCCTGCGGGATCGGTTCCAGCGCCGGAACGCTGAGCGAGGCCAGCATCGCGCGCAGGGCGCGGGTCTCGGGCGTCGGCGCGCCGCCGGGGCGCTGGACGAAGGCGTCGCGCGTGTCGAAGATGACCGTGCCGCCGGTTTTCATGTAGGCGTCGATGGCGCGGACCGCGCGCTCCGGCGGTGTTGGCTGGTTGGCGACCATCGGCCAGTAAATCATCGAATAGAAGACCAGTTCGTCACGCGCGGGATCGAGGCCGATGGGCTCGTCGAGCTGCAGCGAGGTGCGCTCGGCGAGGATGCGACTGAGGCCGAAGAGGCCGGCGCGGCTGGCCTCGTCGACGCCCGGGTTGCCGGTGACGACATAGGCGAGGCGCGGGCGGAGGCTCGACCGGATGTCTTCCTGCCGGATGGGCGGCAATTCCCGCCCCTGCTGGGCTTCCGCCCGAGGCGGCAACGCGATAATCGCCAACGCCACTCCGGCCAGCAGCATGGACGCGACGGCCCGGCGCGAGGTCAACGTCGCGCTCCAGCGCGAGAAGGCGCCGCCCAGAACCGCCATGGCGAGACTGTCGGCGACCACGAGCAACGCGGCAAGGATCATCAGCCACGGCCGGAAATCGACGAGTTGCGAGGGACGCAGGGCCGTGACAGTTGCTCCGCCGAACCGGATCGGCGCGAGCTTGACGCTGGTCGTCAGGGCATTGACGGCGAGGCTCGCTTCCGCCGGGCCATAAAAACCGGGTGGGTGATCGGCGTCGGCCGGACCGGTGAAACGGGAATCGACCGGTTGGGCCGTGCGTGTCGCCGCGGACAGCGCGCCGAACCCGTCGAGCACGAGGCGCGGCGCCAGTTTTGCCGCCGCTTCGCCGGCCGCAGGTTCGACAAGCCGGTTCTGGCTGCGGGCAAGCAGCAGTGTCCGGCGCAGCATCTCGACGAAGGTGCCAGAGAGCGGCAGGTTCGACCAGTTCGTATCGCCGGTGACGTGGAACAGCACAATCTGCCCCTTGCCCCGCGCAGCGCCGGTGACGAGCGGGGTGCCATCCTCCAGCACTGCCCAGCTCGCGCGGCTCAGTTCCGCGTCCGGTTCGGCGAGGACCTGCCGTTCGACGCGGATGTCGTTGCCGGTCGTAAGGCCGGCGAAGGGCGAATCCTCCGGAAATGCGCCCAGCTTGCGCGGCTTGTCCCAGGACAGGGCGCCGCCGAGAATGCGCCCGCCGCGCCGGAGCCGGACCGGCAACAGGTCGTCGGAAGCCGCCGCGAGGCCGGGTCCGGCGAAGCGGATCAGCATGCCGCCATTCTCGACGAAACGGGTGATCGCGGCGGCGCTTTCGCCCGCGACCGTGCCGATATCGACAAGGACAAGGACATCCGGCCGTTCCTCCAGCACACGGGCGATGGGATCGTTGATGCCGCGCGGCGGTTCGCGCAGGTCGGAATAGGGTTTGAGCGCCTGCGTCACGAAATAGCGCGCGGAAACGAGCGGCTGGGCGGTGTCGGAGGTCTCGCCGGTGACGAGCGCGACGCGCCGGCGGCGATGCGCTGCATCGAGCAATTGCACGGCGCCGGCGCTTTTCTCGTTGGCGATCTCGATGCGGGCGATGTCGTTGGTCAGTTCGATCGGCATCGCAAGCCGGCTCTGGCTCTCGGGCTGTCCGGCATCGAGCCGGAAGGTTGCCTCGCCCAACTGACGGCCCTTTTCGTCGAAGGCGCGGATGAAGCCGTCGCGTGCCTGGGGGGAGGGGGCGGCGACGCGGATCATCGCTTCGAGCCCTTC